>NZ_JBLZHT010000003.1:0-521676 GCF_048892525.1 Hwanghaeella sp. LZ110 | reverse complement strand
CCAAAATTACGCAATCAGATATCGCCGATATCCAAAACGCCCAAAACCAAACGCCCCGAAAATGTCTTGGGTTCAAAACCCCCTTCGAGGTATTTAACGAAGGATCAATAACCGTTGCACTTCAAACATGACTCCACCTACCCGCCTGCGCGGGTATGACGGGGGGTGCTTGCAGAAAGGCACCCTTAGAGGCGCTGCGCTCCTCAGGGTGAGTGCACGTTTTAAAGATCAACCGCCCAGGAACAGCAAACGGGGTTTGCGGAGTCTTATCCGTCAACCCGACTTCAAATTCCCAATCGCGGCGTCTCGTTCAAAGAGGTACAGCAACAGCCGCAAATTCTTGCCGCGCGGGCCGTTGAGTTCGGGGTCTGTTTCCAGAATCAGGCGGGCATCGTCATGGGCGACGCGCATCAGGTCGCCATGCAGGGCGATATCGGCCAAGCGGAATTCGGGTAGGCCGCTTTGCTTGGTGCCCAGGATTTCGCCGGCCCCGCGCAATTCCAGGTCTTTTTCAGCGATCACAAAGCCATCGTCGGTTTCGGACAGGGTGCGCAGGCGCTCTTTCGCGGTTTCGGTCATGTGTTCTGCGCGCAATAAAATACAGGTGGAGGCCGCATCACCCCGCCCGATGCGCCCGCGTAATTGATGTAATTGTGCCAGGCCGAAGCGTTCCGCCTGCTCGATGATCATTACAGAGGCGGCAGGTACGTTTACGCCGACTTCAATCACTGTGGTTGCCACCAGAATATCAGCGGGCCCCTCAATAAACCGCGCCATGGCGGCGTCTTTCTCTTTGCCTTTCATGCGGCCATGCACCAGCGATACGCGGGTTTCCCCAAAACTGTGGCACAGATCGGCATAGCGCCCTTCTGCATTGGCCAAATCACTGGTTTCGGATTCTTCGACCAGGGGGCAGACCCAATAGACCTTGGCCCCTTCCGCCAGTTTCCGGCGCAACCCGTCGACGACATCGGGCAGACGATTGTTTGCAATGACAACGGTTTTGATGGGAATGCGCCCTGGCGGCTTATCGGTCAGGCGAGAGGAATCCAGGTCGCCATAGGCGGTCATGGTCAGGGTGCGGGGAATTGGGGTTGCCGTCATCACCAGCATGTCGGTCCGAATTCCCTTACCCCCCAATGTCAGGCGTTGATGCACGCCGAAGCGATGCTGTTCATCGATCACCGCCAGTTTCAGGTCGCGAAAGGCAACTTCGTCCTGAAACAGCGCATGGGTGCCGATTGCCAATGCGGCGCGCCCCTCTGCAATGGCCGCCAGGATTTCTTTTCGGGCAGCGCCCTTATCCCGCCCGGTCAAGACGACGCATTTCAGGCCCAGCTTGGCAACAATCGGCGCAATCGTTTCAAAATGCTGTCGCGCCAGGATTTCAGTGGGAGCCATCAGGGCGGCCTGACCACCGCATTCCACGGCGTTCAACATTGCCATCAAGGCGACGACGGTCTTGCCGCTGCCAACATCCCCTTGCAAAAGGCGCAGCATGCGTTGGGGTGATTCCATATCCGCAAAAATTTCAGATAAGGCGGTTTCCTGGCTTAAAGTCAGGGTGAAGGGCAGGGCCTTTCGGGCGGCCTCTCGCAGGTTTCCATCGCCTTTTAGAGATTGACCACCCTGACGCTTTGCATTGCGCCGCACGACCGTCAGGGCCAATTGATTCGCCAGCAATTCATCATAGGCCAGCCTTTGGCGCATCTTGGCAAGCGGGGACAGATCGCCGCTGCTGCCGGGCATATGCGCTTGCATCAGGGCGTCGCGCCAGGACAGCCAGCCTTCACGTTTGCGATGTTCCGCATTCAGCCATTCGGGCAGGTCCGGCGCGCGGCTGAGTGCTGCTGCTATTGCTTTGGAAAGTACCTTTGGCGTGATTCCGGCGGTCAGCGGATAGACAGGTTCAATGTCTGGGATTTCATCGGCCTTAACCAGCGGTTGGATATGATCCGGATGGGCCATTTGTTTGATGCCCTGATACAGATCTAACCGCCCGGAAATCAGGCGTTCCTCTCCCTGTGGCAGGATTTGTTCCAGATATTTCTTATCACCGCGAAAGAAGGTCAGGATCAGGGGCCCGGTCACATCCGAACAGTGAATGCGATAGGGGCGGCGCTTGTCGGACGGGGCTTCGTGTTTGCCGACATGCACCTGCAAGGTAACGATTTTTCCCGGTTGTGCGTCTGCGACGGAGGGCCGGTCGCGCCGGTCGATTACTTCGCGGGGCAGATGCCATAACAGGTCCACGACATGCGGTCCCGCCGCTTTTTCCAACAGCAGGGCGATGCGCGGGCCAACGCCTTTCAGGCTGTTTAGCGTCGCAAAAAGGGGGAATAGAATTTCCGGGCGCATACCGATCAACTTTAGAAACGGACTTTGTCCAGGCAGTCTATCGCCTTAGTCGCCCCGCGAAAACAGCGCTGAGGAACAAAATTTCTGTGCCGGGGTTTGCCGTGATCGCATTAGGGCTGTAAAAGCCTCAGCCATGCGCTAAGTCCTATCGGGCTGACCGCAGCCAAACCGTTGTCCAAGAGTTGGGACCTTGCCATGCTTTCCATGAATGATAACAAAATTCCCGCTGATATCCGCCGCAAGAAATTGCGGTTTCGCGCCTGGCATCGCGGGATGAAGGAAATGGATATCATCCTGGGAAACTTTGCGGATAAACGCCTGGATCAGTATCAGGATGAGCAATTGGATGTGTTCGAAGCGCTGCTGCACATCCCCGATCAGGTATTCTATTCCATGCTGGTGCATGGGGCTGAGATCCCGCCAGAGGTTAATGGTCCTATTTTCCAGGATATTTTTCAATTCGCCAAAGATCCATTGGGGTCCCCTTGATATCATTTCGTCCCTTCCTGGAGGGGCTGGGCAAGACGGAGATTGCGGGCGCGCCGGAAGGTGTCGATACGCTGATCCTGGCCCAGGCCGCCACCGAATTTGAAAAGCCGATCCTGGTTGTGATGCGGGATGAGACCCGTATGCGGGCGGCTGCGGATCGACTGAGCTTTATTGCACCGGACCTGCCGCAAATTCTGCTGCCTGCCTGGGATTGCCTGCCATATGATCGGGTATCGCCCAATGCACAAAGCGTTGCGGGGCGGCTGGAGGCCCTGTCCGCTCTGGCGGCAGGGAGACAGGGGGCAACGGTTGTTCTGACCACAATTGCGTCTGTCTTACAGAAGGTCCCGCCTGCAAAATCCTTCCGGGACGCCACCCTGGTGGCAAAACCGGGCACCCGATTTCCGGTTGAGACGATGCAGGCCTTTTACGAACGCAATGGCTATCGCCGCGCAACGACGGTTCGCGAACCCGGTGAATATGCGATCCGGGGCGGGATTGTGGATGTCTTTCCACCGGGAGAGGCCGATCCGCTGCGCCTTGATTTCTTTGGTGATGAGTTAGAGACGATCCGTCGGTTCGATGCCATGAATCAACGCACATTGGGCGAGGCGACCCAGATGATTCTGCGCCCGGTCAGCGAAATCATGCTGGACCGGGAGCATATTGATCGCTTTCGCCAGGCCTATCGCATGTTGTTTGGCGGCGATGCCAGTGGCGATCTGATGTTCGATGCAGTGAGCGAAGGGCGCAGGTCCCCCGGCGTCGAACATTGGTTGCCACTGTTCCACGATCATATGGAGACCATTCCAGACTGGCTGCCCGATTCCCCGATATTTCTGGATGCCCAGGGGGAAGAGGCAATCGAGGCGCGGATTGAGACGATCCGCGATCACTATGCCGCGCGCAAGGAAGAGGAATCCATCCGATCCAAGCGCCGCAGCCCGGATGAGGATGGGGCGGCCCCCTATAAGCCGATCCCGCCCGATATGCTGTATTTCACACAGCATGGCTGGGGGGAGCGGTTGGATCTGGCACAGGTTTTTACCTTCAACCCCTACCCGAAACCGGATGCCGGGCAGGAGGCAACGCTGGATGCCGCTGGCAAAAGGGTGCCGGATTTTGCCGTTGCCCGAAAATCGCCCGATATCGATTTGTTTGAGGCTGTCGCCCAACGTATTGCCGAGGCGACAACAAAGCGCACCCTGATTGCAGCATCGGGGGAGGGCGCGCGGGAACGCCTGAAACTGTTGATCCGCGAAGGGGGCGTCGCCGACCTGAGTGATGCGAAAAGCTGGTCGGATATAGAAACTCTGTCTCCTGGAAAGGCCGCGATTGGCTTGATGCCACTGGATGCGGGCTTTGAAACGGATACGGTTCAAGTGCTCAGCGAACCTGATATTCTGGGGGAACGTCTGGCCCGCCCGGCCCGCCGCCGCCGTAAGGGAGAGGAATTCATCTCCGAGCTGTCGGCCATTGAGGCCGGGGATCTGGTCGTCCATGTCGAACATGGCATCGGGCGTTATGACGGGCTGGAGACGCTGCGTGTTGATGGCGCGCCCCATGATTGCCTGCGCATTCTGTATGCGGGCGATGACCGGCTGTTCCTGCCGGTCGAGAATCTGGAAGTCCTGTCGCGCTATGGCTCGGAAGATTCAGGTGTTCAATTGGACAAGCTGGGCGGGGCCGCCTGGCAGGCCCGCAAGGCGCGGCTGAAGGAACGGGTTCGGGAAATCGCCGAGTCGCTGATGAAGATCGCGGCGGAGCGGGCCTTGCGCAAAGGCGATCCTGTTGTCCCGCAGGAAGGGGCGTATGATGAATTCTGCGCGCGCTTCCCCTTCACCGAAACCGAAGACCAGTTGCGCGCCATTCAGGACGTGTTTGAGGATCTGGGGTCCGGCAAGCCAATGGATCGGCTGGTCTGTGGGGATGTCGGGTTTGGCAAAACAGAGGTTGGGCTGCGTGCCGCCTTCCTGGTCGCCCTGTCCGGCAAACAGGTCGCTGTCGTCGTCCCCACGACCCTTTTGGCCCGTCAGCATTTCCGCAATTTCAAAGAACGCTTTGAAGGATTGCCGGTACGGGTGCGCCAATTGTCCCGCCTTGTGACGGGAAAAGAGGCGGAGGGCGTAAAGGAAGGTCTGGCCGATGGCACAATCGATATTGTCGTTGGCACCCATGCCCTGTTGGCGAAATCCATCAAAATCCGTGATCTGGGCCTGTTGATCGTTGATGAGGAACAGCATTTCGGCGTGCAGCAGAAGGAACGCATGAAGCAATTGCGCGCCAATGTTCATGTGCTGACACTGACCGCGACGCCAATCCCGCGGACCTTGCAGATGGCCCTGGCCGGGGTGCGCGAGATGTCGATCATTGCCAGCCCGCCGGTGGATCGTCTGGCGGTTCGAACCTTTGTTCTGCCCTATGATCCCGTTGTCCTGAGGGAAGCCATCCGCAGAGAACGATATCGCGGCGGTCAGATATTCTATGTCTGCCCAAGGCTGGCCGATATGGACCGCGTGCGGGAGCGTATCCGCGAATTATCACCTGATTCCAATGTCGCTATGGCTCATGGCCGCATGGCCGCGCGCGAATTGGAAGAGGTCATGACAGACTTCGTTGGCGGGAAATATGATATCCTGCTGTCCACCAATATCGTGGAAAGCGGGTTGGACATTCCCAATGCCAACACGATGATCATTCACCGGGCCGATATGTTCGGATTGGCTCAGTTGTATCAATTGCGCGGGCGCATCGGGCGCGGCAAACAGCGGGCTTATTGCTATCTGACCCTGCCGCCGGGCAAGGTCCTGACCGAAACCGCCCGCAAGCGCCTGGATGTCATGCAAACGCTGGACAGTCTGGGGGCGGGCTTCACATTGGCCAGTCATGATCTGGATATTCGTGGTGCCGGTAATCTGGTGGGCGAAGAACAGTCCGGTCACATCAAGGAAGTCGGGGTGGAACTGTACCAGCGCATGCTGGAAGAGGCCGTCGCCGCCGCCCGCGATCATGTCGCTGCAGAAGAGATTGAAGAAACCTGGACACCGACCATCAATGTCGGAATCGCCGTGCTGATCCCAGAGAAATATGTGCCGGACCTGTCGGTGCGCCTGGGCCTGTATCGCCGACTGTCCGATTTGAAAGACACGCGGGAGATTGATCGCTTTGCTGTCGAGATGGTGGACCGCTTTGGTCCCATGCCGGAGGAAGTTGCCAATCTGTTGCAGATTGTGGCGATAAAGCAGGCGTGTAAGGCGGCGGGAATTTCAAAGGTGGATGCCGGGCCAAAAGGCGCGCTGATTTCGTTCCGCAATGATGATTTTGCCAATCCCGGCGGCCTGATCGGCTTTATTCAGAAGATGGCGGGGGCAGCGAAATTGCGGCCGGACCATAAAATGGTGATCATGCGGGCGTGGAGTGATTCTGAAAGGCGTCTGTCAGGTGTGCGCAAGATTGCGGAAGCGTTGGCCCGCGTCGTCGCCTAGCCCTAGTCTGGAAACCGCGGGCTGTCTTTCGCGGTGAAGGCACAGCGGCGCAGGACATCCCAATAGGTGCTGAACCAATGACCCTGCGTCTTGGCAATCCAATAGTCCCGATTGCGATAATAGGTGCCAGGGATCTCGTACCAGGGCAGGGATGGGTGTGTGTGGTGAACGATATGGAAATTATTGTTCAGGAATAACAACTGCATCATCGGGCCGGATTCTACGATGGCACAGCGCGCATCCTGATTGTCGGCTGGCCGGTGTTCCGTGAAGGATCGCACTGTACCCAGGGCCAAACCACCATAAAGGCCCAGCGCCACCTGCCAGACCGGCAGGGCACAGATATCAAACAGCCAATAGGCCAGGGCCAGATTGTTGATCATCAGGATGATCCATGCCCCGATATAGCGGGTATCCCCAGAGGCAAAGCGGCGGATTTCCGACATCCAGAAACGGCTGACCATAACGATGGGACCAATCACCATGCGCCCGATCAGGCTGTTATTGGCGCGCAATAAGGCCTGCATGAAACCGGGCGTCCGCGCCCATTGTTCCGGCGCGATGTAATAGCTTTCCGGATCCAAATTCGGGTGGCTCAGATGATCCGTCTCATGATGCGCAATATGGCTGTCGCGATAGATTTCATAGGGCATCCATGCGATCAGATTGGGCAGAATCAACAAACGGTTGATAAGGTTGCTGCGGGTCGGGTGACCGTGCAGCACTTCATGCATCAAATGACCATTCCAACAGATCAGATAGGCCAGGGCTGGAATTGTGATCCACGGGCTGATTTGGGTCCAGAAGGCTGTTACCGCAAAGAAACCACCATAAACGCCACCCCAGACCAACCATGTTGGCCATTCTGCCAGGGTTGAGCGACCACGGGATTGAACCGGGCTGGGGGCGAGATTGGGAGGGGTTCCTGCCAGGGAGGCCATATACATCCTTGTGCGTGCTGTTGAACTTGTGCGTGTTGTTGAAGCCGAAAGGAATTGTGCAGTGCGGGAACACAGTCTCGTGATTTTCATGTTTTGAAAACGATATACTTGTCATCAATATAGAGCGTATGTTTATATTTACTGGTTAATGGTGATCTTTATAAACAAAGGTATATATGTATAAAGCAACCGATTATCTGACCGGGCGTAACCTGGATCGGCGAGAAACGGTGTCTTCTTTCCGCAAGCGTCTGGAAAGCGCGATGGCGGATGTCGGGATTAATCAGTCGGGTCTGGCCCGCGCCATCGGGGTGGATCGATCCACCCTGTCGCAATTGCTGTCGCGCAGCGCGGACCGCCTGCCGCGCGCCGATACGGTGGCTGCCATGGCAGTTGCCCTGCAGGTCAGCACGGACTGGCTGCTGGGGCTGGCGGAAGAACCGGGACAGGGGGCGGCAATCCTGCGGGAATCCATTGAAATCGCGCGGCCCGACACCTTTGCCGGATCAGATAAATTGCTGGAACAATGGCATACCGATGCGGTGGGATATAAGGTGCGCTATGTGCCGTCCTCGCTGCCGGATCTGGTTAAAACGGATGCGGTTCTGGCCCTGGAATACGCCACCTATCAGGCGAAATCGACGGAGGAAGCAAAGTCGTCTATCCAGAACCGATTGGCCCTATCGCGCATCCCGGAGATGGAGATGGAAATTTGTCTGTCCTGGCAGGTTTTGCGCACTTTTGCGCGGGGACAGGGGGTCTGGGACGAATTTCCAAAAAGCGTGCGGTTGGAGCAATTGGAGTATATGGCGTCCTTGCTCAGTGAGCTGTATCCCCGTGTACGTCTGTTCCTGTTCGACGGGCGCAAGGTGTACGCGGTCCCCTATACGGTGTTCGGCCCCAGACGCGCGGCAATCTTTTTGGGCCAGATGTATTTCGTGTTCAATACACGCGAACATATCCGAACCCTGTCCGACCACTTCGACTCCCTGGTTCGCGCGGCCAAGGTACAAGCCCACGAAATGCCGGGTTACATCCGCAGCTTGATGGCGGAATGTGAGGAGCCTTAATACGACCTCAGATTTGATCAGTCTATGTAATTGAATTTAAATATTTTTTGGTCTGCGGGTTATCGATGTCGAAATCTAATTGGCATTTACTAGACGCGCTTTGTGTTGTACCCCTCTTTAACTTTTTGCATGTCCAAACTCTTGCCAGCATTAGAGGTTTCTAATGGATAAGGTCGCTCTATGAAAGCTCCTGATCTATGCTTGTGCGCCCCGGATTTGTGGCGCTCTAACGAATTCGGATCAGCGTTGCCGATGCAGGTACGCGGCTATCTATATAATAAAGCAACGGTAAGAAATCAGGTAGCCCGGATTGGCTCCCTGACCGAAAAGTCTTTTGGCGATCTCGTTCAATCCATAGACGGTCATTTTGCGCTTGTTTCAATTTCTGATGAGACCGCGTTTGTCGCGGTAGACCGCGTTCGATCAATTCCGATGTTTTATGCGTGGGACGGTCATCGATGGGTCATTTCAGACAACGCCAATGCCTTAATTGACCGGTTCAAATGGGGGAATGAGGATCGTAATCCGGATGCCGCGCGGGCGCTTGCAATGTCTGGATACACGATCGGAAGCGATACCTTGTATCAGCCGCTTAAGACATTAACCCCAGGGCAAGCCGTGATCCTTAAGCCTGACGGCCAGGACCATATCATCCAATATAACAGATATTCTGCGTGGGATGTTGTCGATGTCTCCCAAGAGGATGCTTTGGAGACATTAACCCGGACCACGCTTTCCATTCTGGAAAAGCTTGCACGCTCCGTCGATGGGCGCCCAATTTTCGTTCCTCTCAGCGCTGGCCTGGACTCGCGATTGATCGTATCTGGATTGCGGCATCTGGGCGTTAAGAATGTTAAGTGCTTTTCCTATGGAATTCCGGGCAATCATGAGGCCCAGGCGGGGGAGAAGATTTCCCGTGATCTTGGCTATTCCTGGCGGTTTGTTCCTTACACCATCCCTAAAATGCGCGCATTTTTTGCCTCTGAAGATCACGCAAACTATCTGCAGCATGCCGATACTGGCACTAATGTCCCTTTTGAGCAGGACCTCCCAGCCATTCGCGCGTTGGAAGAGCAGGGGTATCTTTCAAAAGACGGGGTGATCGTGAATGGCAATTCTGGAGATTTCATCTCCGGTGGGCATATTCCCAAAGTATTTGGTCATCTCGCCCCAGACGCCACCAAAGACCAGAATCTCGACCTCGTTATACAGTCGCAGATCCAAAAGCATTATCGGTTGTGGGAAGATTTGGATCAGGACGGTTTCAACGCGCAAATCCGGACGCGCCTTCAAGATCAGGCGCAAGGTCTTCCCCTAGAAACCAGCGGATTGCATGGTGTTTATGAATTTCTTGAACTGGTAAACCGGCAAAGCAAATATGTGATTTCTGGACAGCGGATATATGACTATGCGGGGTATGATTGGCGACTGCCTCTATGGGATACGGAGTATCTTAATTTCTGGCAAGAGATGCCCTACCGGTTCAAGGCAAACCAATCACTGTATAAGGCAATGCTGTTGAAGAATAATTGGGGCAATGTGTGGGGCGACCCATCCTATCATTTCCCTCAAAAAACGGCACCTTCATGGATCAGAGTACCGCGATTTCTTCTTAAAGTGGCCCATGCACCGGTCGGCGCTAAACAGTGGCATAAATTTGAGAAACGGTATCTTACCTATTGGATGGAACCGCTCCAAGCACAAGCTGTTGTACCGTATTCAACAGTGGCAAAAGATCGTCGGGGTGCACGTCACATGGTGTCATGGCATACGGAGAAGTACCTGAACAAAAAGGGCCTCTCCTGGAGGGGAGAGATACAGTGACGGCACCGATACGTTCCGTTCATATTGATATCGAAGGCGGTTTTGGTGGCTCCTCTCGCAGCCTTTTTGAATTGGTCAGTCGCCTTGATCGTGACAAGGTTTGTCCCCTGGTCATCTGTCGTACAAAGGGGCCAATCCAGCAGCGCTATGAAGATATCGGGATCAAGGCAATTCATGTCCCTGAGATCTATTCATTCGCGCCACGGGATCGAAACAACTGGAAGATATTCGCGGTCACGGCGCCACGACTACTGAAGCTGCGCAAGGCCGTTCAGAAAATAGTCCAGGCAACGGTCGAGCATCGGGCACAGATCGTGCATTTGAACTATGAGGGTCTGTTCTTGCTGGGCACCCAGTTGCGGCGGCAGCTGGATCTGCCAATTGTTGGGCATTCCAGAACCAGAATTCCATCGAATCTATGGGGCCGTTGGGAGGCACGAACTTTGGCCGGTTTGGTCTCCCACATGTTTTATATTTCTCCAGAAGAACGCGACGCATTTTTGCATCATGCGCACGTCTCAGGGGACGTCATTTGGAATATCGCGGCAGCCCCACCCCAAAAGCCAACATTCCCGAAAGACCCTGTAGCCGTCTACCTTGGTAATATAGACTATGAAAAAGGGGCAGATCGGCTGATCGATGTGGCAGCGGAACTGGAAAATCAAAAGGCTATGCCGCAGCTGCGCATTGCTGTCTTCGGATCGGCCCGAAGTGGAACCAATTTTCTGGAAGATCTAAGAGACCAGGTCAAGGCGCGTGGATTGACCGATAGAATTGAGTTTAAGGGACACACACCGTACCCCGAACGGGAGCTTCAGTCTGCCCTGTGTCTTTTGCGCGTATCACGGTGGAATGACCCCTGGGGCCGCGATGTTATTGAGGCGACACGCTCTGGCATTCCTGCCCTGGCGACGGGGACTACGAATGCTGTGATTGAGCATCAGAAAACGGGATATTTGTTCGCGGACTTCGATGCCTCACAGATCGCATCAACCATGATTGATTTGGCCACCAATGCGGAAAAGTGGCAGGAAATATCCGATTGCGCGACCCGCAAAGGGGAAGAGATGTTTTCCGGCAAACAACAGGTTGATCGGGTCATGAAGGTTTTCACCGCATTGACCTCTGAGGAGTCGTGACGTCGATCATTTCGACCCAAACCTGAAGTTATCCCCCGGCTTACCCCCAATAAATCCGCTTCGTTCACGACGGTTCCTCATGACAGGGGGAGAATCATTTCTACACTGTGGGTATGACAGATCATGCTCAATTCGTTCATTTGCGTGTCCATTCCGCCTATTCTCTGGCGGAGGGGGCAATCCGTGTTAAAGATTTGGTGAAGCTGTGTGCGGAGCAGAAAATGCCCGCCGTTGCGATCACCGATACCAACAACATGTTTGGTGGTCTGGAATTCGCTCAGGCAGCCTCTGCTGCGGGCGTACAGCCGATTGCAGGCGTGCAGTTGAGCCTGAGACAGGAAGAGCGGGAAGGTGCCGGAACCGGCCTGCAAGGGGGCATTCGCCCACCCCCTGACAAGATCGTGCTGCTGGCACAGGATGAGAGCGGCTATCTGAACCTGATGAAGCTGGTCAGCGCAGCGTATCTGAAAACCACGCCTGGCGAGACGCCCCAAATTGGCATCCCCGACTTGGAAGCCCATTCTCAGGGGTTAATCTTTCTGACTGGGGGCCCGGATGGGCCGGTTGGTCGTTTGCTGGGGGATGGGCAATCGACGGCGGCTGAGGAATGCCTGATTAGATTGGCGGCAATCTTTCCAGGACGTCTGTATGTTGAAATCATGCGCCATCATCTGGTCGAAGAAGACAGGATCGAACCGGAACTGATTGATCTGGCCTATCGCCATGACCTGCCGCTGGTTGCCACAAATGACTGTTATTTCCCGAAAGAGGAAATGTTCGAGGCCCATGACGCTTTATTATGCATTGCCCAAGGGACCGTCATCACCGACCCGAACCGCCGCAAACTGACCGCCCATCACCGTCTGAAAAGTGCGGACGAAATGCGCACCCTGTTTTCCGACCTACCGGAAGCAGTTGATAACACGGTCATTATTGCCCAGCGTTGCGCCTATATGCCTGAAAAGATCAAGCCGCTGCTGCCGGAATATACCAAGCGCGGCGATCGCACGGCGGAAGAGGCATTGCGGGACCTTTCTGTCGCAGGCTTGAAAGTCCGGCTGGAAGAGGAAGTCTTTACACCGGACATGGATGAGGCTTCGCGCATCGCTACAGCCAAACCTTATGAAGAGCGCCTGGATTTCGAATTAGGCGTGATTGGTCAGATGGGCTTTCCTGGTTACTTCCTGATCGTTGCGGATTTTATCCAATGGACCAAGGCACAGGAAATACCGGTTGGGCCGGGCCGTGGGTCCGGGGCGGGGTCGGTCGTTGCCTGGGCGCTGACCATCACGGATTTGGACCCGCTGCGCTATAATCTGCTGTTCGAACGGTTCTTGAATCCCGAACGTGTCTCCATGCCTGACTTTGATATCGATTTCTGTCAGGACCGCCGCGATGAAGTGATCTCGTATGTTCAAAAGGAATATGGCGCGGACAAGGTCGCGCAGATCATAACCTTCGGTAAATTGCAGGCCCGCGCTGTGCTGCGCGATGTCGGGCGGGTGCTGCAAATGCCCTATGGTCAGGTCGACCGCATCTGTAAGTTGGTGCCGAACAATCCGGCCAATCCAGTCACCCTGAGTCAGGCAATCGAGGGGGAACCCCTGTTGCAGGCCCAGATCTATGAGGATGAGGCGGTTGCGCGGCTGGTGAAGATGGCAAAGGCCCTGGAAGGCCTGTATCGCCATGCCTCAACCCATGCTGCTGGGGTGGTGATTGGGGATCGCCCCCTGGATGAGTTGGTCGCGCTGTATCGTGATCCCCGGTCGGAAATCCCCGTCACGCAGTTTAACATGAAACATGTTGAACAGGCTGGATTGGTGAAGTTTGACTTTTTGGGCCTGAAAACCCTGACGGTCATCGACAAGGCTCGCAAGCTTATTGATCAGCGTCCAGACCGCACTGAGCCTTTGGATATCGCTAAAATCCCGCTGGATGACCCGAAAAGCTATGAAATGCTGTGCAAGGGCATCTCAACGGGCGTGTTCCAGTTGGAAAGTTCTGGCATGCGCGATGTCCTGAAAACCCTGAAGCCTGATAGGCTGGAAGATCTGATCGCCGTTGTGGCCCTGTATCGACCGGGCCCGATGGAGAATATCCCCACCTATATCCGCCGCAAGCATGGTCAGGAGAAACCGAAATATCCGCATCCGAAGCTGGAACCGGTTCTGGCCGAAACCTTTGGTATTCCGATCTATCAGGAACAGGTCATGCAGATGGCCCAGGTTCTGTCTGGCTATACGCTGGGCGGCGCTGATTTGCTGCGCCGGGCGATGGGGAAGAAGATTCAGTCGGAAATGGACGAACAGCGCGCCTTATTTGTTTCCGGCGCGAAGGAGCATTCCGATGTTGATGCCCCGAAAGCCAATGAAATCTTTGATTTGATCAATGCTTTCGCTGGATACGGGTTCAACAAGTCCCACGCCGCCGCCTATGCGCTGGTCGCCTATCAGACGGCCTGGTTGAAGGCGAATTATCCGGTTGAGTTTATGGCCGCGTCCATGACGCTGGATATGCACAATACCGATAAGCTGAATGTCTTCCGGGAAGAGATCGCGCGACTGGAAATCGGCCTGTTGCCGCCAGATGTGAACAAATCCGCCGTCGATTTCTCTGTGGAAACAACAGAGGAGGGGGTGCGTTGCGTGCGTTATGCCCTGGCGGCGTTGAAAAATGTCGGGGCTGGCGCAATGGAAGGGGTCATTCGCGCCCGGGAAGAGGGCGGGCCGTTCAAGGATGTCTTTGATTTCGCGGAACGGGTAGAACCCAAGGCGCTGAACAAGCGGTCCGTTGAAAACCTGATCAAGGCGGGGGCTTTTGACAGTCTGGATGGCAATCGCCGTCGGCTCGTCGAGAGCTTGGAGAGTGTATTGGGTCATGGATCGGCCGTGCAGGCGGATAAAGTCAGCGCCCAGGCGGGATTGTTTGGCGGTGAAATGACCACCATAAACCGCCCGAAACTATCCAACGTGCCGGAATGGGGTCCTACAGAGAAGCTGGCCTTTGAACTGGACGCGATTGGCTTTTACATGTCGTCCCACCCATTGGAAGCCTATGCTGCGACATTTGGCAAACTGGGGATCAGCCAATGGGCGGATGTTCAGGCTGGCCGGGTGCGTGTTTCTCAAGGGGTGAAGCTGGCAGGTTTGGTGGGTGCGAAACGGATTATGACGACCAAGCGCGGCTCCAAAATGGCGTTTGTCAGCATGTCAGATGCCAGTGGTAACTTTGAAGTCACGATGTTCCAGGAAACCTTGGGCACAGCGCGGGAGTTGCTGGATTCTGGCCAGCCCCTGATGGTCACGGTGAATATCGATAAAAAGGGGGAGGGCGCGGATGCTGAATTGCGCCTGACCGCCAGTTCCGTCAAATCCCTGGACGAGGAAGCAGCCCAGGCCGCCAAAGGCATGCGCATTGTACTGGATACGCCCGATCCGATTGAGGCCCTGCGCAAAGTGTTTGAGGGGCATGCCAAGCCCGGTCGTGGCCGTATCGAAATCCGCGCCTTAAACACAGAAGAAGGCGATGTCGATTTCACCCTGGACAAGCCCTATCAGGTAAATGCTGCCTTCCGCCAGGCAATCAAATCCATCGCAGGCATTGTTGATGTACAGGATTTGTAAATAGATATTTTTAATAATATCAAATTATTGTGGCTCAACCCTCAACTGAACTCTGACCGGCGGTTTGTTCCTGAACCGCCATGTCCAGCAGGGGCAGGAAGGCTTCGGGTTCCTGAGCGCCGGACAGGGCGTATTTTCCGTCGATGATAAAGCAGGGCACGCCGCCAATGCCAAGGCGTCGGGCGAACACGTCTTCGGCCTGAACTTCATCCTCGTCTTCCCGGCTGTTCAGATATTCCTGCACGGCAGGTCGGTCCAGGCCGACGGCTTGGGCGATATCCAACAGGACGGCAACATCCCCGATATCCTTGCCATCCATGAAATAGGCCTGAAACAGGGCAGGCATCAGGCCATCAGCCTTCTCCACGCCGGGGCGTTGAGCATAACGAATCAGCCGATGGGCATTCAGGGTGCTGGGCGTGCGCGGGATCTTATCGAATTGAAAATCGATACCAACCTGGGCGCCAACGCGCTGAATTTGCCCATAGACTTCGGATGCGCGATCCGCACCGCCAAATTTAGCAGACAGATAGGATTGTCGATCCATTCCGTCACGCGGCATATCCGGATTAAGCTGAAACGCGCGCCAGCGTACAGCAATGGGCAGGTCCGGCCGCGCAGCCAAAGCCTGATCCAGGCGCTTCTTTCCGATATAGCACCAGGGACAGATTGGGTCGGAAAAGACATCAATTGTTATCATGCCATCACTATAAGCAAATCAGGCGGCAGATTCTAGTAACGAAATAGAGGGCACCGTCCAGGACCAATTGCGCCTGTCGTCTATAACTGCACCCTCACCCTGAGGAGCGTAGCGTCTCGAAGGGGGCGCCCACTGTAAGCACCGTACTTACGGAGCATCCTTCGAGACGGCGCTGTCGCGCCTCCTCAGGATGAGAATTTGACGATTTGTGAACCGCGAAGGCGGCTATTCAGGCAGTAGCGCCTGCCGCCCTGGACCCCGGATCAAGTCCGGGGTGACGCTGTCGCCTATAACTGCACACTCACCCTGAGGAGCGTAGCGTCTCGAAGGGGGAGCCCACTGTAAGCACCGTACTTACAGAGCATCCTTCGAGACGGCGCTGTCGCGCCTCCTCAGGGTGAGAATTTGACGATTTGTGAATCGCGAAGGCGGCTATTCAGGCAGTATTACCTGCCGCCCTGGACCTCGTATCGGGTCTGGGGTGACGCTGTCGCCTATAACTGCACACTCACCCTGAGGAGCGTAGCGTCTCGAAGGGGGAGCGCACTGTAAGCACCGTACTTACAGAGCATCCTTTGAGACGGCGCTGTCACGCCTCCTCAGGATGAGAGTTTGACGATTTTTGAACCGCGAAGGCGGCTATTCAGGCAGTATTGCCTGCCGCCCTGGACCTCGTATCGGGTCTGGGGTGACGCTGTCGCCTATAACTGCACACTCACCCTGAGGAGCGTAGCGTCTCGAAGGGGGAGCCCACTGTAATAAGCACCATACTTACAGAGCATCCTTCGAGACGGCGCTATCGCGCCTCCTCAGGATGAGAGTTTGACGATTTGTGAATCGCGAAGGCGGCTATTCAGGCAGAAGCGCCTGCGGCCCTGGACCCCGGATCAGGGCCGGGGTGACGATGGAAAGGGAACCCAAAAGGCGCGGAGAAACGTAGGTGTTGCAAAGGCAATCACCCCCGTTATTCCCGCGAAGGCGGGTATCCAGGGCTTAGGATGCGGACGGATTTGGGGATGTGGCCTTTGGCGACCGGGTCTGAGGTTTGTATATGGATTTGATCCACCACCTCAAACCCGGCGCGCTGATACCCGCTGAGTGCCTTTGGATGGTCCAGCGTGCAGGTATTGACCGTCAGGCGCTTTGGCGCGGGATTGCGGTTCCAGGCGCAATCAATGCCCCATTCCAACAGGTAAGGCCCCAGCCCGTGGCCGATAAACTCGGGCAGGAGCCCGAAATAAGCAACTTCTGCCTTGTCTGGCATGGCGCGAAAGTCCAATTCGACAAAGCCGGCCGGAACCCCGCCCATGGTCAACACATACAGTTCAACCTTTGGGTCCTGGACAATCTCGGCGATGGCTTCATCAGGCATCACGCGGCGTTCCCACCACAGCCATGGATCGCCCACCGTGTGCTGTAAATAGCGATAGAAGGATACGGTTGGATTGTGCACGCGCTGTAATGATAGTGGCTTGGGGGTTACCGGGGCTGGCCGAGGCGGGCGTTGCGGGGCCTGGGTCATTTCCAGATAAGTGATTGTCACATCCAGCTTGCGCGACGGGGCAGCCTCCGGATTCTGGGCGGGGGGCTCAATCAGCCATTTCGACATCATCGCGCGTGGTTCCTGGACGTAATCCAGGGAGGCATATAGATCGATAACCTTTTTATTGTCTGCCCGGATGATCAGCAGGATTTTTGGACAGCCCTTATGGCGCAACCAGTCTTCACCCTCTGTGATGATCTGGCGACCATAACCATTGCCCTGAAGGTCGGGGCGAACCGCGACATAATACAGCCAGCCCCGATGGCCATCGAACCCGGCCATAACACTGGCGATAATGGCGCCATTGAATTCACCAATCAGGACGGTCGATGCGCTGTGTTTCAACGCCATTTCCATATCCTGCGCGGGATCATTCCAGGGGCGCGTCAGGCCACAGGCCTTCCACAGGTTCACAACATGGGGAATATCCGCAAGCGTACAGGGTCGTGTTTTCATGATACTTCTTCAGGAGTCGGATGGATTGGTGATGGGGGTATCGCTGCGCGTGCCCCATTCGGACCAGGATCCATCATAGACCGCAGCGCTCTCATCACCCAGAAGATGCAGTCCCAGTGCCAGAACACAGGCGGAAACGCCGGATCCACAGCTTGTCACAACCTTGTCGCGCCCCAACTTGATCCCGGCCTTGTCAAAGGCGGATTGCAATCCGTGAACACTGATCATTTTCTTTGTATCGGCATCCACCAAGTTGGAGAAGGGAAGATTCAGCGAACCCGGAATATGACCTGATCGTGTGCCGGGGCGCGGTTCTGGTGCGCTGCCATTAAAGCGATTGGCAGCCCGTGCATCCAAAACCACTTCTGTCCCCCCCTCCAGATTGGCTTGAACCTCTGCCACGCGCCGCAACAGGTTCGGGCGGAAGTCCGCTGTAAACTGGGTTGGCTGAGCGACTGGGGCAGGGCCGGATTCGGTTGCGTATCCCATTGCCATCCAGGCAGGCAAACCGCCATCCAGGACAGAAACTTTATCATGGCCGAACAATCGAAACAGCCACCAGGGGCGGGCAGATGAGAATATGCCATAGCTGTCATAGCACACGACATGGCTGTCATTGGAAATGCCAAGTGCCCCCATCATGTCGCCAAAGGCCTCCGGGCTGGGAACCATATGGGGCAGGGGATCCGATGCATCAGACACGCCATCAACATCAAAGAACCGCGCCCCTGGAATTCGGCGCTCCAGATATTCAGCCTTCGCATCCCGCTGAACCGTGGGCAGATGATAGGTTGCATCCACAACAATCACATCAGGGTCGGACAGGGCACCCTTCAACCATTGGGCGGAAACGAGCGGAAAATGTGACATGATTTATGGCTTTCAATGGTTAGGGATCATCAAGGCAGCAACAGTCCTAGCGTATTTATGCTTCAAGATGAATGTTCACGCGGCGGTTTTTCGCCCCTTTATTCTCAATCTTCCCAATGCGCAGGGGCCCAATTTCCCCGGTATGGGCGATATGGGTGCCGCCACAAGGTTGCAGATCGACCGCTTCCCCGACCTTGACCAGACGAATGCGGCCCGCATTGCGGGGCGGCTGCACGGACATGGTGCGCACCAGTTCGGGGTTGGCGTCCAGTTCCGTATCGCTGATCCATAGTGTTTGCAGAGGATGATCCTGTGCAATCAGGTCATTTAACTGCGCGGTCAGCGCGTCCTTGTCCAGCGTGTGTTCGCCGACATCGAAATCCAGGCGGCTTTTGTCTTCCCCAACCTGACCGCCGGTCACGCCACAGGGGACAAGCGCGCATAGCAGATGCATTGCCGTGTGCATCTTCATCAACCGATAGCGTCGGTCCCAATCGATCTCGGCAACGACTTTTGTGCCAATAGGGGGCAGAGTCTGGCCTTCTTCCGGGATATGCAGAATATCCCCATCGGCCTGAATGGTTGTCCCGATGCGAATGGCCCCGCCGTCAAAGGTTAAGGTGCCGCTGTCGCCGGGTTGTCCGCCGCCTGTATAGTAAAAGACCGTGCGATCCAGAACCAGCGCGCCGCGATCCGTGATTTCCACGACCGTGGCGTCGCATGATTTCAGATAGGAATCGTCGCGATAAAGTTCTTCCGTCCGGTCCGTCATGGTTTCCACCCGATATTATCAACCTGTTTCCCAAGCCTAGTCATGGGGCCAGAGAATGCCACCCTGATTTTCGTGAAAGCGGATGATTTCGGAAATGAAGCGTTACCCCGCACTGGATAACCCATCGGCACGAGTATGACTGAGGTGACTGGTGAAGATCAACCGCAGAGGGTGCAAAGGATGCGAAGAAATCGGGACGGGTGTATGCAATTGCGCACCACCCTCATCCTGAGGAGGCGCACCGCGCCGTCTCGAAGGAGGGGCTGTAAGTCAGATGCGTCCAGCAAGCTCACCCTTCGAGACGCTTCGCTCCTCAGGGTGAGAGTGCTTTTATCGATATCTTCGTCATCCCGGACTTGATCCGGGATCCAGGGCGGCAAGCTCGATTTGTGCGTTGGCCCTCATGACGACATCTGAGCCCCCGCCCTTCTCTCATAATAAGGAGGCACCGCAAGTCTGGTTCACCCATCAGGCTCCCCTTCGAGACGCTTCGCTCCTCAGGATGCGGGTGCTGTTTGCATAATCTTCACCCCCGGACATGATTCGGGGGCCAGGAGCGGCAGGTGGAACGTCCCCTATGCGGCCCTGGACGGGATGAACGGAGGCCTTCAACCTTTCCTTACAGCCAGTCCGGCGCGGGAAGACCTTTTTCGCTCAGGAAAGTCGGGTTCCAGACCTTACCCATATAGCGATGGCCCCAATCACACAGGATCGTGACGATGGTATGGCCCGGCCCCAGGTCCTTTGCCAGACGGATTGCGCCCGCGATATTCACGCCGGTCGACAGGCCCATGCACAGGCCTTCTTCTTTCAACAGACGGTGCACGATGGGCAGGGCTTCGGCATCTGTGATCTTATAGGCATCATCGAATACCGCGCCATCGATATTGCCAGTGATCCGGCCCTGGCCAATGCCTTCCGCGATGGAGCCGCCGTCTTCCGCCTTCAATTCACCGGTCTTGATCCAGTTATACATTGCCGCCCCCATCGGATCGGCGGCAGCGATTTTGATATCCTTGTTTTTGCTCTTCAGAAACAGGCTCATCCCTGCAAGGGTGCCGCCAGTTCCCATGGCACAGGAAAAACCGTCGATCTTTCCCTGGGTCTGTTCCCAGATTTCCGGGCCGGTAGAGCGGATATGCGCTTCCCGATTGGACAGGTTATCCCATTGGTTGGCATAAATCGCGCCATGCGGTTCGGTCGCCTTGCGTTCTTCGGCAATGCGCTGCGCGGTATGAACATAGTTGCGCGGATCTTTGAAAGGAACGGCGATATTTTCCACCAGCTCTGCGCCCAGCAGACGCAGGGCGTCTTTCTTTTCCTGGCTCTGTGTTTCCGGGATCACGATCAGCGTGCGATATCCACGGGAATTTCCGACACTGGCCAGGCCGATGCCCGTATTGCCCGCGGTTCCTTCGACAATCAACCCGCCTGGTTCCAATTCGCCGCGTTCTTCCGCATCCAGGATGATGTATTTCGCTGCACGATCTTTCACGGATCCACCGGGATTGAGAAATTCCGCCTTACCCAGAATGGTGCAGCCTGTTTCTTCAGACGCACGTTTCAGTTTAATCAGCGGTGTATTGCCCACGGCATCGGTGAAATCGCTGCGGAATGTCATTATCCGGATCCTTTGTGTGAATTCCTAAATACCCTCTCAGAAGAATGGTAAATAGGTTAATGCCAGTCTTGACGCAAGACCTGACGCCGCGATTCAAACAGCAAAAGCGCCAGCGCTGTCATCGCATTCCGGATCCGATTGTCATGCACCATGGCGATTGCTTCACCGGCGGGGACGGCGAAAACCCGGATATCTTCGCCTTCATCTGCCATGCCGTGAAGGCCGCCCAATTGCGTGAAATCAGCACAACCGGCATACATGGCGATAGATTCGGAACTGCCGCCGGGCGTCATGTAATGTTTGCCCAGATAGTCTAATGCGCTGATTGTCAGGCCGGTTTCTTCCAATGATTCCCGTCGCGCAACATCTTCCAGCGTTTCATTCGCATCAATTATGCCTGCCACGACCTCAATCAGCCAGGGATCAGGATCTCCTGCCGCATAGGCACCCGGACGGAATTGCTCAATCAAGGCTATTTCATCGCGTATGGGATCATAGGGGACGATACAGACGGCGTGACCCCGCTCAAAAACTTCGCGGCTGATCCGGGGACCCATGCCGCCTTTGAATTGACTGTGGCGCAGATGATAGCGGCTGACCTGGAAATAGCCCTTGAAGGGGATTTCCCGCAGGATCAGCTCTACCATCCGCGCCATTTTTACCCTTAACCCAGCACAGAGAAGGTGCTGTCTTTGTTGATTTCCCGCCGACGGGAGAAGAATCCCAGATTCAGATCGCGATTGGTATAGTCCATGTGGAAAATCACGGGGTCCTTGTCATGATCCTGACCGTTCTGATCCTTGTGGATCAGTTCCGCCATCATTTTCCCGGCAACAGGCGCGTTCTTGTACTGATTGCCTGATGATCCAATCGCCATATAGAAGCCGGGCACCTGGGATTTGTCATAGATCGGGATCCAGTCGTCAGAGACATCGTAGAGCTCTGTAATGCCCTTCATAACGCTTGGAATGCCCAGCGAGGGGATGCGCTGTGCGACCCGCAAGGCCTGAATGCGCCATTGTTCACTGAAGTTGCGGTCCCAATTGTCCGGATCGACCTCGATCTGGGTGTCACAGGGAGGATCTTCCGACCCGATCAGCAGGAAATTGCCTTTTTCAGGTCGGGTGTAACAGGCGATGTCGCTGTCTGAGGTGACAAACCCATTCTCATACCAGCCTTCGACTGGCATTGGGACATGGGTGACTTCCTGTTTCAGGGCGCGGGTTTTCACATTCATATCATCCAGCGCACCGGCCATGGCATTCACCTTGGCGGAATGAGGACCGGCAACATTGACCAGGATGGGCGCATCAATCTGGCTGCCATCCTTTAAGGTGATACCAGCAATCGAACCGTCTGAATTCTTCCTGATTTCAGTGATTTCCGCATTGAACCTAAAGCTACCCCCCAGCTTTTCAGCGGCTTTGCGAATGTTCTGTGCAGACAGTTGCGGATCGTTGATATAGCCGCCCTTGGGGAAGAAAACCGCCCCACCGACGTCGCCGCCTGTCGGTTCCCCAAAACCATCCTGGTCGGGTCGCTTGGGCGGATGAAAGCAGTTCAGGTCGTAATGGGGCATTTTTTTGCGGATGTCGTCATTGGTCCATTCCTCATAAGGAACGCCAATTTCATCGGCGATGCTCATGGCTTTTTTCATAAAGCCGTTTTCTTCGACCTTCATCACCATGGTGCCGGTCTCATGGAAATAGGCCAGGTCTTCGCCATCATCCAGGCCCAGATAGGCCTGCCAGTTCTTCCAGTAATAATACCCTTCATAAGCCAGGGCGGAGCCATCGACGGTGGAATAATAGGTGCGAATAATGGCGCAGGAGCCAGAGGTTGATCCATATCCTGCCGCAGGCAGCTTATCGATATTAACGGTCTTGTATCCCTTGCGGGTCAGTTCCAATCCAACAGCGGCCCCGATAACGCCCGCCCCAATTACAATCGCATCAAATTGCTCAGCCATACTGCACCCATTCTCGCTAGAAGATTTTAAGATGCGCGACTATGACACCGGCAAGGGGCCCGTCTCAAGCGACTTTTCTAACGATTTTGCGCCATATTTAGGGCTTCAGGCGTGTCCAGGTCCAACAATACACCGGGGTCATCGACGGCAATCTCTACGACCTGATCTTCATAGGCACCGATCAGCGACTTCGCCCCGGTATCGCCGGATAAGTCCATGATCTCGGTAAAAAACCGTCGTGCAAAAAGGACCGGATTGCCGCGCTTTCCCTGATGGACAGGAACACAGATTGCACGCCCTTCCGTGGGGTCAAAGGCGGCGATCAGGCGGTTCAGGGTTTCGGTCTTCACCCGGGGCATATCCCCCAGGCAGATCAGAACCCCATCCACCGATTCCGGCAGGGCGGCGATACCGCGCTTTACTGTTTCCGCCAGTCCGTTGGCATAGGCAGGACTGTCTGCGAAGGATACCGCTAGGTCCGAAACAGAGGCCCGGACCCGATCGGCCTGATGTCCGGTTACGACGGTGATTCCGTCGATCTGTGATGCTGACAGCGCTTCCAGGGAATGGCGCAGCATCGGCTTTCCGTCCAAATCTTCCAGTAATTTATTGGCGCTGCCCATGCGGCGGGACTGTCCGGCCGCCAGCATCAGACCCGCAATGCGCGGCGTTTGGCTGGTGGGTTTTGTCGCGCCAGCTTCTGCACGGGGCAGGGGCCGCACGGGGATTTCCTTCAGAAACCCACCAGATCCCATCGCCATGATACCGGATCCGTCGACCGGAACGCCCGCAACCAATCGTTCCAGAACCCAATCATAACCATTGGGCTTGGGGGAGCGGACACAGCCCGGCGCGCCGATAACAGGTACATCGCCTATCCGCCCCAGCAGCAGCAAGTTGCCCGGATCGACGGGCATGCCAAAATGCTCAATCTCTCCGCCACATCGCGTGATAGCCGCGGGAATCACATCGCGACGGTCAACAATCGCCGATGCCCCGACAATGGTGATGAGTGCAACATTTTCCGCAACCATCGCGGTCAGGGCGATCGTCAGGTCTTGTTCATCATGGGCACAGCGGGCAGGGGCTATTTGCGTGGTGCCAAGGCTTGCAGCCCGTGCCGACATGATCTGATCGGTCTTATCCAGAACACTGGGTTTCACGCCGGGCAGGACGGTTTGAATAAGGCCGATGGAAAGCGGTTGGAACGGCTGGATGTTAAAGATCGGGGCTTCGGGACACGCGCTCTTTAACGCCGCATTGGGCACGCCAAAGGGAATAATCTTGGCCGTGGCGACCATCTGACGTGCAGAAACCCGACTATAGGGGGGCAGGGCCGCAAAGGTTATGCCCTCATCCACTCGGTTCAGCGAATCCAGCTGCGCGGCGTCATAAACCAGAATACCATCCTGTTGCGCAATCAGGTTCACCCGCCCGGTAAAGGCGGAACTGCGGCTCAAACCATGGCCGGTTGCAGCCTTTGCCAGGCTGTCTGCAGCAGCATCTTCCGCCACATCCTGTGCATCCAGGCGACAGACAGTGACCGTTTCAATGCCGGCCTGCTGCAGGGCTGCTGCATCATCTGAGGTCAGCAAATGCCCCTTTTTCAGGGCACGCCCAGGCAACCGGATAGAATGGGCCAGGATGGCGCCTGCCGCTGTATTTGAGGGAACCGGACCAAATTCCATCAGCCCCCCTTGGGCCCCCGCAGGGCCAGGGTCATTTTCGCCAGGATGGAAACCGCGATCTCAGCCGGGGAAACCGCGCCGATATTTAATCCGATGGGTCCGTCAATACCGGCGATGGCATCTGGATCACTTCCGCTTTGCTTCAGTCGTTCTGCGCGGGCGGTAGCGGTCTTTTTGCTGCCCAATGCGCCAATATAGAAGGCGTCTGATTTCAGGGCGACGGCCAGGGCCGGATCATCCAGTTTCGGATCATGGGTCAGGGCCACGATTGCGGTGCGGCGGTCCGGCTTTTGGGCGATCATGACCTCTTCCGGCCAGTCCTGAATGACGTTAACGCCGGGGAACCGGGCCTCGCTGGCCCAGGCACCGCGCGGATCGATCACAGTCACCGCATAGCCCGCCAGCGTCGCCATAGGCACCAGGGCCTGGGCAATATGTACCGCGCCAATAACGATCAGCCGCAGCGGCGGGTTAAAGATTTGCAGGAAATATCCATCCACCGTGCGGGACTTATCCTGGCGCAGACAGTCATCGGCGGCGGTCTTCAGCGCGGTGTCGGGCACTAAATCCCCGGCGACAACCTCTCCCTTGACGATCAATGCCTGTGCACCATCCGCCAGATGAGTAATCAGCACGGTTGGCAGAACGGCATCGCGGGCGGCTTGTAACTGTTCCAGGACGGATCGTTTCATGGCGGCGTTAGGCCTCCAACTTTTCGACGAAAACCCGCACCGTGCCGCCGCAAGCCAGTCCAACCTCCCAAGCCATAGCATCCGATACGCCAAACTCCATCAGCTTAGGCACGCCGCTATCCATAATATCCAGCGCTTCGGTCACCACAGCCCCTTCGATACAGCCACCCGATACGGAGCCTTCGAAGCCAGCCTCTTCATTGACCACCAATTGACTGCCCGCCGGGCGAGGGGACGACCCCCAGGTCTCCACAACCGTCGCCAGGGCCACTTTAAGCCCCCGGTCCTGCCATTCCTTGGCCTGGGTTAAGGGGTCGATTGGATCACTCATGCCGCCATCTCCTTCCATCGCGCCAGGTTTTGCGCCGGGGTTTCCTTGCTTAAAGCATCTGCCAGTTTTTCAAGGGAGTCCAGATTGTGGATGGGGCGGAAGCTGTCGACATTTCGGATCATCGCCTTGGCCCCGCTTGCCTTGGGGGAATACCCATCCCAGCGCAACAGCGGGTTCAGCCAGATCAACTGGCGACAGGATTTATGCAGGCGTTCCATTTCTGCTTCCAGACCTTTTGCGCCATCTCTGTCCAGGCCATCTGTGATCAGCAGTACGATCGGTCCCTGTGTCATCACCCGGCGGGACCAGATGCGGTTGAATTCGGCCAGGGTGACGCCGATGCGGGTGCCGCCTGCCCAATCCTCCACCTGCGCAGCACATTGATCGATGGCGACATCAGGGTCCTTGCGCCGCATGGTGCGGGTGATGTTGGTCAGTCTGGTACCGAACAGAAAGCTGGAAACCCGGTCCCGATCATTGGTCAGCGCATGGATGAAATGCAGCATCATGCGGGCATAGCGGTCCATTGATCCGGAAATGTCGCACAGAATGACCAGGGGCGGCACCCGGCGGCGACGCTTGCGCATGCTCAATTGCGCCAGGTCCCCTCCGGTTCGGGCGGCCCGGCGCAGGGTGGCGCGCAAATCGGTCCGCCGCCCCTTGGGGTCTGCGTAGAACCGCCGTGTCGCCACTGGATTAAACGCCAATCGCATGCGGGTGATCGCCTTGCGGGCGGCCTCCATTTCCGCCGTATTCATCTTCTCAAAGTCCTTTTCTGTCAGGACTTCCTTGCGGGAGAATGTCAGGCTGGCATCAATGTCGAATTCTTCATCCTCGTCTTCGTCCGCATCATTTTCCGGGGCAGGGGGACGTTCCTTTGACAATGCTTCTGCCAGACGGGTCGACATTTCCGCCTTTTCCGGTTGCTGTTCGCCCTTCATGGCGGGCAACAGCATCGCCATAGCCTTTTCCAGCAGGTTCGGGTTCTTCCAGAAAAAGTGAAACGCCTGATCGAAGATTTCCCGCTGATCGCGGCGATTGACGAATATGGCATGCAGGGTCCAGTAGAAATCTGTCCTGCTGTCGACGCCAACGGTGCTGACGGCTTCAATCGCGTCCAGCACTTTTCCAGGACCCACAGGCAGGCCCGCAGCCCGCAGCACGCGCCCGAAATGCATGATGTTTTCAGCCAGTCGACCGCCATCGGCATGGCCCAGAACCAGATTGGCAACAGGTTGATGCGCCTGATCCGTCACGCCGCATAGCCCGCCTGGGCGAGTTCGACCTTCGCCTCTTCCAGAATGCGGGCGGCTTCTGACCCGCGCAGGCGGGCGATATCGTCCTGATATTTCAACAGCGCACCCAGGGTATCGTTTATTGTGTCTGGATCCAGCGCCAGACGGTCCAACTGTGTCAGCGCCTGGGCCCAGTCGATGGTTTCCGCGACACCGGGCAGTTTGAACAGGTCCAAGGTCCGGATTTTCTGAACAAAGGCGACGATCTGGCGGCTCAGGGCCTCTGGTGCTTCCGGGGCTTTCAGGGCCAGGATGGCCAATTCCCGCGCGGCGTCTGGATAATCGACCCAATAATAGAAACAGCGCCGCTTGATCGCGTCATGGATTTCACGGGTGCGGTTAGAGGTCAGGACAACCAGCGGCGGCTCTTCGGCCTTTACCGTGCCAAATTCCGGGACGGTGACCTGAAAATCGGACAGGACTTCCAACAAGAATGCCTCGAAAGGTTCATCTGTACGATCCAATTCGTCAATCAGCAGAACCGGGGCCTTACCTTTCTTTGCGGATTCCAAGGCTTGCAGGATAGGTCGCTTGATCAGGAATCGCTCTGAAAACAGGTCCGCCTCCAACGCGGCGCGATCCCCGCTGCCCGATGCCTCTGACAGGCGGATTTCCATCATCTGGCGGGCATAATTCCATTCATACACGGCTGAGGCGATGTCCAACCCTTCATAGCATTGTAGGCGTATCAGGGGACGGTCCAATGTCTCGGACAAGACCTTCGCAATCTCCGTCTTTCCAGTTCCAGCTTCGCCTTCCAGGAAAAGGGGCCGATGCAGCTTTAAGGACAGAAACAGCGCGGTCGACAGGGAACGATCTGCTACATAGCGCCCGTCAGACAGCATTTTCTGTGTTTCATCAACAGATTGGGGAAGGGTGCCAGACATAAAACCTCACGTAATATAGAACCAGTACCCTACGATATAGGGTTCCGGGCATACGCCTCAACCGATTTGATGGTCCCAGATAGCCGTGCGGGTTATTTCTGAACCCAGCCACTTTCGGTCAGGAACCACCAGCCGCTGGGGGCCTTGTCATAGATGGCCTTGGCATAAATGACCTGGATTGCAGTGATGTCCACGCCCTGCTCATTCGCCTTGGATTGGTAGAATTCTTTGCGCTTGGCATTGATGGAGGCGACAAGCTGTTGGACATCGCCCCCTGCGCCCTCGCGCACAACGGCATAGCCATCATAGCGCTCTCCCACCGTGCCAGCAGATCGCGGACCGTCCAGCGAATCAGCGGCCAGCGCATTTGGCAATTGGGCAAACAGCAGGGTTCCGGCAAACATCAGGGCTGCGAAGGCAACCATCGCAGAGCGGCGAGACCAAAGCGCAGCGGGTCGGGCGTTAGAATATTGGATTTTGCTTAACATCTTCTTGCGCCTCTTTGATCAGCCGTAAGCGGACATCGGCGTCCAGCTTGACGTTTAGATTAATGGTGATTGGCTCACGTGGAGCCTCCAATTGGACGGTCGGCGTGCAGGCCGATGCAAGCGATACGCTCAGCAGGGCGGCGGCAAGGCCAAATTTTCCGGGGGCCATAAACACGGGGTTTTTATCCGATCGTATGCAGTGACAATCTGTAAAGGGACTCTACAACTGATTTATAACTTTAGAAAAGGGCAAGATCAGGGCGATGGGAGCTTTGCTTTGTCAAGCACGGAGCCATACGCATCCATGAATGCCAGAAGAATACGAAATAAGTTCCTGAAATCACTTTCTAAATTGACATTAATGACGAATGGGTGCCCGTCCATCACTTCCGGGTTACGACCGCTCAGCGATAAGCCAATCGTTCCATTCTGTCCGGCGGGCAGCACAACTGTCGCCGTCAACCCATCGTAATGGAAGTCCTTCAGGGTCTGTGTCAGCAGTTGAACCTGCTCTTGATCACTCGCCAGCGCTTGATTGACGGTTTCATTGTCGATTTTCAAAACGCCGCCGCCTTCCGCTGCAAGACTGCCGTCTTTCAGGATGACATCCCCACCTGTGACACGCACCGGTATCAGACCGGAAATTGTCCCCGTTCCTTCAACACCCTCTATTTCCAAGTGCTTCAGGGCGGTGGACAGGTTAACACGGCGCAGGCGCAGAGTGCCGTTCAAGCTGACCTGGGCAGGATCCAGTTGCGTGTCGATCAGTGCGAACTGCCCCCCGAAAAGATCCAAGGTGGCTTCTTTGATATGAACAAGGCGCGCATCATCCACGGAAAAGGCAATTGTGCTGGGCATTTCCGGCAGTCCAGGCGCTATGGCAGTGCCGGTCAGAACTTGCTGGCCCTGCGTCGCGCCAGGATGGGCCATGTCGAACCGCAGCGTGCCATTGATGGCCTTTGCGCCCATTTCTGCATCCATGACACCGATGTCAGCCAAATTGACCGTCATTGTTCCGGATTGTCCGGCGGGGGAGTATTTTAAATCCAGCGCAGCATCAATTTGCCCGGTTACATTGGGCATCGCTTGATCCGCACCCAACAAGGACGGTGGCAGGATGTCCCCAAGCGTCAGGTTTTCCGCACCAAACTGTATCGGGGCCGTTTCCAGGGAAATATGACTATTGCCATCGCGCGTATGTTCCGCAGATAAACTGGTGGTCACGCGCCCTTCGGCCAGAGAGATCGGGCCATCGATGGATATGGTGCCATTCATGGCCTGGCTAATTGCCATGCTGGCGGTCATGCGCCCTGGCAGGATCGGTTTTCCGGCAAACAAAATACCCTCCGCCGACAGCGTGGCGGTTCCGGATTGGGTGCCATCTGATCGTCCGCCGATATCCAGGTGCAGAACAGCACGGCTGAGCCCGGCATTTCGTTCCGGGATTGTGACATCCACCGGACCCAGGGCCAGGGTTGCCGCGCCTTTCTGATAGCGCAGGGAGACCGGTTGCCGATCCAGGTTCAGGGAAAGCGGCGGATCGGCACCGGGAATGGCGAGGCTGAGCGCGCCAAGTCGGAACGCCCCCTGAACCGTCAGGCTGTTGAATGGGTCAGTAAAATCCATCCCTGCCGACATTGGATCGCGCCCCGCGACATCCAGGCGCAATTGCGGTGACAGGCGCACATCCCCCGTTCCGGTCAATCCGTCCAGTTTCAATTGACTGCCCCGATCAATGGTCATGTCCAACCCTGTTAAACCTTGGCGCAATCGGGCCGTGCCGGTGGATTTCAGGGCAGCAGATCGGGCCCATATTGGTGGCAGGATATCCCCATAAACCGTCACATCCGCCTGATAGGGGATATCAAAAGCGGGATGCGTTAATGGATCAGACAGCAGCAGCGGCAGGATGATATCCAGGTGGCCGGTTTCAAGATGGCCGGTAATCTGACGCGGCAGATCAAGGCCCCGTACCATATCGATGCTGGCGGTTGTGATGGACAGTGTATCGGGCGTGAAACTGTCGTTTAAGCTCAGGCTTTCCGGTGTGATCTGGGCTGAAAACGGCCCTAGGGCGAAACTGGCATCCAGAGCAAAGTCGGTGGCCCAGCCGCCGCCCGCATCGGGTCTGAGAACCAGGGCGGGCATTTCTTCTTTCTGGGTGACAGTAATTTGTGGATTGCCATCCCCATAAGTCTTCAAGCTGTCGGGCAGGGACTGACGCAGAGGGCCAGGAATTGGCCCGCTGTCAATTTCAATCGGGGTTGGTAGGCGGACCTGGGCGCGCCCACCTTCAATCATTAACCGTGCAAGGCCGTCTTCAAGAGTAAGAAGGGACCAATCATCGGGTTTGATTGTTGCGCCGGACCAGGCAATCTCTGCAGATCCTGTCAATGCCGCCATCAGACCGGGCAGGCCCATTTCTTCAATCTGGGCCATATTCAGGGGGCCACTGGACAGGGCCAGACTGGCCGTTGTTCGACCCGTTGCAGCCTGAATGGCAGGCAGGAAGGGCAGCCAATGGCCCAGTGACAAATCCAGTGTGGTATCGGCGACCAATCCACGGGGACCGGCTGTAACCGTCGCCAGAAGCGCGCTTTGGCTGTCTGGCGCATTCAGGCGGGCATCCAGGGTCATTGGCATCAGGGAAGGCGCATTCTCAAGCACCATCGCCAGACTGCCGCTTAACAGTTGCGGGCCAATCGGGGTCGTTGCCTGAATTTGTATGCCAGAAACATCAATGCGCCGAATGGGTATCTGGGGCAGGGTGCTATCCGACTGCGTGGATGACTGGGGGGTGAACAGCGCTTCCAGTCCCTGTATTTCTGTGCCGCCCGTATCGGTCACATGAATATCGGCGCGCAGATCCGCCAAGGATATGGAATTCAGATAGACCCCATCGGTCAGGGATAAATTGGGGGTCAATTGCAGGGTCGCAATGCTGGGGCCATTCAAAACAGCAATATTTTCAATCGTTACGTCTGATAATTCTATTTGTGTGATGTTCAGTGTAACGGGTTGATCTAAATAAGATTCCAGGACCTTTGGCAGGATCGCATTCGCGATGGGCAACCGAAACAACCAGCCCAATCCTATTAATAGACACAGGACGACAAGCACGATCAGGGCCGTCCTTAATCCCCGCCCCAACCAATACAGCAGGCCGGGACCCGGTGGTGGTTCCTCCTCCACCAGCCGTTCGCCAACTTTCAATTCATTTTCGGGGGTCGGGGTCATGGACGAGCCATCGGTCCACCGATGCGGCAGCCCGCCTGCAGGCATTGTTTCAGCGCGGCTTCCAGTTCGGGGGAGAATTTCCCGTCAATCGGTCCCTGATAATATCCAGCGGCCATAAGATACGTTTGAAACCGTTGCGCGGCACGGGGATCTTGCCCTGCCAGCACCTGATAGGTTTGCAGGGCGCCATCGATATCACCGGATTCTGCCTGCGCAGCAGCAAAGACGACCTGATCGGTCTGTGCCTGTTGACCACCATCGATCAAGCTGATGGCACGGGGTCCATCCCGCAGCGTTTTATCCGGTACAACCGACAGCATCCAAGCCAGGGAGCGTCGCGCCGCTGTGTTGGTCGGATCGAACTTCAGGGCGGTCTCCAGGTCCTTCAGGGCTGCTGCATATTCCTTGTTGGCAAACAAGGCCAGGGCGCGATTGGCATAAGGTTCTGCGATTAAGGGTTCTAATCCTGCCGCCACGCTGAAATCCAGAATGGCGCGATAGGGCTCGTCCCTGGATAAAAGCACCGTGCCGCGCTGAATATAGGCCTGATAAAAATAGGGATCGTAATCCAGCGCCGTGTCCAGATCTGTCATTGCGGCCTCCAAGGCGCCAGTTTGCGCCAGGGCCATTCCCCGATTGAAATGCGTCACGGCGTAATCCGACAGGTTGGTATAGACGGCCCCTTCAATCAGGCTGCCACAGGCGCTGAGGCGTACTTCTGCCGCCGTGTCCGCTGCCCGACAAAGAACTTCCCGCTGGGCAACTGTCTGCGCAACGCTTTGGGCGGTCGCATGTGTGCTGGCAATCACCCACACAGTCAGGAAGAGAAGGAAAAACCGGTAAGGCTGCATGGTAAGGATCCAGTGGATATGTCCATCCAGGTACTTTGCCGACCTATGCAGAAAAAAGAAAGGGCTGGAAAAGGAACGGCCCCGCCGCGTATCACCGAAGCAGGGCCGCTTTACATCAAGTTTGTCGATTGGATTAACCCGCCGCCGCAACAGCGCGTTTGGCCATAACCCCAATCAAATGCTTGCGATAGGCTGCGGATGCGTGAATGTCGGCATTCAGATCGCCTTCATTAATGCTACTGCTGTCAGGGGTTTTGCCAGCGGCAATCTGGTCTTCGATCTCTGTCGACCGGAAAACACCACCCTGCCCAGCGCCGGTGATTGCAACCCGGGGCCCATCGGATGTCTTGGCATAAAAAACGCCTACCAGGGCATAGCGAGAGGCCGGGTTGTCGAATTTGGCATAGGCAGCCGCCTGCGGAACCGGGAAGCGGATAGAAGTGATGATCTCATCCTCTTCAAGCGCGGTTTCAAACATGCCGGTGAAAAAATTGTCCGCTGACAATTCCCGCTTGGTGGTGACAATCGTCGCCCCAAGCGCCAGAGCAGCGGCAGGATAATCCGCTGCTGGATCATTATTGGCCAGTGAGCCCCCAATCGTGCCGCGATTGCGCACTTGCGCATCACCGATATTACCAGCCAACGCGGCTAGGGCTGGGATTGCCTTTTGGACATCCGCAGAATTTGCAACGGCGGCATGGGTCGTCATAGCCCCGATGGTAACCGTTGACCCCTCAGAGGATATTCCAACCAGATCCCGACATCCCCGCAAGGAGATGACATCCGTGGGGGAGGCAAGCCGTTGCTTCATTGTCGGCAGCAGGGTTTGGCCCCCCGCCAGGATCTTTGGATCATCCGCCGAGCCCATTGCCTGTGCTGCATCCGCAACAGAACTGGGCTTGTGATAGGAAAATTCGTACATGATTGTCTTCCTTTCTTATCCGCGCCGGGCTTATTCGGCCGCGGCAGGCATGGAGGCGGCCTGAATTGCCTGCCAGATTTTCTGCGGTGTTGCGGGCATGGAGATATCCTCTACCCCAAGCTCATGCAGGGCGTCCAGAACAGCGTTGATAACCGCTGGCGGGGACCCGATGGCACCAACTTCCCCGCACCCTTTAACGCCCAATGAGTTATGGGCGCATAGTGTGGATTCGGTCGTAGCCACAAAATTCGGCAGATTATCCGCGCGAGGCATGCAGTAATCCATGTAGGAGCCCGATGTGAGCTGTCCATTGTCATCATATTCACAGGCTTCCAGCAGGGCCTGGCCGATACCCTGGGCCAAACCGCCATGGATCTGTCCTTCGACGATCATTGGATTGATGACCCGTCCGACATCATCAACAGCGGTCATGTTAATCACCTCAATCGTGCCGGTATCCGGATCGATTTCCACTTCGCAGATATGGCATCCACCTGGATAGGTGAAGTTCATCGGGTCATAGAAGGCATTTTCTTCCAGACCCGGCTCCAGCGTTTCATGGGGATAGTTGTGGGGCACATAGGCGGTCAATGCGACCGTCCCGAAATCAACTTCCTTATCCGTGCCCGCAACCGTGAATTTGCCATCCTTGAATTCAACATCCTCGGGGGAGGCTTCCATCAGATGAGCGGCGATTTTGCTGGCCTTATCCACGACCTTGCCCAAAGCCTTCATGATGGCCTCGCCGCCGACCGCGAGAGAGCGGGAGCCGTATGTTCCCATCCCAAATGCGATACGGTTCGTATCCCCGTGTTCAATATTGATATTTTCTAAGGGGATACCAAGGGTTTCCGAAACCAGTTGTGCAAAGGTTGTTTCGTGTCCCTGACCATGGCTGTGGGACCCGGTATAGATCGAAACCGATCCCGTCGGGTGCACGCGGACATTGGCCGATTCGAAAAGTCCAGCGCGGGCTCCGAGTGATCCAACCACCGCCGAAGGGGCGATACCACAGGCTTCCAGATAGGTGGAGATTCCTATGCCACGCAGTTTACCGCGTTTGGCGGCCTCTGCCTTGCGTTGGGGGAAGTCATTCCATTTCGACAGTTCCATCGCCTTTTTCAGGGTCGCCTCGTAATCGCCGCTGTCATATTGCAGGGCAACTGGTGTCTGATAGGGGAAGGCATCGGCGGGGATGAAGTTCTTTTGCCGAATGGCAACCTGATCCATGCCCAGTTGCTTGGCAGCCTTGGTCACCAAACGCTCCAGCAGATAGGTTGCTTCGGGGCGACCGGCACCGCGATAGGCATCGACGGGCACGGTGTTGGTGAAGATCGCCTTCACATTGACGTAGATCTTGGGCGTTGTATAGACGCCCGCCAACAATGTGGCATACAGATATGTCGGTACACAGGTTGCGAAAGTGGAAAGATAGGCCCCCATATTCGCCTTTGTATAAACCTTCAACCCCAGGAATTTACCGTCCGCATCCAGCGCCAGGTCGGCATGAGAGATATGGTCGCGACCATGCGCATCCGACAGGAAGCTTTCGGACCGTTCCGCCGTCCATTTGATCGGGCGACGGACTTTTCCAGCAGCCCAGGTGACAATCGCTTCTTCGGCATAATGATAAATCTTCGATCCGAATCCGCCACCGACATCCGGGGCGACAACGCGCAATTTATGTTCTGGCAATTGCAGCACGAATGCGCCCATCAACAGCCGGATCACATGTGGATTCTGGCTGGTGGTGTACAGGGTATATTCGCCGGTGCCTTTGTTATAATCCCCAACGGCTGCACGGGGTTCCATCGCATTTGGAACAAGGCGGTTGTTGGTTAGATCAATAGAGACAACATGGGCGGCATTCTTAAATTCCGCATCCACTTCGGCTTCGTCGCCCAATTCCCAGTCATAGCACATATTGTTGGGCGCAGCGTCGTCATGAACCAGTGGCGCGCCGGGGGCGATGGCTTTTTCGGTATTGGTGACGGCAGGCAACTCCTCATAATCGACTTCGATCAGTTCTGCCGCATCTTTTGCCTGGGAATAGGTCTCAGCGATAATAACAGCGACCTGATCGCCGACATGGCGGACCTTGCCCTGTGCCAGGGCAGGGTGGAACGGCTCGTTCATTGGGCTGCCGTCTTTATTGTTCACGCCCCAGCCGCACGGGATGGACCCAACCTGCATATCCTCGCCCGTGAAGACCGCGACAACGCCCGGGGCAGTTTTTGCCGCTGCGGTATCAATGCCCTTGATCTTGGCATGCGCATGCGGGCTGCGCAGGATGTACGCGTAGGTTTGATTGGGTTGATTGATGTCGTCCGTGTAATTGCCGCGTCCGGTTAAAAAGCGGAAATCCTCTTTGCGCTTCACAGAGGCGCCGATCCCAGTAGCACTCATGACGTTTCTCCCTTGGGTGATCCCGACGATACGGGACTGCCTGTTTGCTGCGCCGGAACATTTATGCCGTTCTCTTTTGGCGCGCGAATAGTCCTAACGCTCCTCTTTCTGCGGCTACTCTGCGGCAGCCTTTTGACCTTTCATCGCGGCCGCGCCGGCGGCAATGGATTTCACGATGTTATGATAGCCGGTACAGCGGCAGATATTGCCTTCCAGCCAGTCGCGGATTTCATGTTCGGATGGGGACGGGTTGTTGTTCACAAGGTCAATCGCGCTCATCACCATCCCTGGCGTACAGAAACCGCATTGCAGACCGTGATTGTCCCGGAAGGCTTCCTGCATCGGGTGCAGCACATCTTCATTCCCAGCCAGACCTTCAATGGTCGTGACAGTTGATCCATCGGCTTCTATGGCCAGCATGGCGCAGGATTTAACCGAAGCCCCATCGACATGAACAACACAGGCCCCGCATTGGCTGGTGTCACAGCCAACATGCGTTCCCGTCAGATGAAGATTCTCACGGATGAATTGGACAAGCAGAGTCCGGGGCTCAACAGTGCCAGAAACCTGCTTTCCGTTCACCGTCATTGAAACGGATGGCATAGATTAGTCCTCCCTTATGACGTGATATGCATGGCGATAAAGAGCCATGTTCTTACCAATGAGTGTGGAACTGACAGCGCGTGCGGTCAAGTCCGGTTGCACCCACAATCCTGTGAATTCATGATGACAGGCTGCCCCCTGGGGAAATGTTATCGATGAACCCCTAATTCCCCGCGCCAGGCATCGGGGCTTCGCCACCAAAAACCAGGGACAGGCCCAACATGACCAGAACCAGGATCATGATCCATTGCATTGGCGTCAGCCCCCAGCGCTTGGCGGTTTGTTTATGCACCGCGTCGACGGCTGCGCGTTTCGCCTCTGCCTTGATCGCATCCCGATCAACAGGCGTTTCCTTTGGCGCAGGGCGGGGGGGCTGTTCCGCTTCCGATTGATGCGTTTCGGGTTCAGGCGATGGGGCAGATTCTGCCGGTTCTGCGGGGGCTTCCGGTGTGGTGTCTGCAGGTGTGTCCGAAGCAGCAGGGGCTGCCGGTGCCGCAGAAGCCGCCCCTGAATCGCGTTCCTGCGCAATGACGACAAATTTATCGAAGAAATCTGTCGCATATTTCTTGGCTGTTGAATCAACCAGGCGCGCGCCGATCTGTGCCAGTTTTCCACCAACCTGGGCATTCACTTTATAGGTCAGGATTGTATCGCTGCCCTCTTCAACCAGGTTTACATCGGCGCCCCCTTTCGCAAAGCCCGCTGCGCCGCCTTTGCCTTCCCCAACGATGGTGTAGCTTTCCGGCGCATTCACATTCTCCAGGCGAACGGCCCCTTTGAAGGTTGCGCTGACCGGGCCGACTTTTGCTTTGACGGTGGCTTCAAAGCCGCCTTCTTCGGTGCGGTCCAGGGATTGGCAGCCCGCGATACAGGCTTTCAGGACTTCCGGATCGTTCAGCGCTTCCCAAACGGTTTCACGCGCCGCTGGAATGCGATACTCGCCAGTCATTTCCATTAGATAATCCCTTTCATTTCGTCGCGTTCATTCGATTCAGGTATCAATATCGCCACTTGGCACTCGATTTGCTATACCAATTCAGAACAGATTTGAAAATCGGGAGACGAAATAGGCATGACTGTACCGATTGTTTCGTCCGCGCTGGACGTGGCGTTATGGTTCTTTGACCAATCGCGCCGCGATGATCTGCATTTGCCGGCGCAAAAGCTGCAACGTCTGTTGTGGATCACTCAGGCCCTGTATGCGGCGGAAAACCATGGACGGATGTTCATGCCTGCCACCTTTGTTGCGGAAGAAACCGGCCCGACGGAACCAACAGTCTTTCATGCCTTCGAAGACAGCCGCCCGCCCATTATGATGCGCAAGCTGGTGCCTGTCGCGGATAATTTCCTAAATCGCATCTGGCGGAAATATGGCCACCATTCCGCCGACTATCTGAATCGTATGATGACCCATAACGATGTTTATCGCCGTGCCTATCGCAAGGAAGCGGGAACCGTCATACCATTTGAACAGATCGCCCAGCACTTTACACAAAAGCCGGAGCCCAAAGCTCAGGTCAAAACCTCCGACGGGCGGATCCTGCGAAAATGGATGCCCTCTGCAAAGCCCGTTCTGCGACAGGGATAATGTCGCAGGGAGCCAGCTAAGACTTTCCCAGACATGATTTGATTGTTTACAGTGCGGGCATGGGCGCACCATTCTGGAGTCTGCCCTGCTATTGAGGAGTTTCGTATGCCCGGAGTCTTCGGGTCTTTCTTTGCACTGTTGGCAAGCATTGCGCTTTTGTACGGTGGCAACACCCTGATGGGGACATTGCTGCCGGTGCGGGCAGGACAGGAAGGCTTTAGCGCAATATTCGTCGGGGGCATGGGGACTGGCTATTTCATCGGGTTTATTCTGGGGTGCCAGTTGACGCCCTGGCTGGTGCGCCGGGTCGGGCATATCCGGGCCTTCGGGGCGATGGCCGCCATCGCTGCCAGCAGCAGCCTGTGTTTCATCCTGTTTCTGAACCCCGTCGCCTGGATCGGTTTCAGGTTCATCTATGGTGTTGTTGGTGCCGGCCTGATCATGGTCGTGGAAAGCTGGCTGAATGAACGGGCAGGGGCCAGCAATCGCGGTCGGGTGCTGGCACTATACACCCTGTGCTATATCGGCGCCCAAATTGCCAGTCAGCAGCTCTTTATTTTTATTCCCGCGAAAGATTCCACGCTGTTTATGGTCGCATCGATTGTGGTGTGCCTGTCATTGGTCCCCATCGCGCTGACCACTTCACAGACACCAGCCCCCCTGCGGACCGCTAAACTAAAAATGGGACCTTTATATAGAACGTCCCCTGTTGCGACATTAGGGTGTTTGGGGGTTGGGCTTGCCAATGGTGCTTTTTGGAGCCTGTCACCCCTTTATGCTCAGGGGATCGGATTATCGACCCAGACGGTCGGGATGTTCATCACCGCTGTAATTCTGGGCAATGCGGTCCTGCAATGGCCGATCGGTTGGCTGTCGGATAAGCTGGATCGCCGTATACCCGTCCTGATTTGTTTCTTCGGCGCGGCGACGTTGGGACTTGCGCTGTCCTTTATCAATGGTGTCGTTCTGACCCTGGCCGTGGCGGCTGTCTATGGCGCATTCGCACAGTCAATTTATGCCATTCTTGTCGCCCATGCCGGGGATCGAGCGGAACCAGAAGATTTTGTGTCCACCAGTGGTGGCTTGCTGTTGCTGTATGGGGTTGGTGCCTTGATCGGGGCCCTGCCTGCGGCAACCCTGATGGATTTGTTTGATTATCACTCCCTGTTCTGGTGGACAGCAGCGGTGCATGGCGGCATGGGCTGTTACATCCTGTTTCGGATGCGTCAACGCCCGGGGCGGATCGAACCATCCGGCGAAGGCTTTCAGCCGGTGCCAAAATCTACCCCCGCGGCCGTTGAATTGGATCCCCGCGCCGATTCTTCACCCAGCCTTGAAGAGGAAGATGCAGAGCGGGAAGCGGCATCCCGGTCGACTTGATCTATTGGAACAAGGGTATTAGACACAAAGACCATCACATAAGCGCCTGACAGGGGGGCGTGACCAGAAACAACGGTCCAGAGGGTATGAATGCGGTGCTGATTTCAAACAGGATTGGTCTATCAACGATTGGCGGCGCTGCCGTTTATCTTCTGACGGCGTTTATCGGGCCGGCCTTTGCGGCGGGTGAAGGGGTACCGCATTTGAACGGTGCGGATTTACAGCTTCTTTGGATTGTTCCCTTTGTTGGGATTCTGTTGTCAATCGCACTATTCCCATTGGTTGCGCCGAATATCTGGCATCATAATTTTGGCAAGATTTCCGCCTTCTGGGCGCTGTTGTTCCTGATTCCATTTACGATCTTCTATGGCTTTGAATTGGCCTTGTTTGAGCTGGTCCATGTCATGTCCCTGGAATACATCCCCTTTATCATCCTGCTGTTATCCTTGTTCACGGTTGCGGGCGGCGTGCGGGTGAAAGGGTATCTGCAAGGGGCGCCAATTGTGAATGTGGGGATCTTGTTGATTGGCACATTCATCGCCAGCATCATGGGGACAACCGGGGCGGCGATGCTGCTGATCCGGCCCTTGATCCGGGCAAATGAAACCCGCAAACATCAGGTCCATACTGTTGTTTTCTTTATCTTTCTGGTTGCCAATATCGGCGGGTCCTTAACGCCTTTAGGGGACCCACCCCTGTTTTTGGGTTTTCTGAAGGGGGTCTCTTTCTTCTGGCCGACTGTCCATATGTTCCTGCCCATGGTCGTAGCGGCCAGCATTCTGTTGGTTGGTTATTTCTTTGTTGATAGCTATCTGTATCGCAAGGAACAGAAGGAAGGGTTGCATGTGGAAACCCCGGCTGAGGAAGATCGCCATCCGATCCGGTTGGAAGGGGGGATCAATATCCTGCTATTGGCCGGTGTTGTCGCCTCTGTGCTGATTTCCGGAATTTGGAAGCCGGGCATTGATTTCGAAATTTATCATGTGACCATTGATTTGCAGAGCCTCGTTCGGGACGTCGCCCTGCTGGGCCTGGCTGTTTTGTCCTGGATTCTGACATCCCGGCAAAGCCGCGAAGCCAATGGCTTTAGCTGGTTTCCCATTCTGGAAGTCGCAAAGCTGTTCGCAGGAATATTCATCACAATCATCCCCGCAATTGCTATTCTGAAGGCAGGGACTGCGGGCGCATTGGAACCGGTCGTATCGCTGGTCACCCATAACGGGGAACCTGTGAATACGATGTATTTCTGGGCTACGGGAGTCCTGTCCAGCTTCCTAGATAATGCGCCGACCTATCTTGTATTCTTCAATACCGCAGGTGGCGACCCGGAGGCCCTGATGGGACCGATGGCGAATACGTTGCTGGCAATTTCCGCCGGGGCGGTCTTCATGGGGGCCAATACCTATATCGGGAATGCCCCGAACTTCATGGTCCGGTCTATTGCAGAAGAGCGCGGGATTCCAATGCCCAGTTTCTTTGGGTATATGCTGTGGTCGGGCCTGATCCTGCTGCCGATATTCGGGCTGATCACCATTCTGTTCTTTGTCTAAATAAGACCAGACTGGCGGTGCGACAGCAGTACGGTTAATCGCGGAATCAATGCGACATCAACAGGGGCACCTTTGAATGCCCTATCACATAGCGACTGGCGGAGCCGAACAGCTTGTCCAGCATGGAACTGTGACCATAGGCCCCCATCACAATCAGATCGGCCTTTACCTCATCGGCCAGATCCAGAATCTCCTCACCAGCATGGCCGGAGCGGGAGTGATTGATATGGTCCGCTTTGATCCCCCGGCGCGCCAGATATTCCAGGACTGGCTTTGCCAGATCTTCGCCAACTTTCGGCGCTTTGCCACAGGTGAACAGTTTCACATGCTTCGCCTTTTCAATCATCGGCAGGGAGTCACGCAACGCCCGAATGGCTTCCTTTGAATAAGTCCAGGCGATCAGAACCGAATCGAAGGATTTCAGATCCACCTGATCCACCCCCTTTGGCAAGACCAGAACGGGGCCACCGGCGCCCATCACCAGTTTTTCCGGTAACTGATAAATCAGACGGTCTTCAAAATTATCAAAACTGACCTGGTTCAGGATCGTCAGATCAACGTGATACACTTCTTCCAGCAAGTGTTCTAAATGATCTTCCTCGCCATAGGCCCATTCCCAAGAGATCCCAGCCGAGTCACAAAATTCCCGGACCTGCGCTTCAATCGCACCGGCCTTTTCCTTAGCCGCAGACCGCGCCTCGTGCAGATAAAGCGAGGAGGCGCCACGTCCTTCGGCACCGGCTGGCATATGGACAGGCATCGCCACATACAGGGCAATTAAATGGGCATCCAACTGTTTGGCGATACCAACCGCCGCCTTTAATCGTGTTTCTCGATCAGGGTCGGGTGCAAGGTGAACCAGCAGTGTCTTGATCGACATAAATAACATCCCTTTGCGGCTTTTGCGTTTTCTGACGTAAAACTACCGCCCGGCTTGTATCATTGCAATGCAGGCAATTGCCTTTCAAGCACGTCGATGCCACTTGCTATACCGACCACGCCACCTTATCGAAAGAATATGATGCAATCCGACAGCAAGCCCAAGAATGCGAAACGCCGTGTTCACTTCAAGACACTGTTGTCGGTCGTTCCTTATTTATGGCCAAAGAATCGCACCGGGATAAAGCTGCGCGTGATTGCGGCCATGGGTGCGCTGGCTTTGGCAAAGGTCGCCAATGTCTGGGTGCCCCTGTTCTACCGCGATGCGGTGGATGCGCTCGATAAGCTCTCCAAAACTATGGATACAAGTACATCAACCACAGCGGCGGTCGCGACGGGCGCTGGCATTGCGGCCATTCCGGTTGCCTTACTGTTGGGTTATGGATTGATGCGCCTGATGGCGGTGCTGTTTCAGGAATTGCGGGAAGCGTTGTTTTCCCGTGTCGCCCAGAATGCCATCCGCACGGTCGCCCTGAAGACATTCGAACATCTGCACGGCCTGAGTCTGCGTTTTCATTTGGAACGTCAGACCGGCGGTCTGTCGCGAGTGATAGAGCGGGGGACCAAGGGCATCGAATTCGTCCTGTCCTTCATGCTGTTTAATATCATTCCGACCTTGCTGGAAATTGGCATGGTCTGTGGCATTCTGTGGGGCCTTTTTGATATCAGCTATGCGCTTGTCACCTTTGTGACGATCGTTGGCTATATCGCTTACACGCTGTTGGTGACGGAATGGCGGTTGAAATATCGGCGCCAGATGAATGAAAGCGATACCGTCGCCAATACCAAGGCCATCGATAGCCTGCTGAATTATGAAACCGTCAAATATTTTGGCAATGAGGGGCACGAGGCCCGGCGCTATGACCATGCCCTGCAGCGCTATGAGAATGCGGCGGTACGCTCAATTACCAGCTTGTCAGTGGTAAATGTCGGGCAGGGGGCCATCATTGCCGTGGGACTGGTTGCCCTGATGTTGATGGCTGCCAATGGGGTTGCTGCGAGCGAGCTGACATTGGGTGATTTTGTTCTGGTGAATACCTATCTGATTCAGCTTTATCTGCCGCTTAACTTCCTGGGGTTCGTTTATCGTCAGATCCGCCAGAGTCTGACGGATATGGAAGATATGTTCCAACTGATGGGCGTTCCTTTCGAGGTTCTGGACAAGCCGGCCGCGGTTACGCTTGAAAATCCAGAAGGGGTGTTGCGGTTTCAATCGGTGGATTTCGGCTATGATCCCCGTCGCCCGATTCTGAAAGGGGTGGATTTCACAGTCACGCCGGGCAAAACCCTGGCGATTGTCGGACCATCCGGGGCCGGGAAATCGACGATCAGCCGATTGTTACTCCGGTTCTATGATCCCAGCGCCGGCTCTGTGACGCTGGATGGTGTCGATTTGCGCGACGCAACGCAGCACAGCGTGCGTGCCGCTATTGGAATTGTCCCCCAAGATACTGTCCTGTTCAACGATACCATTGAATACAACATTGCCTATGGTCGCCCAACCGCCAGCCGCGAAGAGGTTCAGGCGGCGGCCAAGCTGGCACGTATTCATGAATTTATTGAAAGCCTGCCGGATGGCTATCACAGCATGGTTGGTGAACGCGGTCTGAAGTTATCCGGCGGCGAAAAGCAGCGCGTCGCAATCGCGCGGGCAATCCTGAAAGGGCCGCGCATCCTGTTGTTTGATGAGGCAACATCCGCCCTGGACACCGCAACCGAGCGGGAAATCCAGAAATCCCTGCGGGAGGTCAGTCAGGGCCGCACAACGCTGGTCATCGCACACCGTCTGTCGACCGTCGTTGATGCCGATGAAATCCTGGTGATGGATGCGGGCCGGGTGGTGGAGCGTGGCACGCATGCGGATCTTGTGACATCCGATGGTGTCTATGCCGCGATGTGGCGCCGCCAACAGGAAAGCACGGACGGAGCATAATCGTCACAAGTTTGCTTGCATTCTAAGGGGTGGCGGTTTATAGCCGCGCTCAACACACACACGGAGCTTCCGGGATGTGGCCGTCATAGGGTCCGTTCCGTCCGGTGCCAGGGGATAAAATCCTGGCTAACCAAGGCTTCGTGGAGGATCAACCGGAGAAGCAAAGGAGCCATTTTATGGCCGTGCCAACTTTTACCATGCGTCAGTTGCTTGAAGCTGGCGTCCATTTCGGACACACCACCCGTCGCTGGAACCCGAAGATGAAACCGTTCATCTTTGGCGAACGCAATGGCATTCATATCATTGACCTGGAACAGTCTGTTCCAATGCTGACCCGCGCGCTGGAAGAAGTCGGCCGTGTTGCTGCTGCTGGCGGTCGCGTGCTGTTCGTCGGCACCAAGCGTCAGGCACAGTCCATCGTGGCTGAAAACGCCCTGAAATGCGGTCAGTACTATGTCAATCACCGTTGGTTGGGCGGCATGCTGACCAACTGGAAGACAATCGCAAATTCAATCAAGCGTCTGAAGACTCTGGAATCCCAGTTCGAAGACGAAGCAAACCTGCAAGGCCTGACCAAGCGCGAGCGCCTGGGTCTGGAACGCGAAAAGGAAAAGCTGGATCGCGCCCTGGGCGGTATCAAGGACATGAGCAACGTCCCGGACGTTATCTTCATCGTCGATACCAACAAGGAATCAATTGCGATCAAGGAAGCCAACAACCTGAATATTCCGGTTATTGCGATCCTCGATTCCAATTCTGATCCAGATGGCGTGACCTTCCCGGTACCGGGCAACGATGATGCCATGCGCGCCATTAACCTGTACTGCGATCTGGTCGCGGGTGCGGTTCTGGGTGGATTGCAGGAATCGATGACGGCTTCGGGTGTTGATCTGGGTGCGGCGGCTGAACCTGCTGTTGAACCTGCCCTGGAAGCAGAATCGGCTGAGGCTCCTGTTGCAGAAGAAACGGCAGCCCCTGCTGTGGAAGAGGCCGCAGCAGAAGACGCACCGGCACAAGACGACGCAAAAGTCTGAGGATCGTCGGGAATATTTGTCGCGACCGTCACTTTGTCACAATTCTGTGGCACAGCGACGGGACGCGCGGCGAACCATTGTTCCCGTAGCCTAACAATTTGAACCGAGAGACGAGAGGAGCATTTCCATGGGCCAGATTACGGCAGGCATGGTGAAGGAACTGCGCGATACGACCGGCGCAGGCATGATGGATTGTAAGAAAGCATTGGCAGAAACCGATGGCAATATGGATGCCGCAGTGGATTGGCTGCGCACCAAGGGCCTTGCCGCTGCTGCCAAGAAAGCCGGACGCGTTGCCGCCGATGGCCTGGTTTCGGTCGTTACCGACGGGACCAAGGGCGCGCTGTTGGAAATCAATGCGGAAACTGACTTTGTTGCCCGTAACGAAGGCTTCCAGACATTTGTAAGCGACGTCGCCATGATCGCATTGACGGAAAATGGCAATGCAGAGAAGGTCTTGACCGCAGCCTATCCCGAAACGGGTCGCACGGTTCAGGAACAGCTGACCCATAACATCGCAACCATTGGCGAGAATATGAGCTTCCGTCGCTGCACGGCGCTGTCGGTCAATGATGGCGTGGTCGCGGGTTATATTCACAGCGCGGTTGCACCGGGCCTGGGTAAGATCGGTGTTCTGGTCGCCCTGGAATCAACCGGCGACAAGGCGAAGCTGGAAGCCTTGGGTAAGCAGATTGCGATGCATATCGCAGCCGCCAAGCCTGAAGCCCTGAATATTGAAGATGTCGATTCCAGCAATCTGGAGCGGGAACGCGCCGTGCTGGTCGAACAGGCTCGCGAATCAGGCAAGCCTGAAAACATCATTGAGAAAATGGTCGAAGGCCGTATCCGCAAATACTATGAAGAAGTAGTGCTGCTGGAGCAGGTATTTGTGATCGACGGTGAAACCAAGGTTCGCAAAGTGGTGGAAAACGCCGCAGCAGATGTCGGTGCCCCTGTTAAACTGAGCGCTTTCACGCGCTATGTCCTGGGTGAAGGCATCGAAAAGAAGGAAGAAGACTTCGCAGCAGAAGTCGCAGCTGCCGTCAAAGGCTGATCCTGACTGCTTTAAAAGGGGGCCGCTTCCAGATTGGGGCGGCCCTTTTTTGTTGCTTTTGTTTTGCCTGAATCGGGGGCTCAGGCCACAATGCGCCCGCTGGAATAATCCCGCCCCAAAGATCTGATCCGTGGAGAATGTGTATGCCCACCGAAACCGGGACCCTTGTCTACAAACGTGTTTTGTTGAAAATCTCCGGCGAGGCCCTGATGGGGGATAGGGAATTTGGATTAGATCCGGAAATAGTGGGGCGAATCGCAGACGAGATTATCAGCGTGCGCTCAATGGGCTGTGAAATCTGTCTGGTCATCGGCGGGGGCAACATCTTTCGCGGTGTTTCGGGCGCTGCCAAGGGAATGGAGCGCACCACGGCCGATTACATGGGAATGCTGGCTACGGTCATGAATGCCTTGGCAATGCAGGCGGCCCTTGAGGCCAAGGGCGTTCCGACACGCGTTCAATCCGCTATTCCCATGGCAACGGTGTGCGAGCCCTATATCCGCCGCCGCGCCACGCGCCACATGGAAAAGGGCCGCATTGTCATTTTCGCTGCGGGCACAGGAAATCCTTTCTTCACCACAGATACAGCCGCTGCCCTGCGCGCATCCGAAATGGATTGCGATGCGATGTTGAAGGCAACGAAGGTGGATGGGGTTTATACAGCGGATCCGATGAAGGACAGCACCGCGACACGATATGATCGATTAAGCTATCATCAGGTTTTGACAGATGATTTACAGGTCATGGATGCCTCCGCCATAACTTTGTCACGCGAGCGCAATATTCCGATCCTGGTTTTCTCGCTTTATGATCCAGGTGCGTTTGCCAAGGTTGTGTGCGGCCAAGGGCGCTTCACCATTGTTACGGACGCTGTGTGATGATCGGTTGGACCCAACCGGGCAAACCAGTTAAAAGGATCACGGTTTAAGCAATCAAAGAGATCCCAAGGGGATCCAGATTAGTGGGAAAGAACGATATGTCTGCAAAAATTAAAGATCTGCGCCGTCGTATGGATGGGGCACTTGATGCATTGGCGACGGAGTTTCAGGGTTTGCGGACTGGGCGCGCCTCTACGGACCTGCTGACCCCCATCCATGTTGACGCCTATGGTGCCTCAATGCCGCTTAATCAGGTGGCCAGCATTTCCGCTCCTGAACCCCGCATGTTGATGGTCACGGTTTGGGATAACAGCATGGTAAAGGCGGTTGAAAAGGCGATTCGTGAATCAGATCTGGGCCTTAATCCCATGACTGAAGGCACGGTGATGCGTATTCCCTTGCCGGAATTAAACCAGGAACGCCGCGCCGAATTGACAAAGGTTGCCGGCAAATATGCGGAACAGGCACGCATTGCGATCCGCAATATTCGCCGCGACGGGATCGATACCCTGAAGCGGGAAGAAAAAGACGGTGATATCGGTCAGGATGAGCTGCATAAAGGCCAGGATGATATTCAGAAATTGACCGATGAGTTCGTCGCCAAGGTCGATGCAGCCCTGGCTGAAAAAGAAAAGGACATCATGCAGGTCTAACGGATCAAGCTTACTCCTTCCCAAAAATGGTCTTTAGCATGGATGCAGATCACGACACCAAACCCACGCCAAAACATGTTGCAATCATTATGGATGGCAACGGTCGATGGGCTAAACAGCGGGGCCTTCCCAGGCTGGCCGGGCACCGTAAAGGGGCAGAGGCTGTGCGGGCAGCGGTCGAGGCTGCGGGCGATATGGGGATCGAGTATCTGACCCTGTTTAGTTTCTCGTCCGAAAACTGGCGACGGCCGGAAACCGAAATCAGTGATCTGATGGGCCTATTGCGTCGCTATCTGAAGTCTGAAATTGCGGAATTGCACGGCAAGAATATCCGCTTTCGGGTGATTGGGGAGCGTAAACGTCTGGCCCCCGATATTCAGAAATTGGTGGAAGAGGCGGAACGCACCACAGAGCATAATTCACGCCAGACCTTAACGCTTGCGCTGTCCTATGGCGGTCGGGCGGAAATCACCGATGCGGCCCGGCGAATTGCGCAATCTGTGAAATTAGGATTGCTGGAGCCTGACGCCGTTAATGAGGCCCTGTTTGAAAATTACCTCTGGTCGGTGGGATTGCCCGATCCGGATCTGATCATTCGCACCAGCGGTGAAAAACGCATCAGTAATTTTCTGCTGTGGCAATGTGCCTATGCAGAACTGTTCTTTACCGATGTATTCTGGCCTGACTTTGACAAATCAGCGTTTCAGCAGGCGGTAGATGATTTTCGCCGCCGTGATCGACGCTATGGCACGACCGCGCATTACGCATGACCGACCCGGCCCCGACACTTTCTCCCAAGCTTGCGTCTGATCTGAAGGTTCGGGCCATTTCCGGCTTTGTGCTGATCCTGATTGCCGCGATAGAGCTGTATATGGGCGGCACGTTTTTTGTTATCTTTGTTGCAGCCATGGCCGCAGGCATGATCTGGGAGGCCCTGGATCTGACCGGGGTTCAGCGGACTGGCCCGCGTTTGCTTGCGATGGGGTTATGCGCGCTTGGTCTGTTGGCGATGATCCCAGCCTTACCGAATCAGGGATTTCCGGTCTGGGTTGCCTTATTATTGATGGCGGGGACCCTGCTGGTCGCCTGGGCGGCATCAACGCGCAAGCGCGCCTTTCCTATGGGAATGGTTGCCGCCGCGTCGGTTTGTCTAGCCTGTTTGACAATGGTTCTGTCTGAGTTGCGGGCAGATTTTTACACGATTCCGCCGCTTATCCTGTTGGTGCCCGCGGTGATCGGTACTGATATCGGGGCTTATTTTACAGGACGCCTTGTTGGCGGGCCGAAGCTGGCCCCCAGGGTCAGTCCAAACAAAACATGGTCTGGCGCAATTGGGGGCGTGGTTTCCGCCATTATTCTGGGCTTGGTGACGATTTATCTGTTCCATGGGGACCTGGTACCGCATTCTGAACTTGAAATGGTGCTGATGTTGGCCGGATTATCCGTGTGCTCCCAAATTGGGGATCTGGTGGAATCCTGGTTGAAGCGCCGAGCGGGACGAAAGGATTCCGGAAACTTGATCCCCGGTCATGGCGGCTTACTGGATCGATTTGACGGGTTTCTGGGGGCATCCCTATTGGGGCTGGGGCCGTGGCTGCTGTATCAGGAGTTTGGGGGCATGATTCCATGACGGGAAAACGCCGCGTGACCATTCTGGGCGCAACCGGCTCTGTCGGGCAAAGCACCCTGGACCTTATTCGTCGCGCGCCCGATCGGTTTGATGTCTATGGATTAAGCGCGCATCGCAATGTTGCCGCCCTGGCGCGGGATGCCAAAGCGTTTGGGGCCAAGGTCGCCGCCATTGCGGATGAGGCGCTGTATGCTGATTTGAAGGCTGCATTGGCTGGCAGTGATTGCATGGCCGTTGCAGGGGAATCGGCGGTCATCGACCTGGCTTCACAGCCAGTGGATTATGTCATGGCAGCAATTGTCGGCGCGGTGGGTCTGAAGCCGACTTTGGCGGCGGTTCGGACCGGCACCTGTGTTGCCTTCGCCAATAAAGAATGTCTGGTTTCAGCTGGTCCTTTAATGATGCAGGAAGTTGCCACTCATGGCGCGACGCTGCTGCCGGTGGATTCAGAGCATAATGCGATATTTCAGGTCTTCGAATCGCATAACAGGGCTGCGATTTCACGATTGATCCTGACCGCGTCTGGTGGCCCGTTCCGAACCTGGAGCGCCCTGGAAATGGTGGCGGCAACACCAGATCAGGCCGTTGCTCATCCCAATTGGGCGATGGGGGCGAAAATCTCCATCGACTCCGCCAGTATGATGAACAAGGGACTGGAACTGATTGAAGCGCATTATCTTTTCGATATGCCGGAAGATAAAATTGAGATCGTGGTTCATCCGCAATCGGTGATCCATTCCATGGTTGAATATGCCGATGGATCGGTTCTCGCTCAGCTGGGCAGCCCCGATATGCGAACGCCGATTGCCAATACCCTGGCCTGGCCCAATCGCATGGAAAGCCCATCTGCCAGGCTGAATTTTCTGGAAACCTGTCGATTGGATTTCGAAGCCCCTGATCCGGCGCGCTTTCCCTCTCTGCGATTGGCTCGGGATGCCTTGATCGCGGGGCCACATGCCCCATGTATCATGAATGCGGCGAACGAGGTTGCGGTTGCAGCTTTCCTGAAAGGGCAGGGACGTTTCTGCGATATCTGGGAAACGGTCGAACGTGTTATCGATGCAATTCCGGCGCGCGCATTAGACAATTTGGACGCTGTTTTCGCCTTGGATGAAGAAGCCCGGGCGAGGGCATTGGAATTCACCGCGCAGGCGGCGGAATAAAGGTAAGGACCCAACATGGACTCTTTCATTGGTGGCATCGGTTATTTCAATGCCGTGATTGTTTTTTGTATTTTGGTCTTTGTTCATGAAATGGGGCACTATCTGGTCGCGCGTTGGTGCGGGGTCCGTATTGAGGTTTTCTCAATCGGATTTGGCAAAGAATTGTTCGGCTGGACCGATAGCCATGGAACGCGATGGAAATTCAGCATCGTTCCCCTGGGGGGATATGTTCGCATGTATGGCGAACACAGCATGGAGTCCGTCCAGGGCGAAACCGGCATGGCGATGACCCAGGAAGATCGCGCTGTTTCCTTTGATCATAAGACCTTAGCCCAACGTTTTGCGATTGTCCTGGCCGGTCCAATGGCCAATTTCATATTCGCAATCGCGGTTCTGGCGCTGTTGTTCGGCGGCGCGGGCATTCGTGAATCCAGAGATGTTGCGACCTATGGCATTGGCGCAATTGTCGCCGACAGCCCGGCAGAACAGGCCGGGTTGATGGAAGGCGATCGCATTCTGTCCATTGACGGTCGTGATATTCCCGATTGGGCGAGCCTGGTTGATGCGGTTCAATCCAGCGAGGGACGGGAGCTTCTGCTTAAGGTCGACCGGGACGGACTGGTCCTGACCAAGCGTTTGCAGCCAAATTTCAACGAGGCGTCGTCAACCTATTTGATTGGCATTCATGCCCCGTTTCAGGTTGTGACCTTTGGACCCTTTCAGTCTGTTGGAATGGCGGCTGAGCGAACCTGGGACTATAGCATCCTGACGCTTTCTGCGATCGGGGAGATTATCACTGGAAACCGCAGCCTGGATGATATGGGCGGGCCAGTAAAAATTGTCGATATGTCCAATCAGGTGGCCCAGCGCGGCGCCCTGGATTTGGTTGTCTTCATGGCGGTTCTGTCCATCAATCTGGGGCTGTTGAACCTGCTGCCCATTCCCATGCTGGATGGGGGACACCTGATGTTCTATGTGATCGAAGCTGTACGCGGAAAACCCCTGAACGAGCGTATGCAGGAATATATGTTGCGGGCTGGATTGGCATTGTTGTTGGGCGTGATGATCCTGGTGACATTAAACGATCTGAAACTCCCGACTTTACTGGGCTTCTCCGGATAGGTGTTCCATCGCGTTTTGAGAACATAACGAATCCGGGCTAAGCAATTTGATTCACATCGCATTTTCCGGTTTAATCTGGACTCAGGATAGGGTATGAACACTGCTGTGATCAGTGTAAGCTGAATCACCAGTGTATCGTTTTGTGTGCGGTTGCTTGAAAAAAGGGCGTGTGGGTGAGGAACAATTCCAATAACGGTTTCGGCCTTGAGATTACGCAAGCGGACCTTGCAGGCTTTGTGGTGGCACAAAAGTCTGAGGGTGGTCCACAAAGGCGTTACACTGGGCTGGGTCATGCGTTTCGGCTCGCCTGTGGTTTTGTTGCATGTCTTCTGCCGCTGACAGTCTCCGTTGATTTCGCCGCCGCACAAACCGTACCGCCAATCGTTGCCCCGCAACCGCAGGGGACGGCACCGGGTGTTTCCGGGTCGGGCTCAAATACTGTTCAGCCCGGATCCCCGACGATCACGCGCATCGAAGTTGAGGGCACCCAGCGGATCGAGCGTGAAACCGTTCTTTCCTATATTGGTGTGCGGGAAGGCGATCAGATTGATTCGCGTGGCGTGAATCAGGCGTTGAAAACCTTGTTTGCAACCGGCTTGTTTGCCGATGTCAGCATGCAGATGAGCGGCAATACGCTGGCCATCCGGGTGGTAGAGAATCCGATCATCAACCGAATCGCGTTTGAGGGGAACAAGCGTCTGGATGATGAGACACTGCAGACGGAAACCCAATTGCGTCCCCGCGTCGTTTATACGCGCACCCGGGTTCAAACCGATGTTCAGCGCATTATTGATTTGTATCGGCGTAACGGTCGTTTTGCCGCAAAGGTTGAGCCCAAGGTCATTCAATTGGAGCAGAACCGGGTCGATCTGGTCTTTGAAATTAATGAAGGCGCATTGACGGGCATTGAAAATATCGGTTTCGTCGGGAACAAGTATTTCTCAGACAGCGCCTTGCGTGAAGTACTGGTCACCAAAGAGACCCGTTGGTACCGCTTCCTATCCAGCTCTGACACCTATGATCCAGACAAGCTGACATTTGATCGGGAATTGCTCCGTCGCCATTATCTCGCCAGCGGGTTTGCTGATTTTCGGGTGTCGTCTGCCGTTGCCGAGCTTTCGGAAGACCAGGAAAACTTTTTCATCACCTTCACAGTGGATGAGGGTGAGCGCTACAAATTTGGTAAGTTTGATCTGACATCCAAGATTCCCGATATCGATCCGGAAACTCTAAAGCCTGTGATCGAGTTGGAAACCGGCGATTGGTATAATGCCGATGCAGTGGATGACACAATTGTCGCCATTACAAACGCCGTAGGCGATTTGGGCTATGCGTTTGTGGATGTTCGGCCCATCGTAAACCGCGATAAAGATGCGCTGACGATTGATATCACCTTTGAAATTCAGGAAGCACCACGCGTATTTGTGGAGCGTATTGAGGTGCGCGGCAACGTGCGCACCCTGGACGAAGTTGTTCGTCGCGAATTCCTGCTTGTGGAAGGGGATGCCTTCAACGCCACCAAATTGCGCCGCTCCCGTCAGCGTATTGAGGATTTGAATTTCTTCTCTAATGTTGAAGTAACGAACGTTCCTGGTTCAGACCCCGACAAGACCGTCGTGATGGTTGATGTCGAGGAACAGTCAACGGGGGAACTGTCAATCGGGGCCGGGTTCTCCACAGCCGATGGCGCCTTGGGTGAAATTCAGATGCGGGAACGCAATCTGCTGGGGCGGGGTCAAGATCTGCGGTTGGGGACAACGCTGTCACAGCGTCGCACGACGATCGATTTTTCCTTCACTGAACCATATTTCCTGGACCGTGAGCTCTCAGCTGGCCTGGACCTGTTCCATACCGTTATCGACCGTCAGGATATTGCGTCTTATGACAGTCAGGAAACCGGCGCGGGCGTTCGTCTTGGATATGATTTCAATGAAGACTGGCGGCAACAGGTTCGCTATCGCCTTTCCCAGGAAACCATTGAAAACGTTGATCCAAATGCCAGTAGCTTCGTGAAGGCCTCCGCCGGCGACGATCTTGTATCAACTTTCGGGCAGACACTGACCTATGATAAGCTGAACAGCCGATTGGACCCCACCGATGGCTATCTTATTGCTCTGGGAACCGATTTAGCCGGATTTGGTGGGTCTGTGCGGTATCTTAAGTCTACCCTGTCAGGATCCCATTATCTGCCAATTACCGATGAGATGCGTCTGGTGACCCGCGCTGAAGTCGGGTCATTGATCGGATTGGGCGACGATATCCGATTGAACGACCGCTTCCTGTTGGGCGGTGACAATCTGCGCGGTTTCGCAAATGGGGGCGCTGGACCGCGCGATTCCATCAGTGGCGATTCCCTTGGTGGGGAACGTATGGCCAATGGGTCGATTGAACTGGTTTTCCCGCTAGGGCTTCCAGATGAATTCGGTGTTTCCGGGGCCGTCTTTACGGATGCCGGTTATCTTTCGGGGGTTGATTCCGGTGGCACGACCATTCAGGATACCGGTTCAATACGCGCGTCAGTGGGGACCGGTATCAAATGGGTCTCGCCATTCGGCCCGATCCGGGTTGATTTCTCTCAGGCCGTGTTAAAGGAAGATTTCGATGATACTGAAATTTTCCGCTTCAACTTCGGAACGAGGTTCTAAAATGATCCGTATTATGCCGCTTTCTGCGGCTGGATTGGCCCTTTTTATGGGGCTGATCGCCGTTGGATACAGTGTTTCCACACCTGCTATCTCCTACGCACAAGATGTCGTCGCTCCGAAGATCGCTGTTCTGGATGTCCCGGAAATTGAACGACGTGCCTTGGTTTGGCAGGATTTACGCGTCAAATTCAAGAAAGCAAATGAGGCGACGCTGGCCGAATTGCGTCAAATGCAGGCCAGTCTGGAAGAGGATGGAAAAGCCTTGCAGCAACAGCAGGCCATTCTTTCCGCAGACGCTTTTGCGGCCAAACGCAAAGAATTCGAAGAACGTCTGCAGCAATCAAACAAGAAAGCAGCGGAACGTAAGCAAGCGATGGAAAAAGCTTTGGCTGAAGCAAAAGGCCAAATTGTAACTTACTATCGTGAAATTGTCGGTGAAATCGCCACATCCAATGGTATCAACCTGATTTTGGATCGGTCCGTCGGGGATCCAACCATCGTTCTGGCAACGGATGATATTGAAATCACTGATATCGTGATTGAACGGTTGGATAAGCGCGTTCAGACAATCGATTTTACCGTACCACCCGCTCAATAGCATCGACGGTTTTTATGGCGGACAAACGATTCTTCCAGAAGGCCGGCCCGTTTTTGCTGAAAGAATTGGTCGACACTGTTGGCTGCGCAGTTGTTGATGGCGCGCAAACAGATGTTTCCATTGCGGATGTTGGGACCCTGGATGGGGCCGGGCCGGATACTTTAAGTTTCTTTTTCAATCGGCGCTATAAATCGGCGCTGGGTCAAACCAAAGCGGGCGCTGTTTTGATAACCAAGCAGGATGCAGAATTCCTGCCGCCGGCGACGATTGGCCTGATTTCAAAAGATCCTTATTACGATTTCGCAAAAATATCCCAGTTATATTATCCTCTTCCGCCCGTTGAGCCCTTTTTGCACCCAACAGCCCACATAGATGAAACCGCGACCCTTGATCCCAGCGTTCGATTAGAGGCCGGGGCCAGTATCGCGGCGCATGTTGTACTGGGGAAGGGCGTTGTTATCGGCGCGAATTCGGTTATCGATACAGGCGTTACAATAGGTGCTGGCAGCCGAATTGGTCCTAACGTCTATATCGGCTATGCAGATATTGGGGAGGGCTGCCAAATTCTTCCTGGCGCGCGCATCGGAACGCGTGGATTTGGGTTCGCGATGAGTGGTCGGGGCCACCTGGATATCCCCCAGACCGGCAGTGTTAAGGTCGGAAACTATGTTGAAATCGGCGCAAATACGGCCATTGATCGCGGCATGGGGCCGGATACGGTTATAGGCGATGGCTGCAAGATTGATAACCTTGTTCAAATCGGGCACAACGTTGTCTTAGGACGCGGCTGTGTTTTGGCGGGTCAATCCGGTATCGCAGGCAGCACAAAGCTGGGCGATTTTGTGGCCTGTGGTGCGCAATCTGGCATTGCCGGGCACCTTTCAATCGGCGACGGGGCACAAGTGGCGGCAAAGAGTGGCGTGATCGGCAATGTTGAGCCTGGGGAGAAGGTGGGGGGCTATCCTGCTACATCAATGCGCCAATGGCTTAAACAACATGCTTTTGTAGCTGCGTTGATGCGTAAGGGGCAGAATAATAAATAAGAGATGAGCAAATCATGGATGACATAAAAACAGATTACCTGGACGATATTGATGTTTTAAAGGTGATGGAGCGTATTCCGCATCGCTATCCCTTCCTGATGATCGACCGGATTGATAATGTTGTTCCGTATGAAAGCGCAGTTGGCATCAAATGCGTATCCATCGGAGAACCGCATTTTCAAGGACATTTCCCTGGGAAGCCTGTAATGCCGGGCGTTTTGATCATTGAAAGCATGGCACAAACCGCCGGTGTTATGGTTGTGACCAGCCTGGGCCCAGAGTCCGAAGGAAAGCTGGTCTATTTCATGTCCATCGAAGAGGCGAAGTTCCGGCGCCCCGTCGTTCCCGGCGACCGCATGGAAGTTCATGTCGTCAAGAAACAAAACAGGGGCCAGGTTTGGAAATTCCGTGGGGAAGCCCGTGTCGACGGCAAAGTCGTCGCAGAAGCCACATTTTCCGCAATGATACGGGACAAACCCTAGGGTCAGGACCCATTTAATGACCAATATTCATCCCAGCGCCATTGTTGATCCTCTGGCAACCCTGGCCGACACCGTCCGCGTGGGGCCATTTTGCAGCATCGGCCCGAATGTCGTGTTGGACGCGGATGTGCATTTGCATTCCCACGTCGTTATCAATGGCCGCACCAAAATAGGCGAGGGGTCGGAAATATTCCCCTTCGCCAGCATCGGCATGGCGCCGCAGGATTTGAAGTATCGTGGCGAGGAGTCCTTCCTGGAAATTGGGAAGCGGAATAAGATCCGTGAATATGTGACCATGAATCCCGGCACAGAGGGCGGCGGTTTGCTGACCCGGGTCGGAGATGATTGTCTGTTCATGGTGGGCGCGCATGTGGCACATGATTGTATGGTCGGAAATAATGTCATTCTGGCCAATAATGCGACCCTGGCAGGGCATGTGACGGTTGGAGATTTCGCCATTATTGGTGGCTTGTCAGCGGTCCATCAATTCGTCCGTATCGGCCCGCATGCCATGATCGGTGGCATGTCTGGCGTTGAAAATGACGTCATCCCCTATGGTTCCGTGATGGGGGACAGGGCCAGCCTGTGTGGATTGAATGTGGTCGGCCTGAAACGGCGCGGCTTTGATAAGGAAACCATTCACAGAATGCGCTCTGCCTATCGCATGCTGTTTGCAGATGAAGGCACGATCAAGGAACGCGTCGCAGATGTTGCTGAAATCTTCGGCACAGACGAGGCCGTGAAACAGATCGTCGATTTCGTTCAGGCGCAGTCCAGCCGTGGACTGACGCAGCCGCGCGCTCTTGGACAGGCGGACTAGGCAAATAACAGGATTGGACGTCGCCATGATGCCCTTTGAAAAACTGGGAATAGTGGCGGGACGCGGGGATCTGCCGCTAAAGGTCGCTCAACGCGCCAGCGGCATGGGGGTGGATGTCACAGTCCTGATCCTGAAGGATCAGGCTGATCCGTCCTTGTATCAGGAACAATATGCCTGTCACGTTATTCGTATGGGGGCCGCCCAGACATCCATCGATCTGGTCCGCAGTCTTGGCATTCGTGATCTGGTCTTTGTTGGCGCGGTCAATCGTCCATCCCTCTTTGAGCTTCGTCCGGATAAAAAGGCACTGACCATCGTGGGCAGCAGCCTTATGAAATTGGGCGATGATGGGCTTCTACGCTCCGTGATAACCTATCTGGAAGAGAAAGAGGGGCTGTTTGTTCATCCCATCCATACCATTCTGGATGATATCATGCCGGAATCTGGACAATTGGGCGCGCTTGCGGTGCCATTGGACGTACAGCCTGATATCGATAAAGGATGCGCGGTTTTGAACGCCATGGCCGGACTGGATATCGGTCAGGCGGTCGTGGTTCAGAATGGCGTAATCCTGGGCGTCGAAGCAGCGGAAGGGACCGATGCTCTTATTAATCGCTGCGGTCATTTGAAGCGCGCGGGGCAAGAAGGCGGCCATGGACCCGTTCTGGTGAAATTGAGCAAGCGGCAACAGACGGAGCGTGCCGATTTGCCGACCATTGGACCCGATACCATCAGCGCCGCCGCAAGGGCAGGATTTTCCGGTGTGGTCATTCAGGCGGGCCGCAGCCTGTTGGTGTCTAAGGCTGAGACGATTGCGGCCGCGGATTCTGCTGGTTTGTTTCTATTGGCTGTGACGGATGGGGACGACACAAAGTGACGCAGCCGTCGCGCCCCTTGAAGGTCTTCATATCAGCCGGCGAAGTTTCCGGCGACATTCTGGGTGGGCGCTTGATCGCCGCCCTGAAAAAGCTATCGCCCCAGGGCATTGAACTGCAGGGGATTGGCGGACCGGAAATGGAAAAGGAAGGGCTGCATAGCCTGTTTCCCCTATCCGATTTGGCGATCATGGGGGTGATCGAGATCCTGCCACATATCCCGAAACTGAAGCGCCGAATTGCCCAGGCGGCACAGGCGGCCATCCGCTTTGATCCCGATGTTATGGTGACGATTGATGCGCCTGGTTTCAACAAGCGCCTGGCGCGCGCCTGCGGGGCCACAGTATGGCCCAAAGTCCATTATGTCGCGCCCACGGTCTGGGCCTGGCGACCAAAGCGGGTCTTTGCGTTCAAGGCCTTGTTCGACCGCTTGCTGTGCCTGTTGCCGTTCGAACCGCCCTATTTTGAGGCTGTTGACCTGAAAGCAGACTTTGTTGGCCATTCCATTCTGGAAAGTGGTGCCGACACAGGGAATGGCCCCGGGTTTAGAAAGCGATTTGGCATTGCCTCTGATGCATCGGTGCTGTGTGTCCTGCCAGGGTCCAGACGTGGCGAAATGGAGCGACTGCTGCCAGTGTTTAAGGATGCTGTCGCAGAAACAAAGATAAAACATCCAGGTTTGCACGTGATTATCCCGGCTGTGCCGCATCTGGTACAGGCAATTAAGGCACAAGCAGCAGATTGGCCGGTTGATGTGACTGTTCTGGAAGATCAGTCGCAGAAATATGATGCCATGGCCGCGTCAAATGCGGCGCTGGCAGCGTCTGGTACCGTCGCCCTGGAATTGGCATTGGCGCGGGTGCCAACGGTTATTGCCTACAAGATCAATGGGCTGACCCATTTTCTGGTGCGGCGCTTGATCAAAACACAATATGCCCATTTGCTGAACATTCTGGCCCAACGCGAAATTGTGCCGGAACGCATTCAAAGTGACTGTCTGGCAGGCCAATTGGCCCAGGATATTGATGCCCTTTTGGGGCCGTCTGGCGCCCAACAGGCGTCACTGCTGGCACCCTATCTGGATCAGTTGAAACCATCAGGCGAGGATGCGCCAAGCGTGGCAGCCGCCCGCATGATCCTTGCCAGTCTGACCATAAAAAACGCGGCCCAACAGTAAGTTGAGCCGCGTTCTTCATGTCAGATATTTGCGTATTAGCGCTTATCTATTTCGATAAAGTCGCGACGATCCGATCCCAGGAACAACTGACGTGGACGCCCGATCTTCTGATGGGGATCTGCGATCATTTCATTCCATTGGGCGACCCAGCCAGTGGTGCGGGCCAGGGCGAACAGAACCGTGAACATGCTGGTCGGGAAGCCGATTGCCTTCAGAATGATGCCTGAATAGAAATCGACATTCGGGAACAGCTTGCGGCTGACGAAATATTCATCTTCCAGCGCGATACGCTCCAATTCCTGAGCGATTTCCAGCAGGGGATCATTCACGCCCAGTTCGGCCAGCACTTCATCACAGCTCTTCTTCAGAACGCCTGCGCGTGGATCATAATTTTTATAGACACGGTGACCAAAGCCCATCAGGCGGAAAGGATCATCTTTGTCCTTGGCACGCTCAATGAATTTGGGGATGTTCTTCACATCGCCAATCTGTTCCAGCATATTCAGAACAGCTTCGTTTGCGCCGCCATGGGCAGGCCCCCACAAGGACGAGATACCAGCGGAGATACAGGCAAAGGGGTTGGCCCCGGAAGAGCCTGCAATGCGTACCGTTGATGTCGACGCATTCTGCTCATGGTCCGCGTGTAGAATGAAAATTCGGTCCATCGCCCGTTCAACCGCCGGGGACAGGACATAGTCTTCCGCCGGCACACCAAAAGTCATGCGCATGAAATTTGCGGTATAGCTCAAGCTGTTATCGGGATACATGAACGGCTGGCCGATTGGATATTTAAACGCCATCGCCGCAATAGTCGGCATTTTCGCGATCAGCCGGTGAGAGGCGATCATGCGCTGTGCCGGATCATTAATATCCGTGGAGTCATGATAGAACGCGCTTAATGCGCCAACCACACCGACCATAATGGCCATCGGGTGGGCATCGCGCCGGAAGCCGCGATAGAAATACAGCAGTTGTTCATGCACCATCGTGTGATAGGTGATGGTGTGCTTGAACGTCTCGTTTTCCTTCTTATTGGGCAATTCCCCATGCAACAGCAAATAGCAGACTTCCATGAATTCACAGTTTTCCGCCAGATCTTCGATTGAATAGCCGCGGTGCAGTAGAACACCTTCGTCACCATCAATATAGGTGATCGCGCTGTCGCAAGAGGCGGTAGAGGTGAAACCTGGATCATAGGTGAAATAGCCGGTCTGACCATAAAGCTTCCGGATGTCGATCACTTTGGGACCGACAGACCCGCTCATTACAGGCAATTCCCAGCTCTTGCCCGTCGCGTTATCGGTCAGGGTCATTGTATGCTGTTTTTTATCGCTCATGCTGGAACCTCCTAATTATCAATGTGCCCAATCTCTGTTACCGTGCGCCCCATGAGTGTAGGGCAGGGCTGAATATGAGCATTATCTTCGCTTCGGTGCGGAACAGTACAAGGTAATGACGCAGCGCACAATATGGCGAAAGTGCCTACAAATTTATGACTCTGCTGGAACTGCGGCAATCCTGGCCAAACACTCATCACGTCCCAGGACAAACAGCACTTCCATCAGGTCAGGAGAGGCATTGCTGCCCGTTACAGCCCCCCGGATCGGTTGAGCGACTTTGCCAAAGCCAAGGCCTTTCGCGTCACAATAGGCCTGCATCGCATCATGTAAGGACTCGGTTGTCCAGGGCGACAGGGTGGATAAGACCTGATCGGCAAAATCCTTGGCGATTGCCGGACCATCGCCCGAAACCAGTTTTGCCGCCTTCGGATTTTCCAAGGGGAAATGGGGGCGTTGAACATAAAACCGCGCAGCATCGGCCAGTTCAGGAAGAGTGCTGGCCCGCTGTGTCAGGCCGGGCATGCCCGCTGCCAGGCGTTCAATCATATCCGCATCATCAGAAACATTCAGGGCAGGGGCGATCATTCTGGCCAATCGCACCGGATCGGATTGCCGCATGTAATGAGCATTCAGGTTTTGCATACGCTGAAAATCCATGCGGGACGGCGACCGACCGACCGCATCCATATCAAACCAGGCGATTGCCTGTTCTTCCGAGATGATTTCCTCATCCCCATGGGACCAGCCCAGGCGCAGCAGATAATTTTTCAGGGTTTCCGGCAGATAGCCCATTTCCCGATACTGCTCCACCCCCAAAGCGCCATGCCGCTTGGACAGTTTCGCCCCATCTGGACCATGGATCAGGGGGATATGGGCAAAGGCTGGGACAACCCAACCGGCCGCAAGGAACAGATGGTGCTGGCGGAAGGCATTGACCAGATGGTCATCCCCCCGGATCACATGGGTGACACCCATATCGTGATCATCTACGACAACAGACAGCATATAGGTCGGCGTGCCATCGCCCCGCAACAGGATGAAATCATCCAATTGATCATTTTCAATCGTCACATCGCCTTGTACCAGGTCGTGGATCGTCGTGCTGCCGCCATCACGGGGCATTTTGATCCGGATTACCGGATCAACGCCTGCCGGTGCAGTCGCCGGGTCCCGGTCCCGCCAGGTCCCGTCATAGGGTGTCTTGCGGCCTTCGTCCTTCATTCTCTCGCGCATCGCGACCAGTTCATCTGGCGTGCAATAACAGTAATAGGCATGACCTTTAGCCAACAGATCACGGGCAACCTGGGCATGGCGCGCGGCCTGGCTGGATTGCATCAGAATGTCGCCATCGCCTTCCAGGCCAAGCCAGGACAGGCCGTCTTTGATCGCGTCTATCGCTTCCTGGCTGGAGCGTTTCTGATCGGTATCTTCGATGCGCAGCTTATATTGGCCGCCATGATGACGGGCATACAGATAGTTAAACAGGGCCGTACGCGCGCCGCCAATATGCAAAAATCCGGTCGGAGAGGGGGCAAAGCGCGTAACAACAGTCATGGTCACTCCTAAAATGAGATGGTGATTTAGCAAATGCGAGTGTCCTTTAGCACAGCAGCCACCTGTTGGGCAAAGCCTGGAAAAGTATCTCGCCAGTCATGACCTGTCGCTTTATGGTGGCATTCTGGCGGGGGGACACCATGAACAGCGGTCATTTTAAAGGCCAGAACGCAGCGTCGTTTATGCGGCGGGATAATACCTTTTCTGCCCGTTTTTGGCAGAATGCCCTTGCTGCAACCCTGGCCGGCGAGCGGGACCGGTGGGCTTTGTGGTGCCCTGTCTTCTTTGGCATTGGTATAGCCGCATACTTCTCTCTACCCATAGAGCCACCGCTTTTGCCCCTTGTATTCTGCGGCGTCCTGGCAGGCCTGATCACAGGTGTGGCGCATTGGATGGGGGCGCCACGCCTTTCTGGAATTCTGATTCTGTTGCTGTTTGCCCTATTCGGACTGACCTATAGCGTATGGAAAACGCACTGGGTGGCCGCCCCGGTTCTGGAACGCGCGCAGGTCTATCCTGGCATGAGTGGCCGAGTTGCCGCCGTCGAGACATTCCCGGACGGTGCCCGCATTCGTCTGAAGGATTTAGACTTCGGCTGGCGGGGGCGGGGCGATCCAGTCCCCGAAGTCGTGCGCATTAAGCTTCGGGCGGGGGCATATCCTGGAATTGGAGATCGGGTCCGCCTTATGGCCCGACTATCGCCCCCGCCCAGACCTTCTTATCCAGGCGCTTATGATTTCGCCCGTGTGGCCTGGTTTGATCGATTGGGCGCTGTCGGGTTCAGCCTGTCGGATTGGGAAAAGGTTCCGCGCCTTTCAGAACCCGATCTATGGGAAACAGCCCATATAGCGATACAGCAAACCAGAATGGATGTTTCCGCCGCGTTGCAGGCTGCCCTGCCTGGCATACGGGGCGGGGTCATGGCCGCCCTGTTGACCGGGGATCGCGCCGCCGTGCCTGAACCAATTCTGGAAGACCTGCGCCAATCCGGACTGGCCCATCTGCTGGCTATCTCCGGGCTGCATATCGGCATGATCGCCCTGATCGTTTTTGTGACCTTGCGTTTCCTTCTTGCCCTGCGGGAATCTTGGGCACGCGATCGCCCAATCAAAAAATGGGCTGCTTTCGGGGCGTTAATCGCATCTTTTGGCTATCTGTTGCTTTCCGGCGCGACGGTTCCAACCCAACGGGCTTTTCTTATGACCGGCCTTGTTCTGGTGGCAGTGTTGACCGATCGACAGGCGATTTCCATGCGTTTGGTCGCCTTTGCAGCCATGGTGGTGTTGTTGATCGCGCCGGAAGGCCTGATCGGCCCCAGCTTCCAGTTATCTTTTGCCGCCGTGATTGCCCTGGTCGCTGTTTATGAAAGCTATCGATTTGGGGGTGGGAAACAGGATGGGGCGCGCGGATGGAGCAGAAAGGCGGCCTTCTATATGGCAGCGGTGTGCCTGACCACGGTGATCGCCGGGGCGGCGACCGCCCCTTTTGCGATCCATCATTTCGGCAGGATTGCGCATTATTCGGTCCTGGCCAATCTCGTCGCTGTGCCAATTGTCACCTTTTGGGTGATGCCCATGGGGCTGTTGAGCCTGTTGGTGATGCCCTTCGGCCTGGAAGCATGGCCCTTATCGGCGGCGGGATGGGGGATCGATGCGGTGCTGACCATCGCCCATTGGGTCGCGACGTTACCCGGTGCCACTGGACACTTGCCCCCCATGACCGGTTGGGGCCTGATTTGTGTCACGTTGGGCGGGTTATGGGCGGCAATCTGGCGGCATCGGTGGCGATATCTGGGGGCGCCTTTTGTGATCGCCGGATTGGCCTCTCCCCTGTCACAGCCAACGCCTTTGGTGCTGTTCCATGAAACTTCGGATCAGGCTGCGATCATCTGGCAGGGCAAACTATGGGTCCAGTCCACACGGCGCGATAAATTCACCCTGTCGGTTTGGCAGGAAAAGACGGCGCTTCCGCTGGGCGGGGATTGGCAGGATCTGATGGCCTTGCGGGAAACCCCATTGCATTGTGATCCTTTGGGATGCAGCCTGAACATTACCCTGTCAGACGGCCGGGCAGGGGTGTTTGCCTTTACCCAGGACCCAAGGGCGGTTGCCGAAGATTGCCTGCAGGCCGATGTGACCCGGCTGCCCATCGTCCCGCATCCCAGCCTGTGCCGGGAACGCACCGCGATCACTCCCGCCGATCTGTATCGCGATGGCGTGCATGTATTCTATGACAGCAAGCCAGCCCTTGGCGTGGAAACGGTTGAGGCAGCGCGGGGACACAGACCCTGGACCAAATCCGGGTTAACCAGCCAACGGTCCGTGGATTAGTATTTCCGCAGCAAACCGACCAGCCGACCCTGAACATTTACCTGATCGGGGCGATAAATCCTGGTTTCGTAATTCTGGTTGGCGGGTTCCAGGGCGACGCTTTCCCCCTTGCGGCGCAGGCGTTTCAGGGTGACTTCCATCCCTTCAACCAGCGCGACGACAATATCGCCATTGCTGGCATGTTCCGTGCGCTCAATGATTACAGTATCCCCGTCCAGGATTCCGGCATCGATCATCGAATCCCCTTCAACCTCCAGGGCATAATGATCGCCGCGGCCCAACAGGGTGGCGGGCACATCAACCAGCATGGAATGATCGCGCAGCGCCTCAATCGGTGTTCCGGCAGCGATCCGGCCATACAGGGACAATTGAACGGTGTTACCGCCGCCGCGCATCATGGATCGTTTGCTGCCAATTTCCTTCTGGCGCAGCATTTCGACGCGGCGATTGCGGATCGGCAACTGCTCCGGCGTCGAATTCTCAGGCAAGCGCACAACTTCCAAGGCGCGGGCGCGGTTGGGCAGGCGTCGCAGGAATCCACGCTCTTCCAGCCCTGTGATCAGGCGGTGAATCCCAGACTTCGATTTCAGGTCCAATGCCTCTTTCATTTCTTCGAAAGAAGGGGATACCCCCGAAACTTGAAGTTTGTCGTGAATGAACATCAGGAGTTCATATTGTTTCCGGGTCAGCATCTTGTTCTTCTCCTGTTCATGGGGCGCAATGGCGCTCAGACCGTGATTACCTGTTCTATGGACTAATTTTGTTCGCACTCTGTGTCAAGGGGTAAAATTAGAACATATGTTCTCTTTAGCGGGTATATGTTCCCCTAAAAGCTAAGATACCCACCAGAAAACAGCATGATTTCAACCGGTTGCCCCATTACTGCCGGAGGAGCATGTGGCAGGCGTCGCACCAGGCAATCCGCCGCTGCCAGGCGGCGCATCATGGAACTGTCCTGACGCTGAAAAGGCTCCGCCACCAGAAAACCATCCGAATCGCGTCGCAGGGTTGCGCGCATGTAATCTTCCCGCTGATCGTTCTGGCCAAGTTCAACGCCCAAACGCGCTGTTTCGAAGGCCGGGTCTGTATCTTTCATGCCGGCAAGGCGCGCCAGGGCAGACTGTCCAAACAACAGAAAGCAGACCAGCGCAGAGACCGGATTGCCCGGTAACCCCAACATCGGCATTTCGTTTAACAGGCCAAACATCAGGGGCTTGCCGGGTCGCATAGCAATCTTCCAGAAATCCAGCTTCAGGCCGACATCCTGCAACACACTACCGACCAGATCATGCTTACCGACCGAGGCGCCCCCCGTCGTCAACAGCAGGTCATGACCGGCCGCATGATGGGCCAGGGCTTTCAGCGCCTCTGGATCATCCGCCGCAATGGGCAGCAGGGTTGGCACCCCGCCTGCCGCCGTAATCGCAGCCGCCAGGGCGGGTCCATTGGAACTGACAATCTGATTGGGTCCCAGCGGATCGCCCGGCATGGCAATTTCATTTCCCGTCGAGAGGATCGCAATGCGGGGTTTACGATATACCGACAGCCAGGGAATGTTCATTCCGGCGATTGTGCCAATATCCCGCGCGGTCAGGCGATAGCCTGCGGGTATTAACTCATCACCTTGGGCAAAATCCAACCCGGCCTTGCGCACATAGGTGCCTATCCGCGCGCCTTCCCGGATGGTGACGGTGCCGGTCTGTTCGTCCGCATCCGCGTCTTCCTGAATGACGATCGTATCGGTGCCGGCGGGCAGGGGGGCACCGGTAAAAATCCGCACACAATGACCGGCAGGCACCTCTGTTTCATAAGATGCGCCTGCTGCAACCTCCGCAACGACTTTCAGCGATACCGGCACCGTCTGGACATCCGCGCCACGCACCGCATAGCCATCCATGGCAGATACGTCCTTAGGAGGCTGCGTGCGACGCGCCAGCAAAGGAGAGGCCGTGACCCGGCCAAGCGCCTGATCCAGTGATATGGTTTCAATCCCAACCGGCGTCAGGGCTGACCGAATGCGTTCACGGGCCTCAGCGACGGAAATCATCAGGAATTTGTCTCCGCAACCCGATACTCGCCTGATTTGCCCCCCGCTTTATGAACCAGATGGATATCTGTAATTTGCATCGCCTTATCAATCGCCTTGACCATATCATAGACGGTCAGTGCGGCCACGGACACCGCAGTCAGGGCCTCCATTTCCACACCGGTTCGGCCTTTCAGCTTCGCCGTGGCTTCAATCCTGACCCCAGAAATCTCCTCATCCAGGCTCAGGAAAACCTTTACCGATGTCAGGGCAAGGGGATGACACAGCGGGATTAAGTCCGGCGTGCGCTTTGCCCCCATAATGCCTGCCAATTGCGCGACGGTCAGGGGATCGCCCTTTTTCACGCGGCCCTCCTTGATCGTCGCCAGGGTTTCCGGCGCCATGCGCACCAGACCACGGGCCGTTGCTGTGCGTTCGGTCTCCCCCTTGTCGGAGACATCGACCATCACCGCATTGCCGTTCGCGTCAAAATGGGTCAGTTCTGCCATGGTCAGGCTGCCTGTGCACGGGTCAACAGGGCCAGCGTAGCAGCCGTCACGTCGTCCTGACGCATCAGAGATTCGCCAACCAGAAAGCGCATCGCGCCGACTTTCTCCATCCGTGCCAGATCAGCCGGGCCGTATAAACCACTTTCCGCCACAAGAACCTTGCCCTCAGGTACCATTTCAGACAGTTCCTCAGTAACTTTAAGATCCACCTCTAAAGTTTTGAGATTGCGGTTATTTATGCCGAGAAGAGGGGACTTTAGCTGCAAGGCACGCTGCATTTCTTCCTCATTATGGACTTCGATCAGGACATCCATACCCAGTTCATGGGCCAGGGTTTCCAATTCAATCGCAACCTTGTCCGTCAGGGCTGCCATAATCAGCAGGATGCAATCGGCCCCCAAGGCGCGCGATTCATAGACCTGATAGGGGTCCAGCATGAAATCCTTGCGCAGAACCGGAAGGGTCACGGCCATGCGGGCTGCGCTGAGATACTGATCCTTACCCTGGAAATAGGGTTCGTCCGTCAGGATGGACAGACAGGCCGCACCGCCTTTCTGATAAGCCCGGGCCAGGGCAGCAGGCGCAAAATCAGCCCGTATCAGCCCCTTGGACGGCGATGCCTTCTTGATTTCGGCAATCAGCGCATAGTCACCCGCCGCAACCTTTTTCCTCAATGCTTCAGCGAATCCGCGCGGTGCAGGGGCGGTTTCGGCCTGGGCACGAATATCCGCCTCTGGCACAGCCTTTTTGCGGGCCTTGATATGGTTGCGCTTGTCAGCACAGATTTTGGCCAGGACGTCGCTCATCCGGCTTTTCCCTCTTTTGGATAATCATTGGTAACAGCCACAAGGGTTGTCAGCACCTGTCTGGCACGGCCTGAATCGATGCTATCGGCCGCTTGTGTCGCGCCGTCTTTCAAATCTTTGGCCTTACCAGCAATCAGCAATGCAGCCGCTGCATTAAAGACCACAATATCACGATAGGCCGACGGCGTCCCGTCCAGTAAGGCCGTGATGGCCCCCGCATTATGCTCCGGCGTGCCACCCAGCAGGTCTTTCAACGCCGCGACCGGCAAGCCAATGTCCGCTGGGGAGATGTCAAATGTGGTGACTTTCCCGTTTTCCAGCGAGGCGACCCGAGTAGGGCCGGTCGTGCTGATCTCGTCCATACCGCTGTGCCCATGCACGACCCAGGCGCGCTCTGCCCCCAGATCGCCCAGGGTTTCCGCCATTTTCTCAATGAATTCAGGACGGAAACAGCCGATCAGATAACGTTTCACCAAGGCCGGATTGGATAAGGGCCCCAAAATGTTGAAAATTGTGGGAACGCCCAGTTCCACCCGGGTCGGCATGACATTGCGCATCGCCCCGTGGTGGCGCGGGGCAATCATGAATCCAATGCCCGCTTCCTTGATGGCCCGTTCGATATTGGGGAAGGGACAATCCAGATCGACACCCAACTGGCCCAACGCATCCGCTGTGCCTGATTTAGAGGAGGCGGCACGATTGCCGTGTTTGGCAATGGGCACACCACACCCCGCAACGACTAGGGCCGCAGCGGTCGAGACATTCAGTGTTCCCAGCTTGTCGCCGCCCGTTCCCACGATATCCATGGCATTATCCGGCGCATGAATACGCGACACTTTTGCACGCATGGTCCGCGCAGCCCCGGTAATTTCCTCCACCGTTTCACCGCGCAGACGAAGTGCCGCCAGGAAACCGCCCATCTGGGACGGGGTCGCGTCGCCCGACATGATAATGTCAAACGCGCGCTCTGCCTCTGGCACGGTCAGGCTTTCGCCGCCAACGACTTTCCCGATCAGTTGTTTCATATCCTGCAGGTCGGCTGCCATGCCAAATCCCCCTAATTCCGCGTTCTTTTCAGGAAATTGGCCAATATCTCATGACCATGTTCCGACGCAATGCTTTCTGGATGAAATTGCACGCCGTGCAATGGATAGGTTTTATGCTCCATGCCCATGATCACGCCATCATCGGTGCGCGCGGTCACGGTAAAACAGTCCGGTAAATCCCGTTCCGACACGACAAGGCTGTGATAGCGCGTTGCCTTCAGCCGATCCGGCAGGCCTTCAAACAAACCTTGCCCGGTATGAGAGACTTCAGAGACCTTGCCATGCATGGGGGCAGGGCCACGCTCAACCGTTGCGCCATAAGCGTAGCCGATGGATTGGTGCCCCAGGCAGACCCCCATCAAAGGCACATTGTTTTCTGCCGCCGCCTTGATCAGGTCCAGGCAGATGCCAGCCTTTGGCGGATCGCAGGGGCCAGGCGAAATGACAATGCCTTGCGGCTTCAGACCTATCGCCGTTTCAACATCAATCCTGTCGTTACGATATACCTCACACTCCGCCCCCAGATCGCCCAAAAAATGGACCAGATTGTAGGTGAAGCTGTCATAGTTATCGATCAAGAGATACATAGGCCCAATCCGAGCGGGTAAGGACCTATCGGCCCACAAGTGATAAGATGTTCGCGTTATAGCAAGCGTTCCGGCATGGGAAAAGACATCTGGCAAAGGATCGGCCCCAGCGCCCCGTCTGGGCTATAAAGAGTAACCGCAGAGAGCGCTGAGGAGGCGCCAAGGACGGGGAGGGGGTGGTGCGTGCAGAAAGGCACCCTTCGAGGCGCTGCGCTCCTCAGGGTGAGTGCATTTTTTATGTGTCCATATTCTCACCACCCGCACAGGTCTCATCCTGAGGAGGGGCTGTAAGGGTGTATCCATTATCGAAATCGTCACCCCGGACGTGATCCGGGGTCCAGGGCGGCAGGCGCGATTTATGCGTGTGGCCCTGGATACCCGCCTGCGCGAAGGGGCATGACGGGGAGGGGGGTGCTTGCAGAAAGGCACCCTTCGAGACGCTGCGCTCCTCAGGGTGAGTGCACGTTTTATGTGTCCATATTCTTACCACCCGCACAGGTCTCATCCTGAGGAGGGGCTGTATCGGCGTATCCATCATCAGCATCGTCACCCCGGACGTGATCCGGGGTCCAGAGCGGCAGGCGCGATTGATGCGTGTGGCCCTGGATACCCGCCTGCGCGGGCATGACGGGGAGGGGGGGTGCTTGCAGAAAGGCACCCTTCGAGGCGCTGCGCTCCTCAGGGTGAGTGCACTTTTTATGCGCCCATATTCTCACCACCCGCACAGATTTCATCCTGAGGAGGGGCTGCATCGGCGTATCCATCATCAGCATAGTCACCCCGGACGTGATCCGGGGTCCAGGGCGGCAGGCGCGATTGATGCGTGTGGCCCTGGATGCCCGCCTGCGCGAAGGGGCTTGACCTTAGGGTCGGACGGGATCAGATGTCCGCGCCTTGCCTTTATTCATCCTTCGGCTTTAGACTCAGCGACCACGGCATCTGGCATTCTTGGCCAGGCACAGATTTTGGAAAAGCCTTATGGCGACAGCTTCAAGAAAAAAAGGCAAGGGGGCGTCTGGCGCGCGCATTCGTCACGCAGCGCATCGTCTGCCTTGGTTCCGGACAACCCGGTTTCTCTATAGCGCCGTTGTCGGCGGGGTTTTGGTCATTGGAATCCTGGTGGGGACCGGCTTGGGTTTATGGTTGGCCCCCTCTGAAACCGTGCCTTCTCCCCAATCCACCGTTCAGATCAATCAGAACGACATCGACGAAGCGACCCTGCCCAAAGGCCCGCCTTTACCTGTCATCGTACAGGGGTCAGAAACCGCGAAGCGGCTGTATGAAGAAAGTCTGGCGAACCAACCAGAAGCATTGCGCCCGGACCCGAATGAGGCCCCAAAACAGGCAGCAAAACCTGCCCTGGTCACCCCGATTCCTGCACCCGCCGCGCCAGTGCCAGCCCCGGAGCTATCTGTACCGGAACCCGCGGCCCCAGAGAACCGAAACTCTGAAAACGGATTGCCCGACGCGCCCGCTTTGGCGCCTCCCGGTCCGATGGCGGATCCAGATACCTGGCTTGCCAATGCCGTCCCACTGACGCCCATTCCCGGTATGCCCATGATCGCCCTGATTTTTGATGATCTGGGCATTGATCAGGCGCACAGCAGGGAGGCAATCAATCTGCCAGCACCGCTGACCCTGGCGTTTCTGACCTATGGTCATCATTTACAGGAAATGGTTTCCGCGGCACGTCAAAGGGGCCACGAGATTTTGGTTCATATGCCCATGGCTCCGCTGGACCTTGGCGTTGATCCCGGCCCCAATGCATTGCAAAAGGAATTGGGACCCCAGGAAATCCTGCGACGACTGGATTGGGGCCTTTCCCAGTTTTCCGGCTATGTCGGGATCAACAATCATATGGGCAGCCGTTTCACGGCGGATTCGGAGGGGATGCGCCTTGTCCTGAGCGAATTAAGGCGACGCGGCCTGATCTTCGTCGATTCGGTTACAACCTCGGACTCTAAAGGATACAGCACCGCCGCCGCACTGGGGATGCCATACGCCGTGCGGGATGTGTTTCTGGACAACACAATCGATACCGATGCGATCCGCAAGCAGTTAAGCCGGGTTGAAGAGACCGCCAAGCGCCAAGGCTATGCCATCGCCATTGGTCACCCGCATCCCGAAACACTGGCGGTTGTGTCAGAATGGATGAAGACAGCACGCGAACAGGGATTTCAACTTGTCCCGGTCTCCACCATTGTGCGCCTGCAACAAATCTCGCCACGCAGTTAGGAATTGAACAATGTTAACCGTCTGGGGTCGAAAGACCTCATCAAATGTCCAAGCCCTAATGTGGTGCATCGGGGAGCTGGGCCTTGCCTATGAACGCCATGACATCGGCCATAATTTTGGCGGCACCGATACCGACGCGTTCTTTCAACTCAATCCTAATCGCGCCATTCCCGTGTTGCAGGATGGGACAAATCCGCCACTGTGGGAAACTGGAGCGATCTTGCGCTATCTGGCCACGCGTTATGCAGACAACGCCTTCTGGCCCAAGGAATTGCTGGCCCGGACAGAGGTGGACCGATGGGCCGAATGGTCCAAAATCAATGTCGCCATGGGCTTTACTGTCCCGATCTTCTGGCGCCTGATCCGCACACCGAAGGAGAAAGTGGACTATCATGCCATTCGCATGGCCGTTGCTGCTTTGGAAGAAAAACTCGTTATTGCGGATAGCAGGTTGAAGGATCAGTCTTACCTGGTCGGGGAGTCACTAACCCTGGCTGATATACAGTTCGGACATATCCTGTATCGCTATTATGACATTCAAATTGACCGCGCAAATTTGCCAAATCTTGCCCGCTACTATACCAGCTTAACGCAACGCCCTGCCTTTCGGGAACATATCATGGTTTCTTATGATGTCTTCCTAACCTCATAAAAACACGTAAGAATGCTGTTTCACTAGATCGAAGGTTTAGTAAATGCGCTTGATTGATCATTACGTTTTGGTTGCGGATAATCTGTCTTCAGCCCGGGAACGATATCAGCGGATGGGGTTTACTGTTGCGCCGAATGGTGTCCACCCCTTTGGGACATACAATGCGAATATGTACTTTCGCAGCGGTCCTATGATCGAGACCTTGGCCGTTGAAGACGCCGTTAAATATGCGCAAGCGATCCAAGATGGGAATACCTTCGTTAAGAATGATGCTGCCTTTCGGGACCGACACGGGCATGATGGCTTTTCCCATATCGTGACGACGTCCCTGGACGCCGACAAAGATCATTCTGATTATTTGGCGCTGGGTGTCTCGGGTGGGGATTTGGTTTCTTTCACCCGAAGGTTTGAAAAACCTGATGGCACACTGGACACGGTCTCGGCCAAGTTGGCCTTTGCCACGCATCCAAAGGCTTTATCGGGATACTTTTTCACCTGTGAGGATGTAATTGTCCCAAAGATTGATCGATCATCCCTTCTGGAGCATGAAAACACGACCTTAGGAGCAAGACAGGTGCTCTCTTGCACACGGAATCCGGAGATTTATCGTGACTTTTACCATACCCTTTTTGCGATGACTGAGGCATCTTCAGGGCACGAGACGATTGAGTGTCAGTTGGAAAATGGCCGCGTTTCCCTCCAAACGCCAGATCAAATAGCATCGGAATATGGTATCGAACAAACGCTCAGCGACACGGAGTTGCGACATAGAGGGTTGATATTCGGCGTCGACAATTTAGGGGCGGTCGAAAACTTGTTTAACCGAAATCAAGTAGGTTTCAATCGTCACAAGGACCGTCTTATCGTCGCGCATCATTCACAATGGGGTGCGTTCTTTGGCTTTGAGCCAGCATAAAACAACCGGCTAGGCCTACTTCTCAACACCCTTGGCTGCGTTCCAGTGTTGGTCCAGCTCGGCCAGGGGCACATCCTCGACACGCTTGCCGTCTGCCGCGACTGCTGCTTCGACCGCGCGGAACCGCATTTCGAACTTTCGGTTGGTGCGGGCCAGGGCTTTTTCGGGATCAACTTTCAGCATGCGGGCCAGATTGGCAGCGACGAAGAGGATATCGCCCATCTCGTCTTCCAGCCGGTCCGGATCACCGCCTTCCGCGATGACTTCCTTTAATTCTTCGACTTCTTCCTCAAGGTCGCGGAAGACTTCACTGGGCTCTGACCATGTAAAGCCGACACGCGCCGCGCGTTTGGAGAGTTTCTCAGCCCGGATCAAGGCGGGCAGGGCGCGCGCCACCCCAGACAGGGCGCTGTCATCTTGACCTTTCTGGGCCCGTTCAGCGGCCTTGGTTTCCTCCCAGCTTGCCTTGACCTTGTCGGGTGTATCCGCACCATCCTTGCCAAAAACATGGGAGCCAAAGACATGGGGATGGCGACGGATCATCTTGTCCGTAATTGCGCCTGCGACCGCATCAAAATCGAAGCTGCCTTCCTCCTGCGCCATGCGAGCATGGAACACGACCTGCAGCAACAGATCGCCCAGTTCGTCCTTCAGGTCATTGCGGTCGCCGCGCTCGATCGCGTCTGCGACCTCATAGGCTTCCTCGATCGTGTAGGGGGCAATGCTGGTAAAGTCCTGTTGCAGATCCCAGGGACAGCCGCCGTTGGGATCGCGCAATCTGGCCATGACCGCCAACAGGCGATCAATATTGGATGTGTCGGTCATGGGGTTCCTTACAGATACCAGTCATATTCACGGGGCAGGGCGGCAGACAGCAGGTCTTTAAATTCATTCTCTTTCACGGTTTTGTACATCTGTACATAATCCGCCCCCAGATAGTCATTGAGAATGGGTGCATCCTCCAATCGCTCCAGAGCGTGCCAAATCGTCAATGGCAGGCGCGGGTCGACCTCTTCGCCGGCATTGCCCGCGCGTGCCTCACTGATCGGCTCCAACTTGTTCGATAGGCCATGATGAACGCCTGCCAGAACACTGGCCAGCGCCAGATAGGGATTGGCATCCGCGCCCGCGACCCGGTGTTCAATCCTTTTGGCCTGTCCCCGTCCGGATGGAATGCGGAAGGCGACAGATCGGTTGTCATAGCCCCAATCTAGTGTGACCGGCACAAACAGGTTGGGCGCGAACCGTCGGAACGCATTCAGATTGGGCGCAAAGATCGCCATGGATTCCGGCATTGCGGCCTGTAATCCCGCCATGGCCCGGCGCATCTGGATTTCATCCGTGTCCGTTTCTTCGTGGAAGATGTTATGCCCATCCTTGTCACAGAAGCTCATATGGACATGCAGGCCGGAACCGGACTCTTCCAGGAAGGGTTTGGACAGAAAGGTCGCTTCCATGCCAAAAGTCCGTGCCACGGCGCGCACGGTACGCCGCAGCAGGCAGGCATGATCAGCGGCCGCCATAGCATCAGCCACATGAGTCAGGTTCAATTCAAACTGCCCAGGGGCAAACTCACCCGACGCGATAGAGGCGGGGACACCTTGTAAGGCACAGGCATCGGTAATCGCCGTCAGGATCTCGGCATATTCTTCCAATGCCTCAATGCTATAAACCTGATTGGCCCGGGCCGGGCGGCCATTCAGCGGGGATTTAACGGGCAGGGGCCCGCCATCTTCCGCTCTGTCCATATCGATCAGATAGAATTCCAGTTCCAGTGCGACGACCGGTGTGATGTCCAGGTCCGCAAAGCGATCCACAACGCGACGCAGAATCTGGCGTGGCTCGAACGGGACAATATCGCCTGTCTGGGGCCGGCGCATTTCCAGCAGAACCTGTGCTGTGGGCTCTGATGCCCAGGCAACCGGGGCTAACGTGCCCGGGATGGGTAGGGCCAGCGCATCCGGGTCCCCATCCGAGACGCCAAGCCCCATCGGGTCGCTGGTATTGCCCGTCGCATCCAACAGCGACACCGCCGCACACATCGTCAGTCCATCTGCATACAGCTTGTCGATATCCTGGATCGGATAGCGCTTTCCCAGGGGAAATCCGCACAGATCAAAGATAAACGCATCTATATATTTCGTGTCGGGATGGGTGGACAGAAAGTCTTCAACTTCTTTCACTCTGATAGGCTTTGGCATAGGAAATGACCCATTCACAATGTCAGCTTTTGGTCAGTTTAGGGAGAATGATCAAACCCGTCGAGGCCTAGTCCAGACTTGATTGCCTATTCCGTGCTGACTTTAAGCGCGGGGCCTGGTTCGGCCTGAAACCAGAACACCTGCGAAAGTAATGACAGCCATCCCGATGAGAGTTGTGATCGAAGGGATTTCTGCGAAGAACAGGAACCCCCAGACGGCGGCAAAAACCAGATAGCTATAGTCAAATGTGGCGATGATCTGGGAGGGGGCGACCTGATAGGCCCGCGCCACCCCTAGGGAGAAAGACGCCGATAACAGCCCTAACAGCGCCATGATACCCCAGGCATTCATTGTCAGGGGTGTCCAACTGCCAAACAGAAAGTAGGAAAAGTCTCTAACCGTGTCAGTGACACCAATCGCTGCAATCAGAACCGTCGCCAGCGCCCCAATGAAGATGAAAGAGACATGCAGAGATGCGGCGAGGGTGAGGGCGCGTTCCCCCTGGCATTTATGGCGCGTCACAAGGCTGGCTAAGGAATAACACAATGCGCCCGCCAAGGGCATCAGGACGAACCAGGAGAAACTGTCGGTGCCGGGCCGTAAGATTATTGCGACGCCGACAAATCCGGACAGAACGCCCAGCCATTGTTTGACGGAAACGCGCTCTTTGAACAGCACCGCAGACAAAAGCGTTGTGAAGATCACATTGGTGTAAATCACCACGGCGGCCAGAGAGAGGTTTAGAACGGGAAGGGAGGCGTAGAATGACAACCAGGTCAATACCAGGAACAGGCTGCGTAACAGAACCCAGCCATAGTGCCTGGGCGCGACCGGGCCTCTGTTCCAATAGGCAAAGGCGCCCAGACAACAAAACGCGAAAACAGACCGGACGACAAATATCTGCCAGATCGTCAGATCGGCGCTAACATATTTTATCAGCGCATCGCCCAGCGCCATGATCACGTTGGACGCCAGGATCAGCACAATGCCCAATACCTGCTGATCAGGGACGCTGTGATCCGAGGGCCGGGTTGATGTGTTTGTCATGACGTCCGTTTCTGATCGCAGGATACCTTGTATGCTTAACGGCGTAGTTGGTTTCCGTTTTATTGGCAAGAGGGTGGCGCAAGGCAGTGGCCGACTCTTCCACGTATCTCTTTATATTAATCGTGATAATGTATATTATGGAAAATTAAGAAAATGGCTCAGAAAGCGGTTTCCCTTGTCATTCACGCATTCCCCCGCTTGAATATGGCATAACAATAATCGGGGAAAGCGATGAATTCGGACACGCTCTATAGACTTGCCGGTATCTTCGGCGAGATTGAAAAATTACTTATCAGAGAGGCAACGGATATTTCCGACAGAGAGGCGCAATCGTCGCGCCTTTCTGTGATCCGTCGCGCCGCAGACCTCGCCGATCGCATGATGATAAAAAATGACGTTGCAGCCGATGCAGCTATTTCCAGTGCAGCGGCACGATTTTGCCTGCCCGTGACTCCGGTGCAGTTAGAGATCGAGCGTAGAGAAAAGGCGGACCTATCGGCCCGCCTCCAAGGTGCAGAAATCAAACGCCGCAAAGGCGCGTCCCTGAGAACAATTGAGAACGATTTCAGAATTCCGAAATCAACCCTGGCAGACCGCCTAAAGCCAGCCCCGCACAAGACGCCAAACCGCAGCCGATAGCGTCACCGCTTTTTCGCCTTCACGATCCGCCCGCCCTTCGCTTAGCGATAGCCCTTTTTCAGGCGTCCCTTGCCCTTGGTTGCCGCCTTTTTCGATACTGATTTACGTGCCATTTTTGAATTCCTTTCCGCCTTGATTGCGCAGCCATAACAAACGCCGCACCTTAAATCACCGTGCCCCTTACATATCCGGCACGGCATTAGATGATGCCTGAGACCAGGCCAAAAACCGCGCCGGCCAATCCCGCGCGGATCACTTCCGTTTTGCCTTCACCAGTCGGTGCGAATGGGTCGGCCTCCCCCGGCACAACCGCCCTGGACACCCACGCCGCCAAGGCCGATGCACCGCCCAGAATTGCGGCCCGTACCAGCATTTTCCGCAGCATCATTTTTGACCGCCTTTCAGCTTATCGACCGTGCGCGCACCGGCATATCCGAGATAACCGGCCCCAAACAGGGTCCAGAGCGCATCCGGGATCGCCGACAGCCATGCGTTCACGCCCAGGGTGATTTCCGTCGCCATATCAGGCCGGAACGCGCTCAGAATGCCCATCGGTAAGGCCGATAGGATGATGATGTAAATCACATACAAAAACGCCGGACGCGCGCGACTTGTCCAGGGGTCTTTGCTGTTCGCTTCTGCCAGAATGGCGCTCATTTGGACCCGCATGGTTTCCAATTCGCCGCGCTGTTCCATCTCCATCAGCTTTAGCTTTGCCGCCGCCCGCTCTTCATCCGACGTAAAGAGACTGTCAACCAGGCCAAACAATGGCCCCGCAATGCCCTTGACAACTTCCGAGATCATAACCGCCCTCCCTCTTTCGGCCACAGGTGCAATTCCACCCGATACAAGCGCCGCTCGATCCGCCACAGGATCAACGCAAACCCGATGATCGCCGCATCCGATCCGACGCCCAGCGCCTCCCTAATGATGTCGAAAATCGCTTGCATTACCGCACCTTTTTCCAAACCCAGGCGGTCGCAACGGCCCCGGCCACGGCAATAAAGACCGCGCCCAGATTGGTTGTGATCCGCTCCGTCACGGTTTCAGCTTCCCCCTCTTGGCGGGTTGCCCAGAGTGTCGCAATAGACCCGGCCAGCGACCAGATCACGATAGGAACGAACTGCATCACGCGACCTCATTAAAGAATTTATGATGCCCGATATAGGCCGTCTGATTGGCCCCGCGCGCCCATCCCGGTTCCGAAATCGTATCGGCGTAGTAGTGCGTTGCGCCGCCCGTGATATCCGGCAAGTCCCCGTCGATCAGCTTGCCCGCAATCTCATATGCAAGATCAAAGGTCTGATTGTCGCCCGGCATAAGATTGGCGATTACATCGCGGTTCGGATCGTTCGCGTTCCAGGCCGAAAATTGCCACGGTTTCAGAGCAACGGACACGATGCTATTACCCCACCATCCGCCCAACAAAGCGCGGTTCATGATGACGTTGCCGACCGCCTGCATGCCCGTCGCGCCCTCGCCTCGCGCCTCGCCATACATGGTGCGCGCCATTGTCAATTGTGCCTCGTTCAACTTCATTTTGTTATACCCCCATAGGATCAATGACAGCGCGACCAGCAGGATCGCGCGCATTATTCAGGCCATACAGCCGCGTTGCCGTCCTGGTCGCGTACCGCCTCCGTTCCGTCTTCAAAAGACAGCCATTCGACACCGCCACGCTTTGCGCTTGCGACGATTTTAAAGCCCGTTACCGGATCGACGGCCAATGCCGCCTTTTCAGCGTCGGACATTCCCTCAAAGGAATAATTTGCAGTTGGATTGCCCATTAGAGCACCTCATACCAAATGAATGTTGTTTGAGACCCAGCCCCCGCCGATGAAATAGAAATCGCGTTGCCCGCAGGGACGAACACATTCTCAATCATCTTTTTTCCCGGCTCATTGCTGTACTGATTTAGAAGGTAATTCCCGCCCGCCGTGACATAGGCCGCATTCGAGGCAGCCGACAGGCCCGCAAGCCGAACGATTACCCCATCAGTATTAGCTGCAGCCGAAACAACCTCTGTCGTCGTGTTGTTCGCCGCCGCATATGTCGCGCCATCCAATGTAGTCAATGGCGCCCGCAATAATGTCGCCTCACGCATTGCCGCAGTGACCGCCTGAAGCGCAGTTACGATGTCAGAAAAGCTTTCGCCGCCCACAGGATCAAGCACACCCAATTGACCGCCCGTGACGGTCAACCGGCTATCGGCTACATCAGATCCCGCGTAGGCAACCAGGATCGTGTTTTGCGCGCCGGAAATATCCTTAATGCGAACCATATTGAATGGCTCAATCGTGCTGATACCAAGGCCGCTTTCAATGCGCTGGAAACCATCGGTAGGACCAAACGCTATCGCAAGAGGCCCCGTCGCGCTCAGTACCCGGAAGCGCGTTGCCGGGATGTATTCTTTCGTCTCGCCGTTCGCGTCCAGGACATATTCCCGAACCTCATAGATCACTGTATTTGGCATTCGATCAGCCTTTCTTAGACCAGAAAAACAGCGCCGCAACCGACACCGAGGCCAACAGCCCCCACTTGACAAAATCGGTCAGGAATTGCTTGGCGTCTTCCTCCGTCGCCTCTTTTGCGACTGCCGACACCGTGCCCGCCAATTCCTGGACGGACTTATTCGCCTGATTGGCGAAATCGAAACCGAGTTTCAGAACATCCGCCGACAGATCGAAACCCGCCTCCCCCGCCTTGCGCAATTCAGCGGCGACGTCAGGCGACAAATCGGAATAGGTGATTGCGCCCGTGGTCCCGGTGATCGCGACACCCTGGTCATAAACAGCCGCCCGCGTATCATCGATATACGTTTTCTGACTGTTGTCCGTCGTCTGGGTCTGGCTGGATGAACTGGATGAACTGCCGCCCATATCTACACCCATTGCCGGACAACAAATTCAACCATCTGATAGCCATTCGCCTTGAACATCGCCAAACGCTTAGACGATGCCGTATGCGCACGGATCGACTGACACCCGTTTTCCAAGGCGAGGCGTTTGATATGCGGTGCGACCTTAGCAAACGTCTTTCGCTCATCAGTCAGCGCGGCCCCGGCATGGATCACCAATTCCCGGCCTTGCCCCTGAGGCTCTGTCCAGAAGCACAGATACCCCAGTAGCATCGCTGAACCGTCCGGCATGATTTCAACAGCCGCCAACAGCTTTGACGCCCCGCGCGACACTTCACGGCGCAAGTCTTCGACCGTGTAAGCCGCATTGAGGCCGCTTGCGGCGTTCATGACGGCCTGGACTTGAGGCGTCCATTCAGCTGGCGGAAAACGGATATCGTGTTGCATGTGATCACCCTTTCCAGACGCGGTAGGCGAACAAGGCCACACCGCCAAAAATCAGCCATTTCCAAATGGAACTTTCGCCCGATGCACTGGCAAAGGCACCCGACCCGCCCGGCGAAAACGGCGCGTAGTAGCCACCAAAGCCGCCCTGGTAATTTTGCCCCAGGTAAGACCCCTGATAACCATCGGCCCCGGAATAGGCAGGCCCGCCCTTAAGGGCGTCCTTCACATCGACGTTAATTCCGGCTTGAGCCGCCATCGCCGCCCCCTATTTCAGAAGCTTTGGGATGCCCCAAATTGCCAGCAATATTGCCCCGCCGAGCATCAGGTACGTACCGATCTGACTTTGACCGCCAAAGAATGACCCCATGTTCGGGATCGCCGATGATGCCGATACAGGCTGATACGCTTCCTGATTGGTGCGCAGCTTGTCCCGTTGCGCCTGTAATTGCGCCTCAGACAGTTTGTACGTTGAAATCGTGGTCCAGATTTTCCCGGCACTATTCAGGATGTCGTCAACCTGATTGGAAAGCCAATCGGCCCCGTCTGAAAACAGGCTACCAATGCCGCCCGTGCCCGTGTTGATCGCAGACTGAGACGTTGACGTCCCTTCAATGCCACCTGGATTGTAAGCAGGCATAATCTTTCTCCTCATAGGTTGGCGGGCCGTAGCCCGCCACCCTTTGAAACTCGCTCAGTTACGAGTTGCCAATCACGGTTTCCGTGATGCAACGGAAAGCGCCGGTTCCCGTCCGATTGAACTTGGCCCGGAAATCCCGAACGTTGGACATGTTGAACACGTCCGCCGCGTTGTTACCGGCAAGGTCAAGGTGGGTGTAGTTGGCGTCTTCCGTCCGGCCATCGGTGCGGAAAGCATTCAGGTCCAGAAGGACAGGCCGGAATTCGGCCAGGTCTTCGTGAACCACTTCACCATTGGACCGCAATTCAACTTCACTGATTGCATTGGTCGATAGGTGCATCGCCTTCAAGCCAATGCCGTTGCCGACCACAGGCAAGTCAGGCTCTTCATGCCAACCTGTCGCTGTATTCGACAGGTTGTTGTATTGATATTTCAGGAACCGGCCCAGCGGCTCATTCGGCCCGCTGTATTCGTATGCGAACCCGACCAATTCCGGCCCGACAACCGTGCTATCGAATTTGACTTCAATTTCCACATTGGTCAGGTCCAGCGTACCCAGGCTGAAAAAGTCTTCAATCGCTGGATTGTTCCAGTAGGGACAACCAAAGATCAAAGGCAGAACGCCCGCCGCGCTATCGATATTGTAAAAATTGTTGATGCACTTGATAAAATCAGCGCCCGACAATTCCCACAGCGTTTGAGTGCCAAAGGACAGCGACGTAACGCGCAACCGGATTTCGGCAATGTGCGTCAACATGTTTGCTTGCGTCATCAGCGTTCCAGCCGCCCCGCCGCCCGCCGTTGTATCATGCCGCAGCCGCAGCAAGACCTTGTGGTACTTTTTCGTGACCGGCAACGCGGCGACGGCGATGGACGACGGCGCGACGTTACTGAAAGACTGCATGCGTTTCAGAAATTTTGGCATTGAAGCCTCCCTATCTTAGAAAGGCCACCAAGAGCTTTCGCCCTCAGCCAATTCAGCCGCACCCGGCAGCTTCTTCACGTAATTCAGACCAATCAGGCCCAGCATTACGCCCACAGCAATCACTGCGAGATTTTTAATGGTGAATTTCATCGCCCTACCCACGTTTGAGATTGAAACGTGACGGGCAGCAAAATGCCCCCGCCTGTATGGGATCAGGACAGGGGCACTTTGCTTAAATCGTCTATCGACCCTAAGGAAACAAAGCCTTAGGAAATCGGGCGGTTTATGTCAGCGGAACCGGATCGCATTTTGACCAACTGCGACCGTCAAAGGCGAGATAATGAAATTCCGGCAAGTCCTGGACGGCCTGTTCAACCGCTTCATCTTGCATCGCATAGGCGATGGCTTGACGGTCATTCTTGAATGAGAACCGGAATGCAAAAGCCGCATTCAGATTACCTCGGAATGTTGGCGACACTTCCGCTGGACGTTGCGCAATCCCGACCACTGATATCCCATAGGACCGGCCCATTCGGATCAGTTGCGGGAAGCCCGTATGCTTTGGCGGGATGGACAAAGGCGCAGCCGCCGCCATCTCCTCCACAATCAATGTGATCGGTCGTTCAATCTTGCCCGCATTGTGCCCCGCCTGGAACTTCATCAGCAGGGTTGACAGGCTCGACAGTCGCTCGATTTCGCGCCCTGTTTCAGGCTGATAATAGACCCGGAAAGCGCCATCGCGCATATCCCCCAGGAAGGTCTTAAACTGTGCCATGTGGTGAATGCGTTCCGCGCCGTCCTGCCAATGCACTTCGTTTTTTGGGTCAAAGATTATAACCCTTGGCCGATCCGCGACCAGCGACCGCGCTAACACTGATTTGCCGGAACCCGCCGATCCTGCAATAAAAATCCGCTTGCCATCAGTTGACATTTTCATCAGTCCCCTTTTGCTCAGGCTCTTTCGCCTTGTGTTGTGCCATCGCCTGTGCGCGCGCCGCCTTTTTCCGCGCCGCAATCGCCTTGCGAAACCGGATCGCATACGGGACAGCCCACGTTGAAACCATCCATAGATCGATAAGATCGCGGTTAGTAAGGTAAGGCAGCAAATAGCGCCCCGGCCCATCCAAGAGGCGGCGATAAACGACCTCCATAGCAGCATTAAAACCTTGATCGCTTGCATCGATACGGGCCTCCGGTACGCCCTGAATTTTGGCGTTCCAATTCAGCAGCTTGGCGACGTGAGCCGAAAATCGATCTGTCCCGACAATACGGTCAAATTCTTCCCGTTCCATGCCGCCTTGTTGCGCGCCGATTTCCGGGAATTCGTCCCGAACCTCTTTAGGGATTTCTTGCTGTCCATAGCTGAAATCATCTTTGGCAGCATCCCAGGTCACATCGTCCAGGTCGCCGATGTAAGGGTCTTTTTCCTCAGTCATCATCGCCCCCGTCCCAGATGCGCCGCGCAAGGCTCACCTTAGGTTTCGTTTCCTTAGGATTGGCTGCATTAGATTCCGGTTCCTGAGGCTTTGTTTCCTTAGGAATTGGAGCCTTAGGCTCTGGTTTCTTAGCCAATGGCACAAACCCCGGCCAATCAGACGCGGTATGCTGGTCCCAATTGGTCAGATTTTGGCTCGATCCACAGCCGCGTTGAGGCGGGGAATAGTCATGGATGATATAAATATTCCCCGGCCCGCTTTTCGTTCTGCGAACCCGAACTTCCGCCATGTTTTTGCAGTTTGGATCGGGACACGGCGCATATCCGATCACGTCCTGTTTAGCCATATCACACCGTCCTTACGTGCATATCCCAGCCGCGCTTGCTGTACAGATTTGCGAGTTTGTGAGCATCATCAGCGAAATACGCCTCAGCCTGTTTCGCGTCCTGATACCAAGCAATAGCGCCTTGCTCAGTGAACCCCATGTACCGCCATGTCCCGCTTGGATGCAGGCGCACGACCAGCGAATTCGCCTTTGTCGTCATTGTCTGTTTCTCCGTAGTATTGCGACCGAAAAGCCCTAAGATCATCAGACCGTCGCCCAAGCCCGAAATCGCGCAGGAAAGCCCGCACTGCCACCGCCCCGCCAGTTTCCGCAGCCCGTAGCATGGCAAGAAAACAGCGGTATCCGGCCCGCTGGACTTCATCCACTTCCTTGCCGTCAAGGGTAATAACCACGTCACCGTGATTGGTTTCCGCTACGTCCTCGTCAGACACTTCACCAACCTGATAGAGCGCCTTAAGCCCCCTGCTCCAAGTCAGTTGCCGTGCGCCGTGCATCGCCCGCGAATACTCCCCAAAGCGCTTCCCGGCTTCCTGGTATCCAGTGGCCGCAAGATCCAGAAGCCCCCAGGGCGAACGCCCGCCGCCTTTCGCAGCCTTGGTATGCAGGTGCGTGATTTCATAATCAGACCCGAATTTAGCGACATAATCGCCCGCGGCTTCCGGGGTATGCGCCTGCTCCAATCGGAAAACTGCAAAATTACAAGGCTCAGACCCCGCTTTACAGACAATCCGGTCCCAACGCTCAAACAGCCTCCATTCAAAGCACTCCCGTTCCTGCTCTGTCAGCGGCTTTTCAAGGAAAAACAGAATGTGAAAATGGGGATGCCAGCCATTTTTAAGCCCATGCGTGACCTCTAGGCCCTTGATGTAGCCAATAAGGCCCATATCATCCCTCAGACGCCCCCAGGGCGCGCCTGATAGCATCTTGCGCCATGCAAGGCCCATTCGGTCCTTAAGCCCCCTGAGGCCCTGCCCACGGTAATGAGGGGCGGTAAATGCCATCATGTAGACCGCCCCGCCCGCCTCAGAGCATCCCAGCATAGCCTTCCGAACCTCTTGGCGGCGTACTTCGGATATTTTGGCCGCACAGACAGGGCAGGACCAGATAGACCCGCATGTTTCAAAGCCTGAGGCGGAGCAAACGCCATCATGATTGCGAATTTGCACTGTCAGGGACACGCGCTTGCGCCCGCATCGGCGCACCCGGCCATAACCTACCTTCGCTGCAGCCGCACGGAGACGATATCTGCGGTCCCTTGTGCCTTCGGTAGGGGGGGGAAACTCTGCTTGCGTATTGACAAGGGTTTCGGCGCTCATGCCGTCACCTCACCACCCGGATAACTCACGACAGCACCCCATAAAAAGCATCGTTCCAATCGGGGGCCTCCCGATTTTCAAGCCCCCAATGGTCGCCCCTTTCCTCTTGTTCTTTCCAGAAGTTTTCGCAGAACTCTAGCGCCGATGGCGTGAGGTACATTTCCCGCAACCGTTCAAAATGCCGCACCATGACATTCGCACGCCCCAACGTCATGCCGCCCGCAAGGATCAAATCCCCGCACGATGATTGGATTTCATACCAGCGGCAAAGACGAAAGAGAGGATCGCCGAAACGATCCTCTCCCACCTTCTCAAGGTGCTGCACGTCGATAATTTCAAACGATCCGAACCGGGACAACAGCCGCCCGTATTCAATCGGATCATAGGGAATATCGGTGAGCAGTCCTTTAGGAAGCTGCATCGGCCTGCCCGTCCGCTTGCTTTTCTTGGGATCGCTGAATGTCCCAATAGATTGCCCCCGCGTCATCGCGACGGGGATAGGCAGCCATTCGCCAAGTCGGAAAATCAGGATCAGTGAACCAAAGATTGAATAGGTTTTCCCCGCGAAACTCCGCATCAGACTTTTCAATGCGATAGCGAGCAGCGCCCAACACATCGACAATTTCACCATGCGACCCGCGCGCTTGACCGATATGGGACATTTTCATGCGACCATCATCGACATAGGCCGGATTGACTTTAAGAATTCCCGAAAGATTGAGATGGAATGTTGTGATCCGAAACCGGAAAACGCCGTCTTTCTCAGTAGGTGTAATCGTACCAATTGCCATTTTCTTTACTCCCCAACGGTTATGCGCGCTCCGCGCAGGGGACAGTTTGCGTATGGTGACGGGGGAGAAAGTTTTGTGCCTCACTCCCCCACCGTATGGCTTCCGCCACCATCCCCCCCGTGAGACTGTCCAGGAACTCAGGGGGGTAACTTGACGGTTTTTTCTGGCTGGGATGACCGAAAACCCGGACGCTGGGGAGCGTCTTCTTTCTGTCGCGACACAGAACCTTGTTTCCCCAACGACGCCAAAACACCTCATATCGTGGAAACCACTGTATTTGGTGTATCGAGACACGATACATACATGGTTCGTTTTCAATTGCAAGCGCGTTTCGATACGCGATACAGTTTTTTTAACAAAGGAGACCGCCATGAAATCGACATTGCCAACCATCGACAGCTATTTGGATTACGCTAAAGATGCGCTTTCTGTGCGATCAGATCGAAAGCTCGCCAAATTGATTGGAGTGACACCAGCGACGGTTAATGCATGGCGGGGAAAAAGGCAGTGGCCCACCGAAGAGGCAATGATCCGACTTGGCGACCTTTTGGATATTCCGGCAAAAGTTGCGCTCATGGACCTCAGACGATGGGCGTCAAAGTCTTTTGAGGCGAGCGAGGCATATGAGGATATTTATAGAGAGAGCGTACAAAGAATTTATGAAAAAGAATGGGCAAAACAAACCGGACAGGACGAAGTTTATGTCGGTAACGGCATTTCGGTAAGTAAAGACCTAATCAAGACCCTTTCGAAAATTGGCGTTAGTTTTACCGTTATTGCATTTTTGTTGGTCTCAATACTTCCCGCGTCTCCGGCGCATGCAGCCAACTTGTCCGGGAATTCGGGGATCAGTGTATATTATGGAAAATATATAAATACAAAACAAAACAGAATATACATTATAATTCAATCAATTATCCACTTTTTCTAAGAAACGTATTGAGGACTAGAAACTATAATTCACCGTCAAAGAAACGTTGTCGTTCCTGTCATAGCGCCCAAACTGAGTGCCTTCATTCCCGTGATATTCAACAAAGGAAATCATTGTCCATAAATTATCGTTGGGTTGATAGCGCGCAAAAACCTGGCTGGTGGAATCCCAGTCTTTTAAGGAATGACCGTGCATGCCCCCAAACTTCCATTCATCGTTCGCTTCAACTGTCAGCGACATCAGGACATTATTCGGGTTGGGTCGCGCCTCTTTCGAGGATGTATTGTAATCTGGATGATCCTGAAGACCGAACCGCCATTCTTTTGAATATTCAATAATTGGCGTGATCTCTTTCCAGCCGATTGAATTCGCAAATTGGGTTTCGCGATATTTCGCACCGATCAACGCGCGTGCAAAATCATCATCGGTATCTTCTTCTGCCCAATATGCCAGACCTTCGCCATAGAACTTCCAGGATCCCTGAACCAGCGCGCTGCCTGCAGAGGCAATCGATACGGTGGGATATACCTTTGTATAGGGATTGAATTGTCCTGAAGCTGGGTTCTTCAAAACCGGATAAGGACCAACCCCGTTGTAAGCAGTTATGAAGTAATCAAGATTCGTTGCCGTGCCTTTATACTGCAGCAGATAACTCCAGTTGGATGGCGTGCTATCCCGGTAATCATCAACGATTTCAGGCGAAATGCCGAGTGGCAGTCCGGTGATGTTCAAATTGGCGAAGTCCGACCCACCAGACCCGTTCGGGCCATTCCAGCGCGAATGTTCAGCGGGGCCTGGGGCACTTTCTTCAATTGGCAGAATGATGCCGGTCAATCGATCACTGCCGACATACAGATCGGTGCGCAATTGCCAGACGCCATAGTCGACGGGTTGCTGGGGATTGGCCGTATTTTCAGCGCCATATAGATCGGTTGGAGAGTAAATTTCGGCCAGTCCGATTGGGATAGCATCCTTGCCCGCCAGAACCTCAACCGTATCGCCCAGATACGATAGGGTCATGCGGCTTAAATCGACATAGCGGCCATGGCCTTTACGGACACCAGGCGCACTGAAAGCCCCCCTTTCCGCGCCGCGATAGGTTGACGCCAAAGCCTCCACCCCCAGGCCAAAAGTCCAATAATCATCCAGAAAGGTCGTGCTGTCTAAACTCAGATGGGTCCACGCCTCGACCGGTTCATCCTCAATCCCGCTGGAATCCGCCTGATGAACGGCCCGGGGAAAGGCCGTCATGACCGTCTTTGACTCGTAGGTCGCGTTTTCCAGAACCTGCCCCAGAAGGGAGGCCTCTGCCCCCTGCTCCGCTACCGCGGCACCGCCCTGAATTCCGACACAGGTCAGACCGGAAACAACCACCGCAAGGCCACGAGAAAGTGCGGATTTATCTATCACTATGTCAGCCCTTCCTGCTTCTCATATCGCGACAGACGGTTGGACGTGCTGGCAAGCCGCATTCCCAGAATGCGGGCAATATTCATGTTCAGTTTGTTGGCGATATGGGGATATAGACGCATGTTCTTTTGAACCGTATCGGCATTCAGGCGCAGCATCTCGCCGTCGGTTACAGCATCAACATTTGCCGTTCTTTGCTGCTGCGTAACAAATCCAACCTCACCCAGAACGGCCCCTTCCGCCAATGTGTCCAGTTCGGTATGGCCGTGGCGATGATCCAGGGTGACAGCTGCTGATCCAGACAGGATTACATATAAATCCCGGCCAATCGTCCCTTGCTCCAACAACCGGTCACCCGCTTTAAAGGGAACAAGTTCAGACAACAAGATAGCCTTCCGGATTTGATAGGACGTCATATTGGTGAATAACGGGCTGTTGGTCAGCACGTCCTTCCCGACCTTCAGCGTCAATATCTCGTACAATCCGACCAGGCGCACCATGGACATCAAGACCGGTGTAACGATCAAATCGGCGATCATGGCAACGATCATAGCAATGGCCGATAGCGCACCAAATTGCCAGATGATGGAGAAACTTGACCCGCTCAACACAAGAAATCCCGCCGCCAAGGCGATAGAGGTTGAGATCGCCGGCACCGCCTGCCCCCTCACCGTTCGGCGAACAGCCAACCCGCGATCAGCCGTGCGCAGGCTTTCATGAGTATAGGATGACAGCAGGTGAATGGTGTCATCAATCGCTATCCCGATTGCAATTACCGCCACAGTGGCGGTTCCTGGATTCAAGGGAATGCCAAACAGGCCCATAATCCCCAATACCGCAATAATCGGTAAAATATTTGGCACCAGAGAGAGAAATCCACCGACCAGAGAGCTGTAAACGATGGACATGATGATGAATATCACCAGCAGCAACAGGCCGACAGACTGAACCTGGGCTGCGATCAGATCATCAGCGGCGTTATTGATCATCAGGTTTTGACCAACCAGATTGACGGTCAAATCAGGCCCTGCGATCCGCCGTACTTCCCGATCCAGATCCACCAAGGCCTGTTTCAAATCATGGCTGTTATGGATGTTATGGCGCACGACCATATTGGCCCGTTCAAAATCATGGCTGATATAGTTTTCCAGATCGGCCCGTTGGAAGAACAGAAGATATTGATCCACCAGTGCTATCGTATCGGGAACAACCATCATATCGGCATCGCCACCATGGAATTCCCGGTTCACCAGGGATAGATGATCGGCAATCGACAAGGCAGTATCAAACCGCCCGTCCCGCAAGATATAGTCTTTGATATCTGCCAATCGGCGCAGGTTTTCCGGATTGCGGAACGCATCAGGCTTGGTCGAAGACAGGTTGATATAGAAAATCTCCATCCCCGACAGTGTCTCAGCCAGCGTGTTGACGTCCTGGACAAGAGGGTGCTTGGGCTTGAAGAACGCAATCGGATCATTGGAAACCTTTGTCTGAAAGGCAAAAATCCCAAAGAAGACCGTTAGAACAATCGTTCCCCCGATGACATAGCGCGGATGGCGCGCCGCGGCATAGCACAGTTTCAGAATGGCCCCGATAAGCCCGCGATATCCTTCTTCCTCTGGATCAACAGCCTCTTGATTGGGGGAAGTGTTGTGCAATCTGCTGCGCAATGGCCCAAAGAGTGACAGCAACGACGGCACCAGCATCAGGGTGATAACCCCATTGGCGGCAATCGCTATGGATGCCGCATAGGCAAAATTGCGCATCAATCCCATATCCGCAAAGGAATTTGCGGCAAAGCCAAGAGTTGTTGTGACCGCGGTCAAGACCAGCGGCAAGCCCAGATGTCGGATCAGAAACAGAACCGCATAGCGCCGTTTTTCCGCCCCGGTCCCCTTTTTATCGCCCGCATTGATACCGTTCAGATAGGTCGACAGCATATGGGTGTCTTCTGTCGAGCCGATAACAATAACCAGAGACGGAAGCATGGCCGATAAGATATTGATGGGAATACCAAGATACCCCATCAACCCGAAGCCCCAGACCAGACTGATCGCCGATGTGATCACCGGAAAGACCAGGGCAAGCCCACTGCGCAGGAACAAAACAATGGTAACCGTCAGCACGCCCAGGGACAGAGGGGCCAGTAAACTTAGATCCGACATAAGGCCGATTTCGGTATCGGCGTTTACCCGTGGTGGACCGACTTGAAATATCTCTTCAAACTGATCCGCGTAAGGTGCGATCACAGCATCGATCGCGCCATAGGCATAATGATCGAAATCAGGATTGTCGGGGTCTTTAATGATGGTAACGTTAATCGCGGTTACGGAACCATCGGCAGAGATAAAATTGCCGACGACCAGCGGGGAATACAACGCATTGTCCCGGGCCGCCTGTATTTCCACATCATCAAACGGCACACCATCCAAGACGGTGGACGAGTCTATCATGCCATCGCGATCACGAATACTGCGCACAGTGAAAAGGCTGTCGACCCGCTGGACAAAGGGCAAATCCTCCAGCGCGAAATGCATATCTTCCAGGGCGACGAGACGGTCCTGCGTCCACAGATCTGACGACCTAACATAGACAATGGTCGTATTGTCCGAGCCGAACTCCTCTTTTACTCGTTCATAGACCAGTTTGGTTGGATCATTATCACTGATCAGGCTGTCAAAGCTGGTATCAATCCTCAGCTTATCCAGACCAAAGCCGCAAAAGATCGTGATTGCAGCGATTATGGCAATAGCTATGCCGCGATGGTTCACCCCAAACGTTAAAAACTTCTGCATCTGGCAAACGCCCCAGAAAAATGTTACAATTCAATAGTTTGATATTGTCAGCGCAAATGCCGTCCTGATGTCACCCAACGCTGTTCAAACATTCTGGCTGGGACCGAGCCTTCGGTCAGATCGCGGCTGTTAACCCGGATCAGGGTTTGATGGTTCAGCTTATCATTGTCCATCAGGATCCGGTTGGCGCGCCAGGTATCGCCTTCTATCTGTTCCATGTCCCAGGAATACTGAGTTTTCAGGAAGCGCCCGCGCCGATCATAGAAATCAATCCGGCGAATGAAAAAGCGGTCTTTACTGACATATAGTCTACGATATTGATATCCGGTCTGACTGGCCAGTTCTTCGTCTTTGGGATAGGCATCAACGACATAGCCTTCAACCGTATCCAGGACTGCGCCAGTTTCGTCTTTTATTTCAAAAGTTTCATCGGGTTGCCGATCATAGCGGAATTTCTCCCGTTCCTCGGATGTCATATCTTCGAAGGCGAAATCGGTTCCCATGAAGTAATTGCGCTTGCCGCCATCTGCGGATCGCTTCATCTCCCGTCCATAGGCTGGCAGGTGCATCCATTGATCGTCGCTGGCGCCTTTGTTTTGCCAGGTCAGCAAGGCAACGCCGCGCACCCCGGCAGGCGAATCAAAAACCAGCAGATATCGGTACAGGCCATTGTCCCATTCGCGGGCATATCGCCGAACTTCACGATTTTCTGTGTTGCCCCTGTCATCGATCAGCACCATCGCCTGCTCTTCAAATTCAAACGGTCGATCATGCCGGGCTGAAACCTCGTCCATGATCTGGCGTCCGCTTAAATCATCTGCATGGGCCGAAAAAATGAAAACCGTTGCTAAAATGAAAACAAACAACGACCGAAAAACTGAACCAGATACCTGTAACACGTAATTCCCCAAGACTGTGACATTCACTCTATTTTGACTATCATGAAGCACACTTGGAAGCCAAGGCTTAAGGAGAAATATATTAATAGTTTCAATACATTGAATGTGTTTTCAATTGATGTTTTCAAGTATGAACGACTGGCGCTCTTATTTGTTCATATCTAAAAACAGGCGAGCCAAAAGGCTGGCCGCTCACTTAATCTTAGACTTATTGTCTGATTCAGACACACATACGAATAACATGATAAACTAAAGTGAACGTCTAACTCTCTTAAGGGTTTTGAATGTATGCAGGCGCGATTGCGTGCCCTCAGCGGGTCAGTTCTTTTTGCATATTTGTCCTGTCATTTATTGAATCACGCCTTTGGTTTGATTTCCTTCGATGCACTTGGGATCGCCCACGACATCCTTATGGAGATTTGGCGCACACCCTTGGGCAGTTTTATACTGATCAGCGCCATGGTGACCCATATCGCCGTGGCTTTTTTGAGTGTCTATAAACGCCGGACGCTGAAATTGACCGGGTTGGAAATCACTCAAATTCTGTCTGGCTTTGTCATACCAATGCTGATGGTCAATCATATAATCGGTACGCGGGTTGCGGAAGAAATTGCCGGGATTGAGCCCACATATGAATATGTCATCGCCGCATTATGGGTCGCCAGCCCGGTTTTGGGCGTGTTGCAGGCGATAACACTGGTTTTGGCCTGGATGCATGGATGCATCGGTTTGTATCTGTGGCTGCGGGTGAAACCCTGGTATCAGAATTGGCAGCGTGAGCTGACCGTCGTCGCGATCATCCTGCCGGTTTTGTCTCTGGCAGGATATGTATCCGCCGGTTTTGAAATTCTGTTTGAATTGGACAGGGATCATATGATCTCCACCATTCTGGAGAATGCCCGATACAACAGCAGTGCCATTGAACCCCTGCAAGCCCTTGTCACACCAATAACATTTGGATTGGCCCTGTTGGGGGTTGCGCCTTTTGGTGCCCGAAAACTGCGTGCCGTGCTGGAGCAGAAGTCGCGCATTCTCCTGTTGCTGCCAGACGGCACGAAAGTACCTGTCCCTGCCGGCGCCACGGCACTGGAAGCGCTGCGTTCGTCCGGGCGTCCGCATGCGGCAGTCTGTGGCGGTCGCGGGCGATGCACCACCTGTCGGGTGAAGATTCTTGAAGGGGGCGATGTTCTGGAACCACCGGAAGGGCTGGAACTGACCGCCCTGACCCGTATTAAGGCCATGGCAGGGGTGCGGTTGGCCTGTCAGATCCGCCCAAAGGACTCGCTGGGGATATCCCCTCTCCTGCCACCAACAGCAACGGCGAAGGATGGACAGCAGTTGGGTGGATTGGAAGGTGAGGAACGCCGTGTCACCTCATTGTTCATCGACATTCGGGCCTCGACAAAACTGGCGGAAGAAAAACTTCCTTATGATGTTCTGTTCATCCTGAACCAGTTCTTTTCAGAAATGAGCAGCGCAATCACCGAAACGAATGGCCATTATGCGCAATTTAATGGCGATGGGTTGATGGCCCTATACGGATTGATGGGTACTGAAGAGGATGGGGCAAGAAGCGCGCTTAAGGGGGCACGGGCCATGCTGAACCGGCTGGAAGCGCTGAACAAATCTTTAGCCAGTGAGCTTCCCTTCCCGCTGCGGGTTGGCATCGGCCTGCATCATGGAGAGGCAATCGTCGGTGCCATGGGCCCGCCACGCGCCCAAATCACCAGCGCCATTGGCGATACGATCAATATTGCCGCACGCCTGGAAGGATTGACCAAGACCCATGATGTTTCCGTTATATTCTCTCAGGAAGTCGCACAAGCTGCGGGGGTGGATACAACTGGCCTGGAAAGGTCAGAAGTGCCGGTTCGGGGGCGAACCGCACCTGTGGTGTTCTTCCCGATCCGGGACTCGAACGGCATCCTGCCCCTCTAAACAAAGCGCCCCCCATCAAGCGATGGAGGGCGCTTTCCAGGGTATGTTGTAGTACCTATCAGCCAGGCACCTTGCCATTCACCCCTTCGACATACCAGTTCATGCCCAACAGCTCTCCGTCCGGGGCCGTTGCGCCATCGGCAATCGCTATCTCGCCAGCCTGATTCTTGATCGGACCGCTGAATGGATGCAATTTGCCGTCATGAATGGCTTGTTGGGCCGCTTTGGCCTCTGCAACCACGGCTTCAGGCAGGTTCTTGTTAAACGGGGACATTTCGACCATCCCGCTGTCAAATCCGCCCCAGACATCGCCGGACGTCCATGTGCCGTCCAGAACAGCCTTGGTCCGTGCCACGTAATAAGGAGCCCAATGATCGACAATAGCGGTCATATGGGCTGTTGGACCGAACCGTTCCATATTCGAAGCCTGACCAACGCACAGAACACCGCGTTCTTCCGCCGTCTGCACGGGGGCTGGTGAATCCGTGTGCTGCAGAATGATATCAGCGCCCTGGTCAATCAGCGCCTTTGCTGCATCCGCTTCCTTGCCTGGATTGTACCATTCGTTCACCCAGATCGGGGTTACTTCGATGGCCGGATTGATTTTGCGCGCGGAATGGGTAAAGGCATTGATGCCCCGGATAACTTCGGGAATGGGGATCGACCCGATATAGCCAATCTTGTTGGTCTTGCTCAGGCGACCGGCCAGAATGCCCGCAACATAACGCCCCTCATAGAAGCGCGCGGCATAGGTCGCGACATTGTCGGCCCGCATATAGCCCGTAGCATGCTCGAACATGACATCCGGGAAGTTCTTGGCGACCTTGTTGGTCGGTTCCATATAGCCAAAGGACGTTGTGAAGATCAGCTTGTGACCGCTGCGGGCCAATTGGGTGATCACGCGGTCCGCATCCGCGCCTTCCGGTACGGATTCGACAAAGCTGGTCTTAACCTGATCCCCAAGTTCCTGTTCAATCGCCAGGCGGCCCTGGTCATGCTGATAGGACCAGCCAAAATCGCCGACTGGCCCGACATAGATAAAGCCGACCTTTAACGGGTCTGCTGCGCGGGCGGGAAAGGCTGCGGCCGCACCGGCGGCAAGCGTCAAGGCGGAGAAGGACCGCCGGGTCAGTTTGGTCATGCTGGGAACCCCCTGTTCTTGAAATATGGTGTTTTAGAAGTGTGCTGCGATGCAAAATTGTAACCGTTTAGCCATCAGGATGAAACACTTTCCCGATGCTGGCGGGTGCATTCATACGAATTCGTGTGGCGTCCCTGGAAATAAGAACAAGCACCACAATGGTTGCGATATAGGGAACCATATTCAGGAATTGCGAAGGAATTGCGGAACTGCCCATCCCTTGCAGATGCAATTGCGCCAGGGTCAGCCCCCCGAAAAGATAGGCCCCCAGGACCACCCTGCCCGGCCGCCATGTCGCAAACACGACCAGCGCCAGGGCGATCCAGCCGCGCCCGGCCGACATTTCTTCTGCCCACATCGGGGTATAAGATAGCGACAGATAGGCGCCGCCCAATCCCGCCATGGCCCCACCAAACAGAACCGCGAACAACCGTATCCGGATGACGGGAAATCCAATTGCATGGGCGGCATGCGGATTTTCTCCGACCGATCGCAGGATCAGTCCCGCCCGCGTGCGATACAGGAACCAAGCGACAATAGCGGTCACAACAAAGGACAGATAGACCAGAATATCCTGACCAAAGACAACCGGTCCCAGAATTGGAATATCTGTCAGGCCCGCAATGTTCAGCTTTGGTAAAGCCGTCAGCGGGGTGCCGACATAGCCCTGACCCAATAGCGCGCTAAGACCGATGCCAAACAGTGTCAGGGCCAGGCCTGTTGCGACCTGATTGGCCAGAAGTCCCAGGGTCAAGACGGCAAACAGCCCGGCCATCATGGCGCCCATGGCTGCGCCTGCGACAATGGCAAGGGAACTATTGCCGGTTTCCACCGAAATGATGAAGGCGATCACGGCCCCGCCCAGCATCATGCCTTCGACACCCAAATTCAGGACGCCCGATTTCTCGACCACCAATTCACCAATGGCGGCAAACAGCAAAGGGGTCGAGGCAGCGATAATTGAAATCAGGATCGGGGCCAGGATATCCATCACACCCCTTCCCGCGCCGGGCGCAGCTTGATGCGATAATGGACCAGCACGTCACTGGCCAACAGGAAGAACAGCAACATGCCCTGAAAGACGCCGGTCACCGCCAAAGGAAGCCCCAGTTCAATCTGCGCCGATTCTCCGCCAATATAGCTAAGCGCCATCAACAGTGCCGCAAACAGAATCCCCAGTGGATGCAATCGTCCCAGAAAAGCAACGATGATTGCCGTAAAGCCATATCCAGGAGAAATAGACGGAGTCAATTGACCAATCGGCCCGGCAACTTCTATTGCGCCTGCCAGGCCCGCCAACGCGCCGCTGCCCAACAGCGTTGCCCATATAATCCGCTTGTTACTGAAACCCGCATAGCCCGCCGCGGGTGGGGTCAGGCCCACCACCTTGATCTGAAAGCCAATGAAGCTGCGGGCGATCAGAAACCAGGCCGCAGCGACTGTCACCAGGGCGATGGGAAAGCCGATATGCATGCGTGATCCCGCAAACAAGGTCGGCAGCAAAGCCCCATCCCCAAACATCCGCGTGCGCGGAAAGCCAAAGCCCATCGGATCCTTCCACGGACCGGTCACAAGATAACTTAACAGCAATCCTGCGACATAGGTCAGCATCAGGCTGACCAGAATTTCATTGGCGTTGAACCGCGTGCGCAGAAAAGCGGGAATCGCTGCCCAGGCAGCACCGCCAATCATTCCCCCGATCAGCATTAAGGGGGGCAGCCAGGGCCCTTCCGCACCATAGAACAGCAATGCCAGCCCACCCCCGGTGATTGCCCCCAGGGTCAATTGCCCCTCTGCCCCGATATTCCAGACATTGGCACGGAAACCGATGGCCAGCCCGATGGCAATGATCGCCAGGGGTGTTGCCTTGATGGTCAATTCCCCCAATCCATAGGAATCCCGCAAGGGACTTATGAAATAGGCGGTCAATGCCTCAATCGCGTTAAAGCCCAGCACTGAAAACAGAATTGCCCCGGACAGAACCGTCAGGAATACTGCCAGAATCGGTGTTGCATACAGCCACAGTCGCGATGAATTGGGACGGCGTTCCAGGGCGATCATGGCGTCCCCTCAAACAATCCACCCATCAGCAACCCGACATCTTCTGCCGATGTGGCCTGGGTCGGGCGGCTTTCCGATAAGGTCCCGTCAAAAATGACCGCCACCCTGTCGGCGATGGTGAAAAGTTCATCTAAATCCTGGCTGACCACAACAACTCCGGCGCCGGCCCGTGCCAGTTCGATCAGCGCGGATTGGATGGCCGCTGCGGATCCTGCATCGACGCCCCATGTTGGCTGGGCGGCGATTAAAAGTTTGGGATCCTGCATGATTTCGCGCCCGATGATAAATTTCTGCAGGTTGCCACCGGACAGGCTGCGGGCGGCGGCCCCTACCCCGGTGCTGACAACATTGAATGCTTCAATCACATCCTCTGTCTTCTGGCGGGATTTCCCCCGTGAGATCAGGCCATGGCGAATCAACCCCCACCGGCCCCAGCCGCTGAGCAGCGCATTCTCTTCCAGGGGTAGATCCGGGACAGAGCCATGGCCCAGGCGTTCTTCCGGCACGAAACTGATTCCCATGTCACGGCGTCCGCGCGCGCCGACGCGCCCGATTGACCGGCCTTCAAATTTCACCCAGTCATCCCGGGGGGCCGTGCGTTCCCCACTCAGCGCAGCCAGCAGCGTGTTCTGTCCATTGCCCGCAACGCCAGCAATTCCAAAGATTTCCCCGGAGCGAACGGTGAAACTGATATTCTTCAGCGATGTGCCAAAGGGAGAGTCCGCTTCCATGCTCAACCCCTGGACGGACAATAGGGGAACCCCCTCCCCCACCTGAACGGGCTTGCCTGGCTTTGGCCCATCAAACGCACGCCCGATCATCAGCGCCGCCAGGGAATTGGGCGTTTCTGTGCGCGGGTCGCAACTGGCGACAACCTTGCCGCCGCGCAGAATGGTCGCCCGATCACATAAATCACGAATTTCCTGCAGCTTGTGCGAGATATACAGAATTGTGCGCCCTTCATCGCGCAATCGACGCAAGACGGCGAACAGTTTTTCAACCTCACTGGGCGTTAAAACCGATGTCGGCTCATCCATCACGATCAGGCTGGGATTCTGCATCAGGCATCGGACAATCTCGACCCGCTGACGCTCGCCCACGGATAACTCATGCACACTGCGTGTGGGATCCAAAGCCAGCCCATACTCGATGCTCAGCTTTTTGATTTCGGCCAACAAGGCGGGATCACGCCCTGTCCCTCGTTCCATGGCCAGTGCGACATTGTCTGCGACGCTGAGCGTCTCAAACAAAGAAAAGTGTTGAAATACCATCCCAATACCAAGCGCGCGCGCCGCGCTGGGGCTTGGAATATCAACATTCTGCCCTTCCCATTCGATTGTGCCGGAATCAGCCCCCTGAACCCCATACAGGATTTTCACCAGGGTCGACTTACCCGCCCCGTTCTCCCCCAAAAGCGCGTGAATTTCTCCAGGGGCCAGATCCAAGGAGACGGCATCATTGGCCAGGCAGCCCGGAAACCGCTTTGTAATATCACGAAGCCGCAAACGAGGCGGCGTGTTGGGGGGAACGGCGAGAGGTGTTTCAGAGTCCATCTATCGTGTTTAATCAAACTATGTGAAAATTCCAAGTGTAAGAATTTTAATCCTAGATGCATTTTTGCCGTGACCAGATGAGACTCTTTCCCTACACTCAAAAATCAATAAGGGGATGAGTTGACAGGGCGAGGAAACTACTGTCATAAATTCCTCACCGAACGGCGGCATCTGGCAATAAAACAGATAAAAAAACGTCAACGGGGCCCAAGTTTAGGGAGGGCAGCATTTTAATCGATAATGCGCGGTAAAACACCAGCAGCATTGTGGGTTTGGACGGGATAGACGGGGCTGCTCAAAAGGCAGCCCCTACTTTTTTGATCTCCACACGCCTTATCATCTCACTCGGCCGCCCTGGACTCCCACCTGCGCGGGAGGGACGAGAAGATTAACCGCGAAGGGCGCGAAGGAGGCGCAAAGAGCGCTGAGGGGATGACACGTCGCTTCTGACCTTCGGCACCACTCTCATCCTGAGGAGGCGCGATAGCGCCGTCTCGAAGGAGGGGCTGTAAGTAAAGTGCTTTCAGCAAGCACACCCTTCGAGACGCTGCGCTCCTCAGGGTGAGGATGCGTTTGGCTAATACTTCGTCATCCTGGACTTGATCCGGGATCCAGGGCGGTAAGCGCGACTGGTGCATGCCGCCCTGGACTCCCACCTGCGCGGGAGGGACGAGAAGATTAACCGCGAAGGGCGCGAAGGAGGCGCACAAAGACTCTCATCCTGAGGAGGCGCGATAGCGCCGTCTCGAAGGAGGGGCTGTAAGTGTAGTGCTTTCAGCGGGCACACCCTTCGAGACGCTTCGCTCCTCAGGGTGAGGATGCATTTGGCTAATACTTCGTCATCCCGGACGTGATCCGGGATCCAGGGCCCCAAGCGCGACTGGTGCATGCCGCCCTGGATGGCCGGTGTCATTATCCCCTAAATTCCCCGCGCGCCTCAGCCTTTGGGTTTGCGTTCTGCGGCACGGCGGATGTGGTCCGCATCTATTCCATAATGGCGATACAGATCGATCAGATCGCCCGTTTGGCCAAAGCTTTCCACCCCCAGAGGGGCAACGGAGTGACCACGAACAGCCCCCATCCAGGCAACAGCCGCGGGATGGCCATCAATCACGGATGTAAACCGGGCATCCGATGCCAGGGGGGCAAACAGGTCTTCCACATGGGCCATTTCACCCGAATCAGTTCCGGCCAGGCGGGCACGTTCAATTGTCTGCCAATCAGAATACAGCTTATCGGCTGAGGTGATCGCCATCAGTCCGGCATCTGGGTTATCTTCACGCAGCGCCTCGAACGCTTCCAAGGCTTGGGGGGCGACGGCACCCATATAGACAATTGCCATCTTTGCCCCCTTCTTAGGCGGCACGACCCAATAGCCCCCTTTGATGATCTGACGTGCCAGATCCGGGGTCATTTTGCGATCAGGCTGCTCAATCGGGCGGGTTGAAAGCCTGAGATAGAGGGAGCCCCCCTTCTCTTCATCCTGCAAATGCACGAAGGCATGGCGCAGAATAACGGCAAGTTCATCCCCATAGGCGGGCTCGTAAGATGTTAAGCCCGGCTGCCCCATCCCGATCATCGGGGTTGATATGGATTGATGCGCACCACCTTCCGGGGCCAATGTGATCCCGGACGGGGTGGCGACCACAATGAAACGGCTGTCCTGATAACAGGCATAGTTTAGCGCATCCAGCCCGCGCGCAATGAAGGGGTCATACAATGTTCCAATGGGAAACAGCCGCGCCCCGAACAGGCTTTCCGACAGGCCCAAAGCCGCCAGGTTCAAAAACAGGTCATTTTCCGCGATACCCAGTTCGATATGCTGGCCCTGGGGGGAGCGTATCCACTTTTGCGCGGATGGCAAATTGCGCTCCCGGAATTCGTCGGGCCGGCTTTCGCGCGCAAACAGACCGCGTTGATTAATCCAGGGACCTAGATTGGTCGAAACCGACACATCCGGAGAGGTGGTGACGATACGATCTGCCAGCGGTCCGCCCGCCTTGGCAATTTCATTCAACAGCTTTCCAAAGACTTCCTGTGTCGACGATTTGGCGGTGGCGCCATAGGTCAGAGTATCGGGGATGGAGATCTTATTGGCCTCATGCAGGCGATGCTGCTTCTGAGGCAATCGGTTCAGGAAGGATTGAACACGATCCGCCGGTACTTTCATGCCGGAGAATGGCTCCCACTCCTGGCCTTCTGGGACGCCTAGTTGTTTCTGGAATGCCGCCATTTGTTGCGGGTTCATCAGGCCGGCATGATTATCCTTATGCCCCATCAGAGGGAGGCCCCATCCCTTGATCGTATAGGCGATAAAGCATGTCGGGCGATCATCCGGCACTGTGGAGAAAGTGTGCAACAAAGCTGGAATATCGTGCCCACCCAGATTGGTCATCAGGGCGCTCAAACCCGCATCGTCATAGCTGTCGATCAGGCTGTGCAAGTCCTGATCATGGGGCATGTCCCCCTTGATTTGGGCGCGCCAGGCGGCCGCGCCCTGAAATGCCAGGGCGGAATAGACATCATTGGGACATGTATTGATCCACCGCTTCAAGGCCTGCCCGCCTGGCTTTGCGAAAGCGGCCATTTGTTTAGAGCCATATTTCAGCGTGATGACGTTCCAACCAACAGCGCGGAAGAACCGCCCGATAATCCGGAACAGCTGTTCGTTTACCACCCCATCCAGGCTTTGACGGTTATAATCAATCACCCACCAGACATTTCGGATATCATGTTTCCAGGTATCCATCAGGGCTTCATAGACATTGCCTTCGTCCAATTCCGCATCGCCCACCAGGGCGATCATGCGCCCGGGCGGCTTGCTGGATGGAATAATGTCCTTAAGCCTGAGGTAATCCTGGGTCAGGGCTGCAAAATTGGTGACCGCCGCCCCCAGCCCGACAGATCCAGTCGAGAAATCAACGGTATCATTGTCTTTTGTACGGGACGGATAAGACTGAGCCCCACCATAGGCACGGAAGGATTCCAGCTTTTCGCGAGTCTGATGACCCAGAAGATACTGAATGGCGTGGAAAACAGGGCTGGCATGGGGTTTAACCGCGACACGATCATCTGACCGCAGGACATGAAAATACAGCGCGGTCATAATCGCAGACAGCGACGCACAGGAAGCCTGGTGTCCCCCAACTTTCAAACCATCGCGGCTTTCCCGCAAATGATTGGCGTTGTGAATGGTCCAGGATGCGAGCCATCGCACCTTTTCCTCTAACGCTTCCAGGGTTTCGATATCAGCTTCAGCGCTTGACGATATGTATGATTGATCCATGCGGTCGTCTCCTTTTGTCCACTATGCAATTCTTATTTTGCGCCGACAGTAAAGCGAGAGAGCCTGTCAAACCAGCATAGTGAAAAGAACAGCACTTTAGCCTGCGCGGATTATAGGACCTTTGCCTCGCTTAAGCTATTTAAGGTCAATTCCGGCCAGATCATCCCCAGGATGAACAATACCTGCAGAAATCACCAGTTTGACGGCATCTTCTACCGGCATATTGAGTATTTTAATGTCTTCCTTGGGCACGAAAAGCAAAAACCCGGAGGTTGGATTCGGCGTCGTGGGCAGGAAGACATTGACTGTATCACGTTGTAACAACTCGTGTAATTCACCTTGAGTCTCGGCTGTGACAAAAGCAATCGCCCACAAACCCGGTCGTGGATATTCTACCAGAACCGCCTGCCGGAAAGCATTGGATTGGTTCTGTAAAACGGTTTGAAAGATCTGCTTGGTCAGCTTGTACAGGCTGCGGATGATCGGCATCCGGTCCAACAGCTTTTCGCCAAATCGGACGATCCAGCGACCGACCAGCCCTGCCGTAAACGCCCCGATGAGGGTGATCGCCAAAATCAGGACAAGAACCCCCAATCCGGGCAGCCCGAAATCCACGCCCAAATACTGCTGGAAATATGTATCTGGATTATAGCGCTGGGGGATCAACGGCACGATCTGATCATCGATATAGCCGATAATCCATACCGCCAAGGCAATGGTGATGGCGATGGGCGCCGTGACCAATACGCCCGCAAAGAAATACGCACGTAGCCGGGCGAATATGCCCAGCTTGGACGTCTGTTCCGATGGTGCGGGCGTCTTTTCCGGTTCTGGCATGTTAGAGCCTTCGGACTCCATAAATTATTTCCTTACAGATAACTTTAAGAGAGCGATGCTGCACCGCAAAATATACGTATCTCACTATACGCAATAGACATCAGGATTCAATGATCAGAATTTGATACGAGGTGCATAGCTTCACACGGGGGCCTGTTTATACGGGGGCCTGTTTATACGGGGCTTGTTTACACGGGGGCTTGTTTACACGGGCGCTTGCCCAAAAATGTCGTCTGCCTTGGCGACGCGGTCTGGACCGAATTTCACAATGACCGTTGTTCCCTTCCCCGGTTTTGATTGAATGTTCAGGCTTGCATCATGAAGTCTGGCCAGATTTTCAACCAGGGGCAGACCAAGGCCCGTGCCGGCGAAATCCCCTCTTGGTTTTGACTCCAACTGTTGAAATTTCGTCAGAGCTAACGGGATTTCCTCCGGTTTCATGCCAATACCGGTATCAATTACCTGCAATTCCATTCCCCCATCCGGGCAGGGCTGTGCACGAACAGTGATGGACCCGCCACGGGGGGTAAATTTGATCGCATTAGAGAGCAGATTCAGCAGGATCTGTTTCGCCCGACGCTCATCACACAGCAGCAACAGCGTGGGATCCTCAACAGATGCGGTCAATTCCAGGCCGGAATTGCGGGCGCGCTCATGAACCAATCGAACCGCTGCATCGATCAACACTTCCGGTGAGATATAGGCATCGTCCAGCGCCAGATGTCCGGCCTCTGCTTTGGATAAATCCAGAATATCGTTAATCAGGGACAGCAGATGACGGCCGCTTTGTCGGATATCCGTAGCGTAGTCACGATAGCGCTGCCAGCTTTCCGGACCTAATACCTGAGATTCGAGTAATTCAGCGAACCCGATCACAGAATTGAGAGGGGTGCGCAATTCATGGCTCATATTCGCCAAAAATTCTGATTTCGCACGGTTTGCAACCTCCGCCTGATCGCGCGCCCGCGCCAGTTCTTCGGTTCGGCGGCGCACGGCATTGGAAATACGATGATTAACCTGCAGCAGCACAGCCAGAAGCAGGCCGAACATGGTAAATAGCCCCACGCCACCATAGCGCACCAACGTACCGGTCGAACGGTCCCTTCCGCCTTCATAGTTGCTGAGCACATCCCAACTATAGCGCCATTCTGTATCACCTAAGGATATCGGGAAAACGAATGTTTCGACTGTATCGGGTAAAGGGTTATCACCGCCGATTACAGCATGTTGTTCGCCGGCCGCGGTGATTTCACTCAACCTCAGGACCAGTCCATCCGGGGCGATCGTCGCCATATAGGACTTAAAGAAGCCAACAAGATCAAAGATCGCTATCAAGACCCCCTGATCCCGCTGCGACTGGACGCGGACACCCAATGACGTAAAGCGTTTTGTGCCATCAGGGGAAAAGGTTCCGCCGACCAGGACTTCTGGCACGTTCCCCAGCGATTCGGATAGATAGGTATCCATCGTCAATTTTTTGAAAGTGTCACTGGCGATGAACTGTGCGTAATCCATTTCTGCTTGTGAGGTTGGCAGAAAATAGGCGGAAACAGACTCAATACGAGGGGTGGATGAGTTGGGATCATCAGCACTTTTTGCAAAAACCATAAATTCAAACGTGATCGTGTCAGGTTGAACGACCGCGCCGTCCCTCAACGGATTTATCGGATTCATCGAGTCAGAATTCAACCGGGCCGCGATAGCCACCAGAGTTCTCCGTGCCTGACTTACAGCCAATGACCCGAATTCCGTCAATCTGCGGGTATCGTCCTGTGCCCGCGCTTTCCAGGCCGCCCCTTCCCATTCATCCACTTGATCGGCAGCATAAAAGCTGAATGCAATGCCGCCAAAGATGATGCTCACGGCTAATACCACGACCCAGAGGGTCGATGATTTCGTCTTTGAGCCCGGTGCCGATTGCTCCATTCCCTGTGCCACGTCTTTCATTTTAGAAATAATTTCTATAGCAAACTAGCTGCTAAAGAGTAGATTGGCGACAATCCTATCGCCTTGCTGACAGGGTTGGGGTAATATTTTAATGAATATGGATTGTTTCGGGGGGCCAGATGCTTGCAGAGACAGCGAGAAGTCTCGCATCAATATTTCTTTTCAAAGATTTACCGGCAGATGCCCTGAAACGCATTGAAGCGCGCTGCCGCTGGCGTGACTTTAAACCCCAGGAACAAATGATTGATTTCCAGGATGACACACAGGATGTGTTTTTCATTACCAGTGGCGTTGCCCGTGTTGTGAATTATTCCGTCTCTGGACGCGAAATCGCCTTTGACGATTTAAAACCGGGATCGATCTTTGGCGAACTTGCCGCTATTGATGGCGAACCGCGCTCTGCGACCGTCGTTGCGATTACCGATACAACGGTCGCTATGATGCATCCTCAGATTTTTCGCTCTGTGATGGAAGAACACCCTACCGTTGCACTATGTTTGATGCGGCGGCTGACCCAAATGGTTCGGGTATCTGTTGAGCGCATCATGGATCTCAGCACGTTAGGCGCCAACAACCGGATCTATGCCGAACTGCTGCGATTGGCCAAACCTACCTTACAGCCGGATGGCACCGGGCGAATCGAACCCATCCCCATTCATTCGGAAATGGCCAGCCGGGTATCCACCACCCGTGAAACCGTGGCCCGCGTGCTCAGCGACCTGTCCCGCAAAGGGCTGGTAAAACGTACAGGTTCCGTCCTGATTCTGACCGATACCAACCGCCTGCGCGATATGGTCGAGCAATTCCGCGGCGATTGACACCCTGCTTCCAGGCCAATCCCGGCCCCTGCCCTGAAATCACCCAGAACCTGCCCGATTTTGTGACCCGTATCACTGCATGCTGTGCTGTGTTGACGTAACTTTACGCAGAACGCGGTGGAGGAATGGAGCATGGTAACGCTGAAAACCTTGATTTTAGGGGTGCCAATCAGCCTTTTGGCACTGCTCTTGTCCGAGATGGTATATGGTCGCATCCTCTTTTTTGGATAAAATGCATTTTTGCTGTCTTTTCAGGGCTGCAAATGATTGACCATTCCGAAACACTTGCCTATGTTCCGCCCCGGTTCGAGGGAACACCCCGTTGGTTTGCAAAAACACAGGGTCCCGTCCCTCTCCGGGCACTTAGCTCAGTTGGTAGAGCACACGATTTTTAATCGTTAGGTCATAGGTTCGAATCCTATAGTGCCCACCATTTTTTCCTAATTTTTTAATCAGTTGCACTGTCCATAAACGGCCAGTTGTGCCTGTTTGTGGCGGCGCGCGAGATTTTGGACTTTTTTGGGCTTGCTTTTAGACGTGGCTGGGGCAGTTTACGGTGTTCAAACTAAAAAACTTTGAACTTTCCGGATATAAAAATGCGATGGTACGGGGACAACGTTCAAGTTGTGCCACTAATCAATCCACTGAGGTAAATATGCGTTACATATTGCTTACAGTGTTCCAAGTCTGGGGATTGGCCTTTGTCGCCTTTATGATGGCTGGAACCGCGGTCGCGGCCAGTGAGGTCCCTATAGCCACTGGTCGCAATTATAGCTTGCAAGACGTAGAAGTAATCCGCCGTGCCGAGACGGTGATCTTTGACGCTTGCCCAGGCTTGGCGGAATTGCCTAGCAACGAAGAAGTAATCCTGTCCCTAACCCGGCTTGGCGAGGGGACTTGGGGGGATAACACTCTCAAATCAAAGGGCTGGGTTGCCTATGTCTCTCTGTCGTTTTGGATCGGGACACAAGCCCAATATGTCGCTCTAGGAGAAGGTGACGCAATAGTAATTGAAGCCAAAGGCGCAGCCGCCCAAAGTGCCTGTGGCCTGCCCGTCTCGCAGAAAGCGGAACGGTCTGAGCCACTAGACCTTGGGTTTCAGCTGGCTAATTAGTAATTAACTTATCTCACTTTTAAATATCCCAAGTCGGTTCTGATATACTTGATGAGAGAAACTTTTTCTGAGTTTCCTCCACCGACTTTTGGCGATCACTCCAGTGCTTATCTTCAAGTGCACAGTCACGAAAGTACTTAATTAATTGCCCTTGAATTATGGGGAGCCCAAGGTTTCCACGCATAAATTCCAGGAGGATTTCACCGTTAACGACCTTATGTTGTTTCATCTTGTAAGCGTCTATGATTTTTTCAGTAACGAGAAAAGCATCATCAATGAAAAAGTGTTGCACGGTGCTATCTTTGTCGTCCCAAGGTATGTATTTGCTTGAATGGCTAACCGCCAAAGGTCGGTCGCAGTATCTAACTTCCCTTACATCCTTCATGGCATGACTAAACTCGTTGCGTGTTTCAATAATATTATCAAGCACATCAATGGCTATTTCACTCAAGAGACCAGACTTTCGCAGCTCGAGACTTAATTTTCCTAGAGTTAGCTTATGAAAATCCTTGCCCATCACTGCAGAAACCTCATGCAATTTAAGTAGTTTAAATATTGAAAGTTCTAGCATGCAGAAAAAACTTCGTAGCCCGCTATCGCTAATCGCAAATCGATCTGGCATTAATTCGTTAACGTAGGGAAGCCGTTCGCCATCATATTTATTATATTTTATGAAGGAACTGCATTGAAATCCCCATGGGGTTATTAGTAGCCGATCACCATCCCCCACAAAGAGCACATACTCCGATGGGTCCATAGCACGGAAAAGAGTACCTAATACTAAATATTCATCCTGCACGATTTGATCAGCAATAATATGACGAAGCTCAACTTTTTCTTCATCGCATAAACCTGACACTTCAATAATGATCGACCATAGACTTGTATAACGTGCCATAGGCCTTTTCCCAACTTCCTCAAGTCTCTAACGTCAAAGTGAACCGATCTACCAAGGCAACTTAAAACATATCGCTTGCTCGGGTTGATGGTAACAATTCCTTGGAGATAGCAGTTTAGCCTTAAAAATTGCCGTTTTGTTCTTTTTGTTGGTCGTTAAACGATTAAATCAGTAGATTTCCTATTCAAATCACCCAAACTTCACTTTCAGCCGGTCCAGGACGCGGGGGCTGACGAAGTCTTCGACATCGCCGCCCAGTTCGTGGATCTCTTTGACAAAGCGACTGGAGATGAATTGATGGCGTTCTGAGGCCATCAGGAAGACGGTTTCGACATGCCGGTTCAGGCGGGCATTCATACCGGTCATCTGGAATTCATATTCGAAATCAGAAACCGCGCGCAGTCCCCGCACGATCAGCTCTGCCCCGACATTGACCGCATGATGCATCAGCAGGCCCTCAAATGGGGCAACTTCGATGCGGGTTTGCAGGTCTTCCGGCAGGCTTTGAACCTCTTCACGCACCATCTGGGTCCGCTCTTCCAGGCTGAACAACGGCCCCTTCCCCGCATTGATCGCAACAGAGACGATCAGCTTATCGACCATATGTGTGGCCGCACGGCGGATAATATCCAAATGCCCATTGGTTATGGGGTCAAAAGTACCCGGATAAATCCCAATGCGTTCAACAGTGCCCATAATGCCGGACCCTCCCCGGAAGTCGTTAAGCCAAATCAGTCTTCTCGTTGCGGCGTCTTATAGACTGCTTTCATCCGGATCGGAAGAGGCTGCTTCATCGCCCTCTTCGATTGGGCTATCGCCATCCGCCTCTGGCATGTCTTGCTGAACTGGCGGGGCTGCCCCTTCTTCCCCATCCAAAGGCGGCTCGTCGCCCCCTTCTTCATCGCGCAGGCGGGCAACGGACACGACCTTTTGCGTATCACCGACATCAAACACGATGACACCCTTGCCGCCCCGTCGGCGTGCGGAAATGCCGTTGCCATGGATGCGGATGATTTGTCCCGCGTCGCTGACCATCATCAATTCGTCCAGTGATGTGTCAAACAGGAAGCAGGCCGCCACATTCGCGCCCCGCAGGTCCATATTGTTGATCCCCTGGCCGCCACGATTGGTGACGCGATAGTCATAGGTTGAGGCTAGTTGGCCCATGCCCTGATCCGATACGGTCAGAACAAATTCTTCCCGTTCCGCCATATCGGCGAAATGCGGTTGTTGTAACATCGCAGCGCGTTCTTCATCCCGCTTACGGTCTTCTTCCTGAGAATATTCACCATATTGCAGGCGTTTGGCCGCCGCCTGGGCACGCAGATAATCATCGCGTTGCTCTGGCGTATCATCGCTGTGGCGCAGAATGGACATCCCGATCACCGAATCACCCTCGGCCAATCGAATGCCGCGCACCCCGGTGGAAGATCGACCGGCAAAGACCCGCACAGCCTCAACCTGGCACCGCAGGCTCTTGCCCAGCTTCGTGGACAGCATGATGTCCTGATCGTCAGAACAGACGCTGACGGAAATCAGACGGTCCCCCTCGTCCAGTTTCATCGCAATCTTGCCGTTGGCCTTCACATTGGTGAAGTCTGACAACTTGTTGCGGCGAATATTGCCGGAAACAGTGGCAAAGACGGCATCCAGATTGGCCCAGCTTTCCTCTTCCTCCGGCAAGGGCATCACGGTCGTGATCCATTCGTCCTTTTCCAGGGGCAGCACATTGACCAGCGCCTTGCCCCTGGACTGTGGCGACCCGGCCGGCAGGCGATAGACCTTCATCTTATAAACCATGCCGCGTGACGAGAAGAACAGGACCGGCGTATGGGTCGAGGTTACAAAGACGCTGGAAACAACATCCTCGTCCTTCATCACCATACCGGTGCGTCCCTTACCGCCGCGCCGTTGCGCACGATAGGTCGTCAAAGGCGTGCGCTTGATATAGCCGCCATGGGTGACGGTCATCACCATGTCTTCGCGCTGGATCAGGTCTTCGATATCATGTTCGAATTCATTTTCCAGGATGATCGTGCGGCGCGGATCGGCAAACCGGTCGCGAATATCGATCAATTCATCCGACAGGACCTGCATACGGCGGGGACGCGACGCCAGAATTTCCAGATAGTCGGTGATACGCAGTTGAATTTCCTGCGCTTCCTGCTCCAGCTTCTCCCGCTCCATACCGGTCAGGCGTTGCAGGCGCAGGTCCAGGATTGCGCGTGCCTGACGTTCACTCAGCCAAGCGCTTTCGCCCTCAATCTTGCCGTCTGGATCATCGATCAATTTCAGATAGGGCAGAATCTCCCCGGCGGGCCAGGGTTGCGCCATCAGATTCTCACGGGCCGTCTGAGGGTCCGGTGCACGACGGATCAGTTCGATCACTTCATCAATGCTCATGATCGCGATCATCAGACCGGCCAGAATATGCGCCCGGTCCCGCGCCTTGCTCAGCTCATAGGCCGTGCGGCGCTTGATCACATCTTCACGGAAATAGATGAAGGCCCCGATAATGTCCTTCAGATTCAGAGTTTTTGGCTGACCGTCATGGATCGCCAGCATGTTCATGCCGAAACTGGTCTGCAAGGGCGTATGCTTGAACAATTGCGCCTTGACGACTTCCGGCTCAACGCCGCGCTTCAATTCGATTACAACGCGCACACCGTCGCGATCCGATTCGTCGCGCAGGTCACTGATACCCTCAACCATCTTCTCACGTACAACTTCAGCAATGCGCTCTATCATACGAGATTTATTGACTTGATAGGGTATCTCGGTAACGACAAGTGCCTCTTTATCCTTCGAAACAGTCTCGGTCGTAACCTTGGATCGAATCACAACAGACCCGCGTCCGGTATTATAAGCTGCGCGAATCCCAGACCGCCCCAAAATCTCTCCCCCTGTTGGGAAGTCGGGACCAGGGATAATCTCATTCAATTCGTCAATGGTGATGTCTGGATTATCGACATAGGCGACACAGGCATTCAGCACTTCCCCCAGGTTATGGGGGGGGATGTTTGTCGCCATCCCAACCGCGATCCCGCCCCCACCATTGACAAGAATGGCCGGAAAACGAGCAGGAAGAACGCGGGGTTCAGACTCTGATTCGTCATAGTTGGGCTGGAAGTCGACGGTATCCTTGTCGATATCGTCCAGCATGACCTCTGCGGCCTTGGACAGGCGGGCCTCCGTATATCGCATGGCCGCCGCAGCATCGCCATCCATGGAGCCAAAATTGCCCTGGCCGTCAATCAGGGGCACGCGCAGAGAGAAGCTTTGCGCCATGCGCACCATGGCGTCATAGATCGCGCTGTCGCCATGGGGGTGATATTTACCCATGACATCCCCGACGATACGCGCCGATTTACGATACGCTTTTGTCGAATCGTAACCATTTTCCTTCATGGTGTACAAAATGCGGCGATGCACCGGTTTCAGCCCGTCGCGGACATCCGGCAGCGCGCGGCTGACGATCACGCTCATCGCGTAATCCAGGTAGCTGCGGCGCATCTCGTCCTCAATCAGGACCGATGAAATATCGAAATTCGAAGGGGCGTTGCTCTCGTCAGACAAGGGTCAAATCGTCGCTTTTTACTGAAGGGATAAAAGGGCACGGAAACAGTCACAAGGGTGTTTCAATGACCAGACCGCGAGAGTCGCGATCTGTCATATATTTAGCATATTGGTGACCGGGTGAACAACCAAATAAGGGAAAATGGCATGATTTAGACCCCTTAGCGGATGATGTCTTTTGTTTCCTTATTTCCCATAAGCAGATTACAGTGTGGATATGCAATCATCCAGCAAACCAACCATTGTTTTGATCACGCACGAGCGCCCCAATTCGCCCGATACGGCGTCTGATCATCTGGGGGCCCTTGGCTATCACCTGGAATGGGTTTGTCCGGCGAAAGGGGATTCCCTGCCCGCTATAGAGAAGCATCACGTTGGCGCCATCGTCTATGGGGGCCAGTATGCCGCAACCGAAACGCGGCGTTATCCCTTTATGGCGCAAGAGGTTGACTGGGTTTCCCAATATCTGGCGACTGGACGCCCGTTTCTGGGCATATGTTCCGGTGCGCAAGTCATGGCGGTTGCTTTGGGGGCGGAATTGCATCCCAGCCCCGATGGTCTTTCTGAAATCGGCTACTACACCCTCGACCCGACCCCAGATGGCCTGTCGGTGTTTCCAAACCGCATGATGGTCGCCCATTGGCACTTTCTGGGATTCACCCTGCCCGATTCCGCCACGCTGTTGGCAACATCGGGATATTTTCCCAACCAGGCCATTCGATATTCAGAAAATGCTTTTGGCTTCCAATTCCATCCGGAACTCAGCATGGAACAGCATGAGCATTGGCTGGAGCATAGTATCGACATGACGACGATTCCGGGCGCTCAGGATGTGTTTACACAACGCCAATTGGCCGATGTCTATCACACACCCATGAAGGAGTGGTTCATCGGCTTCCTGGAAAAATGGATCAAAGGGGCGGTCCCCTTTTAGCCCACTGCCATTTTATGCTTTTGACCGCCTTGCCTTGTGTTTGTTATGGACCAGATTTAAGTGAAACCCGTCAGGAGGAGGATTTGATGTCATTCTTTGATGCCGCCATGCTGCAACCAATGTGGGTTAAAATCTGGCTGCTGTGGCTGATGCTTGTGCTGGTCCTGGCCCCCCTAATCCTGCTGGTATCACGAAGCACGCGACGCGCCGGGTTATTTACGATTATCGCCCATATTCCGGTCTTTATCATTGTTCCAGAAATGTATGACCATATGGGATATGTGCGGTTGTTGGGCCTGCCCCACCTGATTTTCTGGATACCCCTGGTGATCTATCTGATCCTGCGGGTCTGTCGCGGAACGCCAATCGAAACACCGTATCGACAGGTTCTGTATATCCTGATCGGAACCTTGCTGATCTGTCTTGCCTTCGACGCACAGGATGTCGTGCGGTATCTGTTGGGAGAGACCGATCCGCTGACCTGATAGGGCGTATTTGTAGCCTAGAACGGGATTTCGTCGTCCAGATCGGCGCTATAGTCGCGTCCGCTTCCACCACTGCCGCCCCCACTGGGGCCACCGCGATCATCGTAACCGCCATCATATCCGCCACCGGAACCACCGCGCGAACCGCCCCCGCTGCTGCCGCCGCCATAACCGCCGCCGCTGCCACCACTGCCATCGCGGCTGTCCAGCATGGTCATGTTACCGTTGAAACCGCGCACCACGACTTCTGTCGTATAGTTGGTTTTGCCGTCTTTTTCCCATTTGCGGGTCTGCAAATGGCCTTCGATCAGAACCTTTGAGCCTTTTTTCAAATAGCGCTCTGCAATCTCAGCGACCTTGCCGAAAATCACGACGCGATGCCATTCAGTCCGCTCCTGCCGCTGTCCAGACTGATCCTTCCAGTTTTCGGACGTTGCGATGGATAGGTTGGCGACCTTATCGCCATTCTGCATAGAGCGCACATCGGGGTCCTGGCCCAGATTTCCGACTAAAATGACTTTGTTTAAGCTGCCGGACATAAAAGCCCCCTTCAAATGTATCTATAACTGGAAATGGTGAGCCCTTGGCTCTGGTGTGACTGCCATCAGTCTATGACAGTGCGTCACGGCTTTAAAGCACAACGGCGCATATGGATCGAAATTTATGACAATTCGCGATCAACAACTTCAGCCAGGGCATAAACGACGGCCTGTGAAATTTCGTCGCCGCTGCCTTTGATGGACTGATTATACACCACCAGCAAGGCCTTCAGATGCTGATCGACCAGGGCCGGCTTTACCGCTTTTCCCTTTGGGCGTTCGCGCACATAGCGACAGAAATGTCGGCCAATTTCGGTAATCAGCGGGAAGCCAAAGGTGGCACCCTGCCCGCGCATGTTGTGGACCAATCGAAATAATTGATCCAGCGTCGCGTCCGAATTGTCTTCTCGATACTTCGCGGCCAACCGCTTCATCTGCTCAATATCTTCAGCCAGCTTGTCGACGTAATCACTCGTCATTTGTTTGACGACGGTTTCTGCGGCCTCAAATGCCTTTTCCGGTTCAATGCCACCAGTCCGCGGCACTTTTTTCGCCAGGTCATTCGGGCGCTCTACGACCTCATGCCACGATTTGGAGGCATTTGCCGGTATCTCTGGAAGTTTTTCCCTACCCATTGACCAAACTCTCCTCAAACCCGTAACGGCGGTTAAATCTCAAGCGCATCGTCCTGGGCGGCGCGACGGTCCGCCCCTTCAAAACTGGGCAAATTCAAACGCCGACGACAGGGACCAAAGAAAGACGTGGTTCTGACAAAGGGGCGCGGATTCTCAATGATATTCACGATCCGTGCATGAAGCGATCGGGCCGCCAGCGGTTTGGCCAGAAATTCCGTTATCCCAATATCGCGGGCATTCATCACCTTTGCCTTCTCGGTATACCCCGTCAGCATCACTACTGGAATGTATCGCCCGGGGCTTTCCGGATCCAGGCGAATTCGACGAACAAAGGTTGCGCCGTCTTCTGGTTCCATTTCCCAATCTGTTATGACCAGATCGAAATCCTCTGTCTGCAACAGATCCCACGCGCTGATGCCATCGATAGCGACGCGCACATATCCAATGCCCAGCGCGTCCAGCATCCGCTCTAAGATGCCACGCATGAACTTGCAGTCATCAACGACAAGCACGCGCAGATTTCTGAAATCATAGTTTTTAGACATTTTCTAAGACCGATTGATTTCCACGCCCCGATACTTCCATCCAAGTGGAATATTTTTTTAACCGTAATCAATGCCCCCTTTCCGCCTACAGGAAGGAGGTGACTTTAACAACCCTCACATTCATATTCACACATATCGATTCGCTGCGCAGTATCATAGAATATCAGCAAAACCGTCAATCAGTGTTACGCATTGGCCGTGAATTCGATTATAGTTAACAAAAGCATGCGAAGGTAATATTCGCGATATTTTTCCGTAATAAGCCACTGGGGGATATTTATTGTCCGACTCTTCACGCGTCCTGAACAGACGAACCTTTTATAAAGGCGATGTCATTTTTAATGAGGGCGATTACGGCAACCAGGCCTATGTCCTGCAAAGCGGTCGTGTGCGCATCACGAAATCCCTGCCAGGGGGGGCGCGCGGCACATTAGGCTTTGTCGAAGCCAGTGGCATTTTTGGTGAAATGGCACTGATCGATCAATCCAAACGCATGGCGTCTGCAATTGCTGAAGAGTCATGTGTCTGCATCGTCATCACTGAGGATTTGTTGAAAAAGAAGCTGGGCAATGCCGATCCTGGATTAAAAATGCTGATTCTGATGTTAATCCGTTTACTGCGCCAGGCGGCCAGCAAAACACCGCTGCCCGCGGACGATATCGCCGCCATGGCGCGTGCCGCAAACTCTGCAGAACATGCGGCCGCATTGCGGGCCGAAAAAGGGAACTGATCCATGAGTGGGAACCTGGTTCTGCGCCAAGAATTTGCTGCTGGCGATATGCTGTATCACGAAGGCGATGACGCCACGGCCATGTATATGATCCAGGCCGGATCCATCGAGATATTGAAACGCGGCAGCGACGGCTTTGTCGATATCACGGAAAAGCGCGGACCAGGTCAGGTCCTGGGGGAACTTGCCCTGCTGACCAGTCGCCCCAGAACCGAAGGTGCGCGCGCCGAAACCGCCAGCACCGTGATTACCATTCAGCGCACAAGACTGAACGAAAAATTAAAAGAAACCGATCCTTTTGTGAAAGCGCTGTTTCAAATCCTGGCACAGAACCTCTTATCGGTCATGGATCAGAAGAACAAATTCGAACAAATGGCCTCTTTGGAAGATTTGACCCAGGATGAAGAAGTCCCATCGGAAACGAACGAAAAATAAGTGCTTCAGGGGGCTTTTTGAGTAACACGCGCGTTAGAGCGATGATGTAAACGGCCCATATTTCCCAATGACAGAAAATGCGCCAGCGCCAGGGCGCTCCATCCCGTTCGGAACCATTTCAGCGCCGTTGTATCATCCAGCTTGCGCAGGCGTTCCTCATCAATGACACGAAAGCCGGAAAATATGATTCTCTGGCCGCTTGCCAATGTGATCTCCATCCGGCGTTCTACCAACAGATCATTGGCCATACAGGCATTCACAAACTGACGGGTGCGCGCCTGTTCCTTGGAATAAGACGCCGCAAAGGTCGCCATTTTGGCCAGCATTGCTGTTGGCTTGCCATTGGCAAAAATCGGAGTGCCTTCGGTTTTCGACACCAGCGGAGATTCGACATCCAGGCACAGACCGACGCCATCTTTCCCATGCTTTGTATCCTGCATCAGAACAAAAGGCGCGCGCCGCAGAATCGCAGGAACATAACAGCCTTCTTTCCAGCGCCCATTTGCCTCGACAAATAGATTTTCATCGGATCGCAAACCCAGAAGGGCGACCGGATGAATATCTTTCTCACCGGCAAAAATAATCGGATAATGCCGTGCAGTTGGCATGAACTCCACAGCGCTGAGCGGGATGGTATGCAGCTTGCTGGCAAAGCTGAAATCCCGACCATCCTTAACTTTAAAATCGGCGTGTCGTTTCAGGTCCAGCGGTTCCGCACGGCGCAGCAATTGCCGCAACGTTTCCCCCACCTGATCCGATAGTCCGGTTGCAGCAGGGCTTGCCACCGGTTTTACAGGTGGCTTCTTTGATGCAGATTTCTTTCGGCTTGCCACCGGGGTCTTGCCCATCTTTACACCTTCCAATCCTTGGGCCGAAGCGATACTTTATCGGCTGTTTAACATCAATCAAGCAAACCAAAAAAATGCCATTGCCTGAAAGGATAGTTTTATGACATCCCGTGTCCTCTGGATTGCCCCCCTTGCCGCTTGTATTCTTGCCGCGACAGCAATGATTTCCAGCGCCGCCTTTGCCCATGAAGGGGCCGGGATGGCGGGTGGTTTCGTCAGCGGCCTAACGCATCCGTTGTTTGGTCTGGATCATGTGGTTGCGATGGTCGCCGTTGGATTATGGGGGGCCTTTCTGGGGCGTCCGGCCCTATATCTTTTGCCGATAATTTTTCCAGTTGTGATGGCATTTGGCGGCGCGCTGGGTGTATTGGGCTTTCCCCTGCCCGGCGTTGAAATCGGCATTGCGGGATCTGCCATCGTGCTGGGTCTGTTGGTCGCTCTGGCCGCGCGGCCCCCAATCTGGATTGCGTCCTGTCTGGTCGGCGCATTCGCCATATTCCATGGCTATGCCCATGGTGCGGAACTGCCCCATGCCGCGAATGCGATCACCTATTCCATCGGATTTGTCCTCTCAACGGGCATGCTGCACCTGGTCGGTATTGCCTTTGGCATGCTGGTTAAAATGCCATCGGGCCGCATCGCAGTGCGCGGTCTCGGCGTTGCGATCTCTTTGGTCGGCGTCGCCTTTATGACCGGCATCGCGTGACGGGTCAGCATCTCTTTCTCCCCCTGCTTATCCTGGTGGGGGGCGGATTGGGCCTTGCGACACCCGCAGATGCCCATACCAGCATCTCCGGCGTTGGCCTTTTCCCAAACGGTTTGCTGCATCCTGTCGCCGTTCCCCAACACCTGTTGCTGTTGATTGGGATCGGTTTATGGATGGGCCGTCGTCAGGATCGCCAAATTCCGCCTTTGCTGGCCGCATTGAATGCAGGACTGGTCGTCGGATATGCAGCAACGATCTGGATAGACCCGACCCAGATCACCAGCCTGACACTGGCCGCTATGACCCTGATCGCTGGTACCCTGCTGGCTGTAAACAGACCCGTGCCCAGCTTATTGAATGTCAGTGTTTTTGCGCTGGCCGGATTGTGCGTTGGCCTGGATTCAAAGCCGGAAGCCCTAAAGGCAAACGAAACCCTGTTGCTGGGCTTTGGCATATGGATCGGGGTGAACATCATCGCCTTGAATATTATGGCACTCAGCGCGAAGCTTCGGCACCCCATCGCGGTGATTGGCATTCGAATCGCAGGCAGTTGGCTGATTGCCATGTCCCTGATCCTGCTGGCCTTCGAGCTTCGGTGATGGAAATCTTGAAAGGCATCCGATCCCCTGAACGCCTTCAGGACTCGGCAGAAAAACCCTGAATTTTGCCAGCCGCCAATGTCACCACGCGGTCCATACGCTGTGCCAGGGCGATGTTATGGGTCGCGATCAGGGCGCTCATCCCGCGCTCCCGCACCAGCTTTACCAACAGATCAAACACGATCTCAGACGTTTTGGGGTCCAGATTGCCGGTCGGTTCATCTGCCAACAGGATAGCCGGTGAATTCGCCAGGGCCCGCGCAACGGCAACCCGCTGTTGCTCGCCACCCGACAACTTGGCGGGCCGATGGGTGGCGCGAGACGTCAAACCAACGCTTTCCAACAAGTCTGCTGCATGATCACGGGCAGCCCGTCTTGTTTCCCCCGCCACCATTTGCGGCAAGATCACATTCTCCAGGGCGGAGAATTCCGGCAGCAGATGATGAAACTGATACACAAAACCAATGGTCTTGCGCCGAATCGCCGTGCGTTCCAGGTCCCCCAGCGTGCCACAGGCCCGTCCATTAATCAGGACATCGCCTTTGTCAGGCAATTCCAACAGACCCGCCATATGCAACAGGGTGGATTTCCCGGTCCCACTGGGCGCAACCAACCCAACCAACTCCCCCTTGCTGACATGCAAAGACGCACCATCCAGCACGGTCAGGGGTCCGGCAGCTGTCTTATAGGTCCGTTCAACCGCGTCCATGCGCAATACGGTCGTATCGTCACTCATAGCGCAGCACCTCTACAGGATCCAATCGCGCCGCGCGCCAGGCCGGATAAATTGAGGCCAGAAGGCTGATTACCAGGGCAAATGTCACGGTGACGATCACCTCTGTCGGATCTATTTTTGCCGGCAATTGAGACAGGAAATAAATTTCTGCATCGAATAACTTGGCGCCCGACAGGCTTTGAATCGCCTGTCGAATGCTCTCGATATTCAGCGCGAAGGAAATACCCAGCGTGGCCCCCAGAACAGTACCAATGACGCCAACCGAACTGCCGGTCATGAAGAATATCCGCAGGATAGATCCCCGCGTCGCCCCCATGGTGCGCAATACGGCAATGCCCCGGGATTTATCCTGAACCAGCATGATCTGGGACGATATGACATTGAAGGCCGCCACCACAACGATCAGTGACAGAATCAGCGCCATAACATTACGTTCCACCTGTAGCGCATTGAAAAAGCTGGAATTAACACGCTGCCAATCTGTGGCCGTATATCCAGGGGGAAGACTGCCCCGCAGGTCAAAGGCCGTTGCCTTTGCCGCATCAGGGTCTTTCAACATAACCTCAATTGATCCAACAGCATCGCCTGTTCGAAAGAATGCCTGGGCGGTCGTTAACGGCATATAGACATAGGTATTGTCATATTCATACATGCCGACTTCAAAAATGCCGACGATTGGAAAGGCCTTCATGCGGGGCACGGTGCCGAATGCTGTTACCGTTCCATTGGGAGAAATCAGCGTCAGCGAGTCCCCCAGGGTCAGCCCCAGGCGACTGGCCATCCGAACCCCGATCAGGATTCCATCCTGTTGTGTGAAGTTATCCATGCTGCCGGCGATCAGGGAATCCCGCAGAATTGGGCGCGCTTCAAAATCTGCTGCCCGCACGCCCCGAACCAAAGCCCCTGCTGCGCCATTCTTGGCGCTTGCCATGACCTGACCTTCAATCATCGGGGTTGCGGCCAGCACGTCCGGGCGGGCCAGCAATTGGTCGGTGATCTCCTGATAGGCCTCAATCCGTCTTTCAACGGACCCGATGGTAACATGCCCATTCAGCCCGATAATGCGCCCCAGCAATTCAGCCCGGAACCCATTCATCACCGACATGACGATGATCAGGGTCGCCACGCCCAGCATGATTCCCAATAAAGAGAACCAGGCAACGACAGAGATAAATCCCTCCTGCCGTTTGGCCCGCAAATAGCGAAAGGCAACCAACCGCTCAACAGCTGTAAACATCGTCAAAGCGCCCTTTCACAGCGGCGGATAGCCTTATTTGGACCCAGACAACTTAGCAAGGGCCGCTTCTGGAGAGAGCTCTTCTTTCTCCCCGGTTTTTCTGGATTTAAGCTCGACGATGCCATTTGCAACGCCTTTTGGTCCGATCACCACCTGCCAGGGCAGGCCGATCAGGTCCATATCGGCGAATTTCACACCGGCGCGCGTATCGCGGTCGTCATACATGACGTCCATCCCTGCGGCCTGAAGCTTGGCATAGAAGTCCTCACAGGCGGCATCACAGGCCTCGTCCCCGACGCGCAGATTGATCAGACCCACTTTGAACGGGGCAACCTCTTCCGGCCAGATAATGCCGTTATCGTCGTGACAGGCCTCAATGATCGCACCCAACAGGCGTGAGACACCCACACCATAAGAACCGCTCTGGACCGTTGCGAAGCCGCCATCTGCCGTCTGAACCTTGGCGTTCATAGGCTCGGAATATTTGTCGCCGAAGAAGAAGATATGGCCGACCTCGATCCCGCGGGCCGTCATTTGACGATCGACTGGGACTTCGGCCTGATATTTTGCCTCATCATGCATCTCATCGGTTGCCGCATAGAAAGACGTCACCTTGCCGATGACCTCGCTCATCTGGTCGGCATTGCGGTGATCGATATCCATGTTCAGCAGGTCCAGCTTCAGCAGATCCGTATCGCACCAGACCTGACTTTCGCCGGTTTCGGCCAGAATGATGAATTCATGGCTCATATCGCCGCCAATGGGACCCGTATCGGCCGCCATCGGTATGGCCTTCAAGCCCATGCGGGCATATAGGCGCAGATAGGCAACGAATTGCTTGTTATAGGAGATACGGCCCGCTTCCTGGGAGATATCAAAAGAATAGGCATCCTTCATCAGGAATTCCCGACCCCGCATCACGCCAAAGCGCGGGCGGACCTCATCGCGGAATTTCCATTGAATATGATACATCATTCGGGGCAGGTCTTTATAGCTCTTGATATGTTCCGCCACGATGTCGGTGATCATTTCCTCATTCGTGGGGCCATACAGCATTTCCCGCTCGTGCCGATCGGTAATGCGCAGCATCTCCTTGCCGTAATCTTCATAACGACCGGATTTGCGCCAAAGGTCTGCGGATTGGATCGTCGGCATCAGGACTTCATGACAGCCAATACGGTCCATTTCATCACGGACAATCTGTTCAATCTTGCGCAGCACCCGATAGCCTGTCGGCAGCCAGGAATAGATACCAGCAGATTCCTGCCGGATCATGCCTGCACGCAACATCAGACGGTGGGAGACGATTTCCGCCTCGCTGGGGGTTTCCCGCAGGGTGGGCATGAAATACTCACTCAAGCGGACGGCAGGGGACAAGCGCATCAGAAATCTACCCTTAAGGCTAAGGTTGTTAAGTGCGCGCAATCTAAGGCCTAGCGCCGTGAAGGTAAAGCCGCAGTCAGTGGATGCGCTATCGCTGAACGGCCTGCTGGCACAGGGCGATTATTTCTGCCTCGGTATCAGGTGTCAGGGCTTTGTCGTTCAGGGTCAGCTTCCCGGATGCAAGATTGTATCGGACCATCCCCAGACTGGTTGATGAATTGGCAAACAGGGTCTGCAGTGCCGGATTTCCAGCAAAAACCATAGGATTCAGTGCCAGTTCGAAGGCGATCTCTTCCGGCAGAATATCCTGTGCGGTTAAGGTCCCCGGCAGGTTTGCCCCAGCAACGGCATTGCCCCGTATATCCAGCCCCGGAACATAGTCCGCACTGGGCACAACGGCGCGGCGCAAGACCGTCTGGCATTCCTTTTTAGACATGCGCAACAGAAATTCAGGTTTTGCAGGGGGATAGGGCAGATTATCCTGTCCCCGCTCTGTTGTCGTTTCAGGCCCTGCGCCCGTGGCATTGGTGAATGGATGATCCGGCACTGTCTGCGCCGCAGCAGACATGCCAGACAATACGAGGATCAGGGCGGTCAAGAATACTGTCTTCATGCCCACACTCTCGCAATATCCAGGCCGGAATGGAAGGATGACAGATTGAAACACCGCCATACTGCGTTACGTTATAGCAACAGACGATCCAAAAGGCTCAGTTCATGATGGTACGCATTCGAACCCTTGTTTTCACCCTGTTTCTTTCCTGCCTTCTGCCGACGATTGGCTATGGTCAGATGCTGAACAACAGCCCGGACGGGGACACCCCGCAGAAAATGACCCAATTGCTGAGGGGCTGTCTGGGGGCAGGCAATACGCCCAGTCAACGACGCGACATATGCTCAACATTGCTGGATAGTGAAATCCTGTCCACTGAGGGGCGCGCAACCGCCCTGGCCTATCGCGCATCGGCCTTTCTTGACCTCTTTGATTATACTGCGGCGCTGAGAGACTTTACCGAAGCACTTGATCTGGCGCCCAACAATATCGGCTTTCTGGATGGGCGCGCCCGCACATTTGACGATATGGGGGAGCATCAAAAGGCGATACAGGACTATGACCTGGCCCTACAAATCGCGCCAAAGGTAGCGGCACTTTATGCCGGTCGTGCCTCCAGCTATGCCCAGATGGGCAATATTGACGCCGCCCTGCGTGACCTTGATCAGGCACAGAAAATTGACCCGCTGGACATCAACACATTGGTGACGCTGGGTAATCTGCATGTAGAACTGAAGCAGTTCGATACCGCGCAGGCCGCCTATACAAAGGCCATCGACATCGATCCTAACCGGTATTCGCTGTATACCAGACGGGGCCTGGCCTATCTGTTCGGGGGCAATCCGACAGAGGCGCTCACAGATTTCAGTTTCGCCATCGACCATGGCGAAGAAAATCCGGATGCCCTTATGTTCCGGGGAATGGCAAATCAGCGGACCGATAACATCGATGCGGCGCTGGCGGATTATACCCAGGCGATCAACCTGGATCCGACACGGGCCGTTGCCTGGCATCGCCGCGGCATGATTTATATGGACCGCAAAGACTATCAACAGGCGTTTGATAATCTGAATGTTGCGGTCCAGATCCAGCCGATATCGGACTATTACAATTCCATCGCATGGTTGCTTGTCGCAGCAGAAGACAAATCCTTTCGCGACCCGAAAGCGGCATTGGACTATGTCGAAAAGTCGCTGAAACTGGACGAAAATGCCGATAATGCTGATACGGCGGCTGCGGTTCATACCCTGTTGGGCGATCAGGGTCAGGCGATGAAATTCTATCGCCTGTCCATGGAATTAGGCGGTGCAGATCGCGTTCAGATGTATCAGGAATACCTCCAGAAGCGCGGATACTATCAGGGCCCAATCGATGGTAAGATCGATGAAAAGATAGAGGCTGCCATTCAAGCCTTCTCGGAAGAGGCACTGGTTCTTCTGGTGGATTAAAAATCCAGCAACAGGTAATCGCGGATTGACGTCCAAACCTCTTTGTTTGGTGCGCTCAACAGACCGTGGACGCGTGTTCCGGCCTGATAGGGGGCATCGTCGATGCGCGCGACATGGCCGCCTGCTTCTCGGATCAACAAGGTTCCTGGCGCATGATCCCAGGGCCATAACCGTCGGTAAAAGCTGAAATGGCGCGACCCCAGCGTTTGGGCTAAAAAGTCATGGCCGGCGCAGGATAGGGACACCAATTCGCCAAACCGCGCCCGCGCCGCACTACGCAACGCGCTGCGCTTGGGTTCGTCAAAATACCAAGTATTGATCAAACCGACTTTCGCTGAATCTGCTGGCGGGTCTGGTATTATCAGCCGTGTTCCGTCCAGCCAGGCCCCCTCACCCTCTGCTGCAAAGGCGGTGCGATTGGGAATGGGGTCATGGATCCAGCCCATAACCGGGCGGTTATTCTCCACCAGGGCCACCATCATGCAGAAGGTTTCACTCGCCTTGGTGAAGTTCTTCGTACCATCAATCGGATCAATCAGCCAGACAGGGCCTGGCGTATCAAACCGATCCAGGATGTCATTGGATTTGGAATAGGCCTCCTCCCCAACAACACGGGATCCCGGCAACAGGGCCGACAAAGCCTCTGTCAGGATATGTTCCGCCTCGATATCCGCGACGGTGACCAGATCACCGGGGGCCTTTTCTATGATTTCATGCTTTGCCAACCCATCAAAGCGCGGCAGGACGATTCTTTCCGCGACATCCCGCAGGATCGATTGAACCTTATCCGGATCAACCCGCGCCGCGGCTGTCACGCGGCCTCTCCGCGGGCATAGTCGCGCAACGTCTGAAACAGATTATCTGGAACCACGACCCCTTCCCGTGCCGCCTTCAGGCGATGCGCGTGGCGCCGGTCCCCTGGCAGGCGCACCCCGTCCTGATCCAGCATCGCCTGAAACAGAGTTTCGATCCGGGCGGAAAAATTCGCGCCTCCAAAAGCGGTCGGATCAATCGCCATAAAGAATTGTCCGATATCCGGCGTGCCACCGACATCATTGCCCAAATCCGATGCCTCAAAGGACCAATTCGCCCCTGTCAGTCCAGCGGCCATGATTTCCACCAATAACGCCAATCCGCCCCCTTTATAGCCGCCAGAAGGGGCCATAGACCCCTCGCCCAGAACTGTCTTGGCATCGGTACAGGGATTGCCCATCGCATCCAGGCCCCACCCTTCCGGTATCGGCTCCCCCGCTTCCATCTTGGCCGCGATACTGACACGGGATGTGGCTGTAGAGGATTGATCGATTACCAGGGGCGGCTTGCCGTCACGGGGCACGCCAAAGGCAATGGGATTGGTGCCAAACAGCGGACGATTTCCCCCGGCCGGCGCCATGGATGCCGAGGCATTGGTGAAGCAGAATCCAACCAGTCCGGCCTTGGCAATGCGATCCACGAACCAACCGATCACGCCAGAGGCATAGGAATGCTGAATACCAAACCCGGCAATACCGCAATTTCGGGCAAGGGTGTAGAATTTCTTCTCCCCCTCCACATAGGCGGGATGGCAGAACCCGTTGCGCGCATCAGCCATCAGGGCGGCCTTGCCGGTCTGCTTCACCTTCGGCACCGCAAGGCCTGAAACCTTTCCAACGCGGACATGCTGACAATAGTAAGGCAGATAGGCCAATCCGACGGCGCGGATGCCCTCGGCCTCCGCATCGACGATGCTGTCAGCCACAATGGACGCAGACTCTTCCAATGTCCCTGCCCCGATCAGTGCTGCCTTACTGAGCGCATGAACCTGATCAAGCATCAATGTGCGGGACATAAAGAGGGCCTCATTTATAAGTGTTATGAAGCCAACCTAATGGGATGCGCCAAAGGATTAAAGACTCAATCCAGACGCCTGATACAGAAAAAGGCCGCCGGACGGATCCGACGGCCTCAATCTTTAGTTTCTTAGGCGTAGGCTAGGTCAGCGTGATGCTTACATCATGCCGCCCATGCCACCCATGCCACCCATGTCGGGCATGCCGCCGCCGCCCTGGCCCTTAGGCTCAGGCTTATCAGCGATCATGGCTTCGGTGGTGACCAGCAGGCCAGCAACCGAGGCAGCATCCTGAAGCGCAGAACGCACAACCTTGGCAGGGTCGATGATACCGGCTTTCACCAGATCACAGAATTCGCCGTTTTGAGCATCAAAGCCCCAGTTGTGGTCTTTCGACTCCATCATCTTACCGACAATGACAGCACCATCTTCACCGGCATTGTCAACGATCTGGCGGCAAGGAGCCGTCAGGGCGCGACGCACGATGTCGATGCCCACGGTTTGATCATGGTTGGCACCTTCCATCTTCTTCAGGGCGTGGGTGGCATACAACAGAGCCGACCCACCGCCTGGGACAACGCCTTCTTCGACAGCGGCACGGGTTGCGTGCATGGCGTCGTCAACGCGGTCTTTCTTTTCTTTCACTTCAACTTCGGACGCACCGCCGACGCTGATCACGGCAACACCGCCAGCCAGTTTGGCCAGACGCTCTTGCAGCTTTTCACGGTCATAGTCAGAAGAGGTGTTCTCAACCTGCTGGCGGATCTGCGAGCAACGGCCTTCGATTTCTTTCTTCTTCCCGGCGCCATCGACGATGGTGGTTTCGTCTTTGTTGATGGTGACGTTCTTGGCCTGGCCCAGCATGGCAAGCGTGACGCTTTCCAGCTTGATGCCGGTGTCTTCGGAAATCACCGTACCACCGGTCAGGATGGCGATGTCTTCCAACATGGCTTTACGACGGTCACCGAAGCCCGGTGCCTTCACTGCAGCGACCTTCAGGCCCCCGCGCAGCTTGTTCACAACCAAGGTCGCCAGGGCTTCGCCTTCAACGTCTTCAGCAATGATCAACAGCGGACGGCTGCTTTGTACAACCTGTTCCAGAACGGGCAACATGGCCTGCAGGTTCGAGAGTTTCTTCTCGTGCAGCAGGATCATTGGGTTTTCCAGTTCGACAACCATCTTTTCAGAATTGGTCACGAAGTAAGGAGACAGGTAGCCGCGGTCGAACTGCATGCCTTCGACAACTTCCAGTTCCGTGGTCAGGCCTTTGGCTTCTTCGACGGTGATAACACCTTCGTTGCCGACCTTTTCCATGGCTGCAGCGATCATTTCGCCAACTTCTTTGTCGCCATTGGCAGAGATCGTGCCAACCTGTGCAACTTCAGAGCTGGTTTTGATTTTCTTGGCGCGCTTGGCGATGTCTTTGACAACCGCATCCACAGCCAGATCAATACCGCGCTTCAGATCCATCGGGTTCATGCCAGCGGCAACAGCCTTGGCTCCTTCACGGACGATGGCCTGAGCCAGAACCGTTGCAGTGGTCGTGCCGTCGCCCGCCATGTCATTGGTCTTGCTGGCAACTTCACGCACCATCTGTGCGCCCATGTTTTCGAACTTGTCTGACAGTTCGATTTCCTTCGCGACCGTAACACCATCTTTTGTGATGCGCGGTGCGCCGAAAGCCTTGTCGATCACGACGTTACGGCCTTTAGGACCCAGGGTGACTTTGACCGCATCGGCCAAAATGTCTACGCCGCGGAGCATCTTTGCCCGTGCGTCTGTGCCGAATTTAACTTCCTTGGCTGCCATAGCAGTAGGACTCCTTAATAGTGGTTTGAGCCTGAATAATCAGCTGGCAATAAAAAAGGCGAGGATCCTTTCCCCGCCCCGTCATCGCGCTGTTATTCAATGATGCCCATGATGTCAGATTCTTTCATGATCAGCAGATCGTCGCCGTCAATTTTGACTTCGGTGCCGGACCATTTGCCAAACAGGACGGTGTCGCCCTTTTTGACGTCCAGCTTACGAACGCTGCCGTCTTCTTTGATCGTGCCAGAGCCCGCGGCGATCACTTTACCCTGCATCGGCTTTTCTTGTGCCGTGTCAGGAATAATGATGCCTGTTGCGGTCTTGGTCTCGCTCTCAACGCGTTTAACTAGTACGCGATCGTGCAGAGGCCGGAATTTCATGGTCATTTCCCCTTCAAAAACTTCGTCCTGGTCTAGGCGGGCCCACCTGATGTGAACCATCGCCCCCAATCTGTCCTGAGAAAGCGCTGCTAGCACTCCCCCTTAGTGAGTGCTAGCGCATATACGAATTGTTGTGTAATTGTCAATGGAGACGAACTGAAATAAGCCGGAAACCGCCAAAGAAAGTTTTATGACAGGGCTTTATAGCCAAATCGCTGCTCAAACCGCTTCCAATCTGTTGGGTCCAGGGCGACTGTCAAAAGCACTGAGGTTCCGTCTCCAGCTTCCCGATCTGTCAGATCGTCCAGCACATCCCCATTTTCATGCAGCCAGGCCATAGCAGCGCCGTCACCGGCTGATATCTCAACATTTGCTTCAACGCGGAACCGCGCCAAGGCCTCATCAATAGCCGTCAGCAAGGGATCAAACCCCGTGCCTTCCATGGCAGAGATGGCGAAGGCATCAACACCCTCTTCCCCGGATCGGATCAGCGCGGCCCGCTGTTCCGTCGCGGCGCGGATATCGGCTGGCATTGTATCAACCTTGTTCCAGGCCTCCATAACCACCGTATCGGGTGCGATATCCAGAGAGCCCAGAACTTTCTCAACATCGGCCTTTTCGACATCAGTATCCAGGGCGGCGATATCACGGACATGCACCAGCACCTGGGCAGAGCGCACTTCTTCCAATGTCGCCCGGAAAGCCGCAATCAGATCCGTTGGCAGATCAGAGATAAATCCCACCGTATCAGACAGGATCGCGGTGCGGCCCGATGGCAGAACCACCTTGCGCATGGTTGGGTCCAGGGTCGCAAACAGCATATCCTTCGCCATGACAGCGGAATCAGTTAACCGATTGAACAGGGTGGATTTCCCGGCATTGGTATAACCAACCAAAGAGACAACCGGATAAGGCACCTTTTCCCGCGCCTTACGGTGCAGCCCGCGGGTTCTGGCCACCTGCTCCAATTCTTTCTTCAGGCGGACAATTCGCTCATCAATTAAACGTCTATCAAGCTCAATCTGGCTTTCCCCAGGTCCCCCGATAAAGCCCAGACCACCCCGCTGCCGCTCCAAGTGCGTCCAACTGCGCACCAGCCGGGACCGCTGGAAGGTCAATGCTGCAAGTTCAACCTGTAAGCGCCCTTCATGGGTTCGCGCCCGTGCGCCGAAGATCTCAAGGATAAGCCCAGTACGATCAATGACCTTTGTTTCCAGGGCGCGTTCCAGGTTGCGCTGTTGAACCGGGCTAAGCGAGGCATCCACGATCAGCAATTCAACCTCAAGCGCGGCACACAAACCATGCAAACGCTCAACCAGACCGCCGCCCAGCAATGTGGCCGGAACCGGCTTGTTCAGGCGCACATGTTCCGCATGAACAACGTCCAGTTCAATCGCCCGGGCAAGGCCGATCGCTTCTTCCAGACGTGCGTCCGGGTTCCGGCGTTTCAATGTCACGCCCGGTATTTCGGGATACAGCACAGCGGCGCGGCGGGCGCCGGTCTCGGACCAGCCCCACTCACCAGAGTCTTGAAGCTTTTCAGTCAAATCCGCTTAGCTTTCCTCGACACCATCCGTTTCGGATGGCTCGAATAATTGCACCGGCGTCGCCGGCATGACGGTTGAAATCGCATGCTTATACACCAGCTGTGAATGCGCATCCCGGCGCAAAAGCACGCAGAAGTTATCAAACCATGTAACGATGCCCTGCAGCTTTACGCCATTGACGAGGAACACCGTGACCGGAGCTTTGTTCTTCCGGAGATGATTTAAAAACGTATCCTGGAGGTTCTGGTTCTTGTCGGACGACATAAATGCCCCCTTTCCTTGCAACTTTGTTGTTATTAGCACAAACGCGCAGTCTAAGTTATTCTATCATCGGGGACTTTCCACAAGAATACGCTCTTAAACCCTGAAAAAGCCCGGGTTTAAGAGTTGTCGTATTTGTGTGGCAGGATCTTGGTCCCCACCAGATTTAACGCACACTATCAGATATAGGAACGATCCGTCGCCAAAAAAGCGTGCAGTGCGTCCAAATGGCCAAATATTCGCGCAGGCCGGCAATCCGCATATTCCCCATCCAGGTCCGGATCGGCATGAATAAGGATTGGCGTCAGCCCTGTTGCATGGGCAATTTGCATATCCACACCAGAATCACCGATGAAGTAGATATCCGGTCCGGGCTGTAAATCGCCGCTGGCATCGCGCAATCCCTGTAACGCCATGGAAACCGGTTCCGGGGATGGCTTGTCGCGTGCCGCATCCCCTGCCCCCACCAGTGCGTGAAAATACACATCCCAGTCCAGATGCGCAGCTTCTTTGCGAAGGAACCGCCCCTGCTTGTTGGAAATCACAGCCTGTGGAATGCCCTTTGTATGAACGGCGTGCAGAAAAGACGCTGCGCCAGGGGCCGCAACAAGCGCCTGCATATGGATGGCTTCGAATTCCGCATAAAAGATGTCGCGCGCTTCTTCCCACCGATCCCCGAACATGACGGGAAAGGAATCACGCATCGAATGGCGCACCCTGTTTCGGGTTTCAGCCAGCGTCCATTCCGGCATCTCCATTTTGCGAAACAGACCATTCATCGCGCCATGAATAACCGGCCAGGTGTCCACCAAAGTGTTGTCCCAGTCATACAAAATGGCTTTTGGCGGCGGCAGGTCAGAAGAATTCACGAATCAGCTTTCTATTAGAAATATTCTAGTCTTACAGCGAACATCTTTTCCATTTTCTTAACGGCAGAGGCAGCCGCCAACAGCACCACCCGGTCCTTCGTTCGAACCACCGTATCGGGCCGAGGGATAATCACCTCATCCCCCCGGATGATCGCCCCGATGATGACGCCGTTTGGCAGTTTGGCATCGCGCAATGCCTCCCCGACCAGGCTGGATGTTTCCATCGCTTCCGCCTCGATCAATTCAGCAAAACCGTCGCGCAGGCTGTGCACCTGACGAATGCGGCCCCGTCGGACATGCTGCAGAATGGTGGACGCCGTGATTTCACGCGGGCTGACGACAACATCAATCCCCAATGTCGTGATAAGGGGACCATAGGAGTTCTTGTTCACCAGGGTAATTGCCCGATCCACGCCAAATCGCTTACACAGCAGGGAACACAGAATATTGGTTTCATCGTCATCAGTGACGGCAACGACCGCTTCTGCATTGCGAATGCCAGCTTCTTCCAAGATCTCATGATCCAGCGCATCACCCTGGATAACAACCGTTGTCGGCAAGACTTCCGCCACTTGACGGGCGCGGTTCTTGTCCATTTCAACGATCTTGGCGGAATACCCGTCGGAACTGGATTCCAATTCTTCTGCCAGGGTGGTGCCGATATTCCCGCCCCCCACGATCAGAATGCGCCGGGCTTCCTTCTCCTCATGACCAAAGACGGACATGGCGCGGGGAACATGGTCGGTTTCAGCAATGAAATAAACATCATCCCCCGGCAGCATCTGATCGTCGGCAGACGGGATATGCATGGTCTCATTGCGAAAAATCGCCAAGACCGTGATGTTCAGATCGGGAAACAAGGAGGTCAACTGACGCAATGGCGTGTGGATGACCGGGCATTTGTCATCGCATCGCACGCCGATCACACGCACCTTGTCATCGCCCATGCGGATCATATCAAAGGCGCCGGGTGCGCGAATGCGCCGGGCAATCGCACGCGCGACCTCAATTTCCGGGGAGATAATGACATCAATCGGCAATTGATCCCTGGCAAACAGATTGGACCACATCGGGTTCAAATAGCTCTGTTGCCGGATCCGAGCGATCTTGGTCGGCACGTTAAACAAGGTATGGGCCACCTGACAGGCGATCATATTCACCTCGTCGGTGAAGGTAACCGCGATCAGCATATTGGCATCCCGCGCCCCTGCCCGTTCCAGGACATCGGGATGCGAGGCATGGCCGACAAAGGCCTGAACATCCAGTTGATCGTTAATCTTACCAATCAATTCGGGGGATTGATCAACAACGGTTACATCGTTGTCTTCCCCGGACAGATATCTGGCAATATGGAAACCGACCTGGCCGGCACCACAAATGACAACCTTCATATTCAGGCTCCCTTGCGCAGTTTCCGGTCCCGGACGGGGACCGTGAAAGGCGACTTATTCCTTGTCATCCAACCGACCGCGATTGGCACCAGCAACGCCCAGCCCCTTCAGCTTCCGGTGCAAAGCGGCGCGGTCCATGCCGACAAACTCTGCCGTGCGCGAAATATTGCCGCCAAACCGGGCCAGATGAAAGACCAGATATTCCCGTTCAAACGCTTCGCGTGCTTCGCGCAATGGCAGGCTCATCACCTCTGGTGCATGATCCCACCGCGATGCGGTTCCCGCAGCGGCCCCTATTGCCTGTCCGACCGCTTCTGCATGAATATGATCCTGCGATCCGCCCGGCGCCATCAGCAATAAACGCTCCATGACATTAGATAATTCCCAGACATTGCCAGGCCAATCATGTCCCTGTAGGGCCGTCAATGCATCCGCGCCCAAAATGCGGGGTGATCGGCTTTTCGCAGCGGCGGAGCGTTCCATCAAATGCACCGCCAGCAACGGAATATCCTCCCGCCGGTCACTCAACGGAGGCGCATGAATCGGAACCACATTCAGGCGATAGAACAAATCCTCGCGAAACTTTCCTTCCGCAATCAGCGCCTGAAGGTCACGGGTTGTGGTGGCTAGAACTCGGGAATTCACCTCTACCACAGTATCACCGCCAATGCGCTGAAACCGTCTATTGTGCAGAACCCTAACCATTTTTAGCTGGGTTGCCATATCCATATCGGCGACTTCGTCCAGCAACAGTGTTCCGCCATGGGCTTCTTCCAGCACGCCAATCCGCCGGGGGTGTGATTTCGTCGCCTCGATCCCAAACAGCGCTTGTTCAAGCGTATCTTCGCTGAGCGTCGCACAGGTCAATACGACGAAACGGCCATTCTTGCGCAGGGATCGGCTGTGCAGCATGCGGGCAATCGCCCCCTTGCCGCTGCCGGGCGGGCCGGAAATCAGAACACGGCTGTCGGTCTGGGCCACTTTTTCAACGGCGCGCCGTACCTCTGCTATCGCGGAAGACTTCCCAACCAGATCATCCAGCATCGCGTAAGGCGAGAGTTTGCGCAGCGATTCATTTTCATGCTTCAGGCGCGATTCTGTCAGGGCCCGTTCGATAGTCAGCAGCAACACATCAGTCTTGAACGGTTTAGAGATGAAATCATACGCGCCCTTTTTGGTGGCGGACACGGCCATATCGAATGTGCCATGACCGCTGATCATCACCACGGGAAGGCCGGGATGGTCGCGATGTACAATTTCCAGTATTTGAATGCCGTCATATTCGGAATTGGCCAACCAGACATCCAGAATCATCAGCGATGGCTGGCGATTGGCAACCGCTGCTAAGGCTTCCGCAGAATTCGACGCGCTGCGGGTTTGATAGCCTTCATCTTCCAGAATCCCGGATATCTGGGTCCGAATATCGGTTTCATCATCAACAATCAGTATATCATAAGCCATCGGTTACAGACCCTTTGGAGGACTGGTTTGAGGATGCCGGCGACGAGTTTTCGGACTCTGATGGTTCCGAGGGATCATCGGAAGACTCTTTCTGATCCAAGTCTTTTATCATCGGTAGGATCATTGTGATCAAGGCCCCCTGTTCCGGAGCGTCGTCCAGACTTAAACTTCCGCCGTGATCTTCCATGATCTTTTTTACGATCGCCAACCCAAGACCAGTCCCCTTCTTGCGGGTCGTGACGTAAGGTTCCGTCAGGCGTTCGCGTTGTTCCGTCGGCAGTCCCTTCCCATTATCCTGTATCGCGATGCGAACATGCCCGTCCTCAGCCTGGATGGAAAGAGCTATGCGTCCCTTATCTTGCGTCGATTCGTCTTCGCCGCGAGCTTTCGCCGCTTCAAAGCGCCCTTCAATCGCATCATGGGCATTTTGCAGCAGATTCGTCAGGACCTGGCTTAATTGCCGTCCGTCACAGCGCAGAATAAGCGGCGTGCCGGGGCCGTCAAAACTATACTCAACATCAGAATTCGCACTGCGTTGCAGGAACAGGCTTTGGCGACAGATATCGACAATATCCTGATTGCGCATCGATGGTGCTGGCATCCGCGCGAAGGAAGAAAACTCATCCACCATGCGCCCAATGTCATCCACCTGACGGACAATTGTGTCGATACAGCCTTCAAAGATCGCCGGATCGGTCGTTATCTCTTTCAGATATTTCCGCTTTAATCGCTCGGCGGACAGTTGGATGGGGGTCAGCGGGTTTTTGATCTCATGGGCGATGCGGCGTGCAACATCGGCCCATGCGGCCTTTCGCTGGGCGGAGACAAGCGGTGACACATCATCGAATGTCGCAACATACCCCTGCAATTGCCCTGCTTCGCGCTCCACAACGATCCGCACGAACAGGGTGCGGGTTTCACCATGAGCATTCAGTTTGATTTGCGCCTCCACCGGGCGCCCCACACTGGCCAGGCGCGCGGAGTCCAGGGCTGCATGCAATTCGGGCAGAATATCGGTCAGTCGCTCCCCAATCAGGCTTTCCGGCTCCATGCCCAATAATTCCGTTGCCCGGCGATTGGGCAGGTCAATCCGGCCTTGACGGTCTAGACCGATCACACCGGCGCTGACCCCAGCCAAAACAGCCTCAGAAAACCGACGCCGACCATCGATCTGGCGATTGGCTTCCATCAGCTCTTCGCGCTGCGAATATAACTGAGACGTCATGCGGTTGAAGGCCCGGCTGAGCAGCGCCAATTCATCATCGCCTTCGGATTCCACAACACGGGCATCCAGATCCCCTGCCCGCACTTTTTCTGTTGCACCGATCAAGGCACTGATGGGCGCGGAAAGCTGCGTCGCCAATGTCAGACCGATCCAAATCGCTGATAACAGCAACAGCAAGGCAACCACCAGAAAGGCCAGAGCAAAGGATAACTGAATATCACTGCGTTGGGATTCCAACAGTTCAAACTGTGCCGCCGCGCCGCGCACCTGTTCAATGCGGGAAATTACCTGCGGGTCGACCAATCGACCGATAAACAGATAACTATCGGTAAAGGCATCCAGCTTCAACAAGGCCCGAACCCGATCATCCGCGCCGCCGGTGATCACAACAATATCCCCATTGGCCGCCGCCTGAAGATCCTGCGCAGCAACTGGCTCATATTCCAGCAATAGGGTCAGCCCGGCCCGTGCCAACACTTCCCGGGACGTTCCCTGAAAGATAATAGCCTCGGTCAGATCCCGAACGCGCAGTTGAATTTCCAACGTGCGATTCAAAACTGCGTTGTTCAACTGTAACTGACGGGCATCCCTGTTCAGATCGCGCGCCATGCGCAGGGCATCCGTGCGGATATTATTGCGATGCTCAATCAGATAGGATTCAGCCACCGCCCGGCTCTCAGTGACAGCGGTGCGCACCCGCTCGCTGAACCAGGTTTCAATCCCCAGATCAAAAAACATCAGAGAGAAGGTGGAGACGATGATGGCTGGCGTGACCGATAAGGCGGCAAACAAAGCGACCAGCCGTACATGCAGGCGCGACCCAGCCGATCCTCGTCGTCGATCGGACCACAGTGCAACAATGCGCCTGGCCACGACAAATCCCAGCAACAGCATGATGATCAAATCGATATAGATCATCACCACCAGGGTACTGGGACCAGCACCCAACGGCGTGGCCCCGGTAAAGGCAGCATAGGTCCCAAAACCGGCAAGAACCGCTGCAGACATCAGGGCGATACCAAACAGGCGCGTCACCCGCTTTGAGGAAGACAGACGGCGCATCATAGCCTTCAACTGCTCCGTCCAGGAGCCAGAGGCAGCTTGCTTTGGGTGAGACTCGTCAGATTCCGGCATGGTCATCGCCAAGCAGGTTTAGCACAATTAGGCGGCCTGTCTGCAAGCGGAGTCTGCGCGCGCGACTGCGAAGCTGTCATGCATCCTTGCCACCGCGAACGACAGAGATATCCAAATCCCGAATTTTCTTACGCAGAGTGTTTCGGTTCAGGCCTAGCAACTCTGCGGTTCTGACCTGATTGCCACGGGTCGCATGCAAACTGATTTCGATTAAAGGGCGCTCAATCTCGCGCAAGATACGGGCATGCAGGCCGGCCGCTGGCAATTGATCGCCATGTGTGTCGAAATAAACTGTCAGATGGCGATGAACGGCATCCGACAGGCTTTCCGACCCCGGGTCTTGTGCCTCTTGTGGCCCGGTGAAACTGGGGGCTTCGCCCAATTCCGCCTCGATAATTTCCTGATCAATGCGATCCTGTGCGTATAGGGCCCCCAGGCGGCGTACCAGATTCTCCAGTTCGCGCACATTGCCCGGCCAGCGATGGCGCATCAGACGCTCCATTGACGCCTCTGTCAGGGTCTTCAGGGGCAGCCCCGATTCCGCAGCGCTGATCAGAAAATGCCGCACCAGATCGGGCACATCTTCGCGACGCTCCCTCAACGGCGGCAATCGAATGGGCACAACATTCAATCGATAATACAAATCTTCCCGGAACAGGCCTTGAGAGACCAGTTGACGCAAATCCCGGTGCGTTGCGGTGACGATCCGGACATCCGTCTTGATCGGATTGCGCCCGCCGACCATGGTGTATTCACTCTCTTGCAGCACCCGCAGCAACCGCGTTTGGGCTTCCAGCGGCATATCGCCGATTTCGTCCAGGAACAGGGTCCCCCCCTCTGCCAGCTCAAACCGCCCGGACTTCCGCTGTGTTGCGCCTGTAAAGGCACCGCGCTCATGCCCGAACAGTTCGCTTTCGATCAGGTCACGGGGAATGGCTGCCATATTGACCGCCACAAATGGTCCATTCTTGCGGCGGGAGAAATCGTGCAAGGCACGGGCGACCAGTTCCTTGCCGGTGCCGGATTCGCCACTGATCAGCACCGACAGGTCCGTACCCGTCAGTCGCGCGATCACGCGATACACATCCTGCATCGCCGCCGACCGCCCGATCAGCGGCATCGGCTCTTCTTCCGAATCATTGGGCGCGATATCGCCTGGATCGCTGACCTGGGACTTCAGGGCACGCCCGACTGTATCCACCAGAACCGTCAGATCGAAAGGCTTGGGCAGATATTCAAAAGCCCCGCGCTCCGTCGCCTTGACGGCGGTCAACAGGGTATTGCGCGCGCTCATCGCTATAACCCGCAGATCGGGGCGGATCTTTCGAATCTGCGGGATCAGGTCAAGACCATTGCCGTCGGGCATCACGACATCGGTTACGACCAGATTGCCCTCCCCCTCTGATACCCAACGCCACAAGGTCGCGGCATTGCCCGTGGCGCGCACTTCATAGCCCTGACGCGTCAACGCATGCGTGACAACCGTGCGGATTGCCCGGTCATCATCCGCGACAAGGATTGTTTCGCCGGCCATCGCGATTACTCCTTCCTACCGGTTTTCGGCAGCTTCTTTTCAGCCCTCAGAACAGGCAGCATCACGGAAAAGACGGTCCGTCGCGGGCGACTTTCAAAATCTATGACGCCGCCATGTTCCGATACCAGTTTCGCCACCAGCGCCAACCCCAAACCGGAGCCGCCGGATTTCGTTGTGATAAAGGGATCAAACAGATGCGGGCGCAAATCATCGGTTATGCCGTTGCCATTGTCCCGGACTGACACCACCAGGGGAAGATGCATCGGCGCGTCCAGGCCAGGAACTGCCAGACGAACGCCATGGCGATAGGCGGTTGATACAGTGATTTCAGGATCGCCTGGCGACCCTTCTGCCGCCGCTTCTGCCGCATTCTTTACCAGATTGAGGAAAATCTGAACCAGTTGATCCCTGTCCCCCAAAATCGGAGGCAGCGAGGGATCGTAGTTGGAAATCAGCCGCATTCCCTTGCCAAAGCCATTGCGGGCAATTTCCAGCACACGGTCCAGCACCTGATGGATGTTGACCGGTTCACGGATTAAATGCGGGCGGTCGGAGAATATCTCCATCCGATCCAGCAATTTCACGATCCGGTCGGTTTCTTCGGTGATCAGAATGGTCAGCTGGCGGTCTTCGGCGGGTACCATGCTTTCCAGCAATTGCGCCGCGCCGCGAATGCCAGACAGCGGGTTTTTGACCTCATGCGCCAACATCGCGGCCAATGCGGTGACAGAACGTGCCGCCCCCCGTTGCGTCATGGCATGGTCAATCTTGCCCGCGATGGAATGTTCCTTGACCGTGATGACGATGCAATCCCGCCGATCTGCCAAGGGGGCCGCATCAACGGTAACCGTATGCGCCCCAAGGCGCGGCGTGGACAGCCGGACACCGTGCACGGTCATGGAACTGCCAACCCGCCGGGCACGATCAACGACTGCCAGGATCGGGCTGTCATGGGGGATCAAATCCTGCAGATTGACGCCAACCAGCATCGTTTCCGACCCTTGCAGGAAATTCTGACCGGCAGCGTTCAGAAAGACGACATCGTTATGTTCGTCGACAACAATGATCGGATCTGGAATGGAATCGATAACACTGTCAGCGCCAGGACGCGCTGGGCCACCCCCAAAGGTATTTTTGATCGCATTCAACACTAAGCGGCCTCCCCCAGACACTCTTGCTCTGTTTCAAAGGCGGCCCGAATGATCGCCTGTACGGCCCTGTAATCTTCTGCAGCCATGGCCTGGGACCGAAAGGCGGCCGCCCCGTCTAATCCTGCAATTGACCATGCGATATGCTTGCGGGCGATGCGCAATCCAATATCGATGCCGTGGTGGCTCAAAATACCGTCCAGATGCCGCAACAGAATATCACGCCGGTGGGCAGATGATGGCTCCGCCTTTACAACACCGTCGCGCAGATAGGTGATGGCGTGTCCCGGAAACCAGGGGCGCCCCTGCGCGCCGCGACCGATCATGACTCCATCCGCACCAGAGGCCGTCAGACAGGCATCGATGTCGGCAAAGCTCTTTATGTCCCCATTGGCGATTACCGGAATGGTGACTGCGGCCTTGACCGTCCGGATAAAGGACCAATCCGCGCTGCCGGTATATTTCTGTTCCCGGGTGCGCCCATGAACCGTGACCAGTTGAACGCCTGCATTCTCAGCCCGCCTGGCGAAGTCGGGCGCATTGCGGCATTCCTGATCCCAGCCGGTCCGCATCTTTATCGTAACCGGCGCGTCAATAGCAGCCACCACAGCGTCAACAATCGCCAGAGCCTGATCCAGGTCGCGCATCAGGGCAGATCCGCACAGCTTGCGTGTCACCTTTTTAGCGGGGCATCCAAAATTCAGATCAATGATATCGGCCCCTAAATCGGTGCACAGGCGCGCTGCCTCCGCCATGATTGCCGGATCATGGCCGGCCAATTGGACGATATGCGGGCCTGCCCCGCCACCGGCGCGCGCACGCTTCAATGTGCCGCGCGTTTCACGGATGGCTTCACCGCTGGCAATCATTTCAGAAACGACGGCTTGCGCGCCCAGTTCCTGGGCCACGGTCCGAAAAGGAAGGTCTGTCACGCCCGACATAGGCGCCAGATAAACCGGCGTCTCAATGCGGTGGGGGCCGACAGACAACCCTGAAAGCGTGCTGCTGTTTTTCTGTGCAGTCACAATGAACGCCCATTCTTTAGGCAGTTACGGATCGTGGGTTTTAACGTGGATTAAATGGTCTTACCAGACAATTTACGCAAAATTGTAGGATATGCGTCGATTTATCCGGACAAAACGTCGGTCACGAACTTCACGCCGGGATAGGCCAAAGTCACCAACAGATACGCCATCATGACAAATTGGGACGCGCGCCGCCCCCGCAATCCACTATAGCGTTGCAGGATCAACAACACGCCAATCACAACAAAGGCGGCAAAAGTCAGGACAGTTTTGTGATCCGGTTCCAGCAAACGTTGTCCATGTTCCACATGAATTGCGATGCCCGTGACCAGACCCAGTCCCAGCACACCCTCGCAGGTTGCCATAAGGCGGTCTTGCAGGCTTTCACCTTCCGCAACGGATGGCAAAGCCGACGCGACCGCGCCGCTGCGTTTTGCCTTCAAGGCACGTTCCTTAATGAACACCGCCAGGGCCGCAACCGCAGCCAGGGTCAACAGCGCATAAGTCATGACCGCGACGATGATATGAACGATCACCCAGATATCAGGCGGTTGGGCAAGGCTGTGGTCCCCCCGATTTGACAGAATCGCAAAGCCAATCAGAAAAGCGAGATAGGGCAGCGCCAGAACGATCAGACGGCGCGCCGCCTCCAGCCGCAGGGCCAGTGTCATCAGCAAGGTCAGTGTGGTCGCAACCGAAACCCAGATCGTGAAGGAAAAATCCGTGCGCCACCCTGCCTGTAACACCCCAAAGCACCAAACCGCCGGACCAAGCACTGCAAGCCCAATTACCGCCCAATACACAGTATTACGCGGCCAGTCCCGGACCGATGCCCATATAGCAGGACCCAGGCAACACAGAGCGATGATTTGAAAGACGGGCGACTCTATTATCATGGTGGGGTATATAGCACCCAGCGCGCCTGCCTGAAACGACAATCCTAAGACATCTGTGTCGCACCACATATGCCTGAAAATGAATTGGAAACCTGCTTATGCCTTCTGAGACAGCGCCTAGAGCAGATTGCACTTTTCACGCTGTGATCGTCGCTGCGGGTCAGGGACTGCGTGTTGGCGGCACCATCCCCAAGCAGTATCGCCCCCTGGCTGGCGTTCCTGTTTTGCGCAGAACGATTGATCAATTTCGCACCCATCCCGGCCTGGGTAAAATCATTGTCGTCATTGGCGAGGGACAGGAAGCATTATGCGCCCAGTCCTTGCAGGGCCTTTCTGATATCTTGCTTCAGCAAGGTGGAAAGACCAGACAAAACAGTGTTTTTAGAGGATTGCAGGCATTATCTAATGTGGTTTCTGAAGGTGAGTTGGTTCTTATTCATGATGCCGCGCGACCTTTTATCAGCAATGCGCTGATCGATCGGGTGCTGATGGCAACGCAGAAAGCGGGCGCTGCAATTCCCGCCCTGCCTGTAATCGATACGCTGAAACAGTCACAGAACGGTCAGACGATACAGGCAACAGTATCAAGACAGGGATTGTATCGCGCGCAAACACCTCAGGGGTTTAACCTAGAAGCCATCTTAGACCTGCACCGCGCCGCACAGAATGGACCAGAAGCAACCGATGACGCCGCCCTGGTGGAACTGGCAGGCGGTGCGGTACAGTTGGTAGAGGGGGATGCTGCCAATGTTAAGCTGACGACAGAGCGCGACTTTCAGGAGGCCGAACAGAAAATGGCATCATTAATGGAAGCCCGAACCGGCACCGGCTTTGACGTGCATCGGTTTGAACCCGGTGATGCTGTGTGGTTGTGTGGTGTCAGGATTCCCCATTCACAGCAATTGAAAGGGCACAGTGATGCCGATGTCGGCCTGCATGCGATCACAGACGCCCTGCTGGGGGCAATTGCACAAGGTGATATAGGCGACCACTTCCCCCCCAGTGATCCACAATGGCGCGGGGCGGCATCCGACCAGTTTCTGCGCCATGCCGCCATGCTGGTTGCCCAATCCGGCGGGCGCATCCTGCATATCGATGCGACCCTGATCTGTGAAGCGCCGCGCGTTGGTCCCCATCGACAGGCCATGCGGGAACGAATTGCGGATATCCTGCACCTGTCGCTGGACCGCGTATCTGTGAAAGCCACGACAACAGAAAAGCTGGGATTCACGGGGCGCGGGGAAGGCATTGCCTGTCAAGCCGTCGCCACGGTTTCTTTAATGCCCAAAGAGGATGTTTCATGAGCCCTGCACTCCTGATCGCTACCTGGTTTGGCAGCGGCTTGTTAAAGCCCGCCCCCGGCACCTGGGGCAGCCTGGCTGCCATTCCGTTTGCCTGGGTCATCGTTCATTTTGGCGAAAGCTGGTTTCTGCTGCCTGCCGCTGTGATCCTATTTCCCATTGGGGTTTGGGCGGCAAATGAATATGACAAGGTGAAAGGATCCCACGATGCCTCTGAAATTGTTGTGGATGAAGTAGTCGCCGTCTGGATCACGCTGGCCTTTGTTCCCTTCACCTGGCAGCATGTCCTGACCGGGTTTCTGTTGTTCCGGTTCTTTGATATTCTGAAACCCTGGCCGATCAGCTGGGCAGATCGTCAGGTTTCCGGCGGATTTGGGGTCATGATAGACGATGTTATCGCCAGCTTTTACGCCGTGGCGTGCTTGTTTGGCCTGGGGTTCCTCATAACCTGGATCGATACTTTATGATAGATTCGGAACTGTATGATATCGCAGAAGAAACCTTAGATCGGCTTCGGGCCTCATCTTATATGATTGCCACAGCAGAGTCCTGTACGGGTGGGATGATTGGCGCGGTCTTGACCGCTGTTCCGGGATCGTCTGACGTCGTAGATCGTGGTTTCATCACCTATACCAATAGTGCAAAGACAGAAATGCTGGGCGTGGATGCAGCCCTGTTGGGTCCGGGTGGGCCCGGCGCGGTTTCCAAACCTGTTGCGCAACAGATGGCGGAAGGGGCCCTCTCCCGCTGTCAGGCACAGATTGCCATTGCGGTCACAGGTGTTGCTGGCCCCGGTGCCTCAGAACGCAAACCGGCGGGCCTTGTCTTTATCGGGTGTGCCATGCGGGATAAACAGACGATCGTGGAGGAACATCACTTCCCAGGTGATCGCGCTGCGGTTCGGCGCGCAACGGTGCTTGCCGCCCTTGCATTAGCAGTCAGGCAGGCTTGTTAAGGGCGGGCACAACCTGCCCCGGCCCGACAAGCCGCACCAGATCGCCCAGGGGATGACCGGTGCGACTGCCATAACGCTCCAGCTTCTCATCCCAATCATCAAAACTATCGATCAGCGCCTTGGGATGTTGCAAAGGTTGCCAGGGTGTCTGTTTCAATCGCTCAACCGCATCCGCTAAGGGAGCCAGAGTCGTGTCTTCGATAGGTCGATCCAACATCGACAGCTTATCGCCATGCAACGCGAAGGCTGCCAGAAGGATGCCGGAGGTTTCCGCCGCCCGTCCCCCGTTTGAAAAGGTAAAGCTGACCTGATCAAACAGCACCGTGCGCACGCGCCCTTCCAACAGCAGACACAATTTGACTGCGTCCTCCGCATCCCGCAGCGCATGATCGCGGCGCGTATAAAACAATATATGCTGGACCTTCAGCAGGCTGTCGCGCGACAGGCTTTCCAAAATCCGCTGACTGGCGTGATAGGTCTCGTAAGCGCTGGGCCGGGCCAGGCGATGCAGGCGCACCGTTTCCGTGCTGCCATCGGTTTCGGTCTCAACGCCAGCCTGAAACAGGGCGCGCTCCAGGGCTTCCAATGTGCTGGCCCTTGGGTCCCCGATACCACGCTCGATATTATTCAGGGTCGCCAGAGAGACCCCTGCCGCCTTGGCAAGTTCGCTCTGTTTGATGTTTAACAGTGACCGGCCGGCCCGGATCTGCGCCGTTGTGATCACCGGCATCCCTCCCACACTGCGTCGAAACTAGGGATAATCCCTAGTTTGTTGTGTATGAGTTACATGACTCGGCGAAAGGCCACAAGATATCGCATGGCACTAGAATTCTGGGCGCAAGTTTCGCTGTTGGTCTATCCGGGCCATCATGAACAGAAATCGTGATTTACTACAATAGCAGTTTCTTGGTCATGGCGATGGCGTAACGCCCCCTGTAGAAACTACGATTGTGGGCCATACAAATCTTTAGCGCGGGATTCAAAGGCTGAGACCATGCGCCGAACAGCTTCGGTGAAAACCAGCCCTATCATTGCCTGCAACAGTTTAGACCGAAACTCAAAATCCACATGAAACTCGACAATGCAGCCATCCGAATCGGGTTTCTCTATAAATTTCCAGCTGTTATCCAGATACTTGAAAGGACCGTCTTCATAGGCCGTTTTAATCAACATGGCATCACGATCCAGCGTGACCCGGCTGGTAAACCGTTCGGTCACCCCTTTAAACCCAATCACAAGATCCGCAATCAACAGGGTATCTGATTGACTGCGTATGCGGGCAGCGCGACACCAGGGCAAGAATTCAGGATAACGTCCGACATCCGCGACCAGGGAATACATATCCTCAGCGCGATATGGCAGGCTGCGTTTCTCAGCATGTCTTGGCATAGAGTTAAGGGCGCTCTGAATATTGGATTGTCATTGAATTTGGCTGAAGCACGTGACACGCGCTATTCAGCGGCATGAGGAGCCCCCGCCGCCAGCTTTGCCTCCCGTGCCGCCCGCAGACGCTGGAAATCATCGCCTGCATGATAGCTGGATCGCGTCAATGGCGAGGACGAAACCATCAGGAACCCCTTTGCGCGCGCCATCGTGGCATAGGCCGCAAATTCATCTGGCGTCACAAACCGGTCCAGGGCCGCATGTTTCAAAGTCGGCTGCAGATATTGACCAATCGTCAGGAAATCGACATCCGCTGCCCGATAGTCATCCATCACTTGCTGGACCTCAATTTTCGTTTCGCCTAATCCAACCATCAGGCCGGATTTTGTGAATATCGATGGATCCATTTCCTTCACTTCCGAGAGCAGCTGCAAGGAGGTGAAATACCGCGCGCCGGGACGGATTGTCGGATACAGCCGCGGCACAGTTTCAAGATTGTGATTAAAGACATCGGGGCGCGCCGCTACGACAACGTCCAGGGCCCCCTTCTTGCCCTTGAAGTCCGGCGTCAGGATTTCAATTGTCGTGCCGGGGGTTCTCTCCCGAATGGCAAGAATGGTTTGTGCGAAATGTTCCGCGCCGCCATCCGCCAGATCATCGCGGTCTACCGACGTGATGACGACATGTTCCAGGCCCAGTTTTTCGACTGCATCGGCCACCCGGTATGGTTCAAACACATCCAGGCTGTTTGGGCGTCCCGTGCTGACATTGCAAAACGCGCAGGCACGGGTGCAAATTTCCCCCATGATCATGAAGGTCGCATGTTTCTTGGCCCAGCATTCTCCAATATTCGGGCAAGAGGCTTCCTGACAGACCGTGACCAGCTTGTGATCCTCAACGATCTTGCGGGTCGCCTTATATTCCTTGCTGACCGGCGCTTTTACCCGAATCCAATCGGGCTTGCGTTGAATGGGATTATCCGGCCGATTGCGCTTTTCTGGGTGGCGCAGGGCTGCGGCTGATTTTTCTATTGGCTCACTCATGCGAAACACGCCTTTCTCAGCGGATCATGATGCCTCACAAACTGAGGAGTCACACCGGTTGGGTCAAGCCTGTGCCGCAATAAAGTAGGAAAAACAGATGATATTTAGAGAATAAAATTAGATTTAAGCGCAACAGCCCATCATTGGTGGCGCATTAAGGATTGCGAACCACAATACCATGATAGCCGCTGTTATTTTCAATTGCGGAATTGGCGACCAATTGGATGATTTCATTCAATGTTTTTGCATCATGTCCGGGATCACTGGGGTCAAGCGAAAGGTCCGTCACAACGATCATCAGATGACGCCAACGATTGTTTTCATACACCAGTTCTCGACGAACTTCCGCGATATGCGGATGCTCGGTGGCTTTCATCGTTCCGGCCCCTCTCTCAACAATATCCATTGCTTTGTCTACCCCTATTGACCTGAGTGTACACGTGCCACAGAACCGCGCAACAGAGAAGACAAAACATCTAAAATTTTATTTAATTTTTAATTAATTACTCTGTGAATTTATGGGGAATGCCATGATCGGATTTTCCACATAAAAAACAGATAGATAAAACTACATATGAATGACCTTCCCATATGCGTCCAAAACGGATTCATGCATCATTTCACTCAATGTGGGATGCGGGAAGACCGTATGCATCAAGTCCTCCTCTGTCGTCTCCAGGGTTTTTGCGACAGAATAGCCCTGGATTAATTCGGTCACTTCCGCGCCGATCATATGGGCACCCAATAGCTCCCCAGTCTTTGCATCGAACACTGTCTTGACCAGGCCTTCAGGTTCTCCCAGTGCAATCGCCTTCCCATTGCCGATAAAGCTGAACCGGCCGACCTTGACATCATGGCCTGCGGCCTTTGCCTTTTCTTCTGTAAGACCGATAGAGGCCACTTGTGGATGGCAATAGGTGCAGCCAGGAATTCGCTCCACTGCCAGGGGATGGACGCCCTTCAGACCGGCAATTTTCTCAATGCAGATCACGCCTTCATGCTCCGCCTTATGGGCAAGCCAGGGCGGGCCTGTCAGATCCCCGATGGCATACACACCAGGTTCATCGGTTTCAGACCATTCATTGGTTTGAATATGGGTTTTGTCGACTTTGATCTTCGTGCCTTCCAGACCGATATCTTCGACATTGCCAACGATACCAACCGCTGAAATCACACGATCGACAGAGATTTCCTGGGTCTTGCCCTTCTGTTCGACGACACAGGTCACCGAATCCTTGCCGCGCTTCAACTCTTTGACCGATGCGCCAGCCAGGATTTTCATCCCCTGCTTTTCAAAGGCTTTCTTGGCAAAGGCGGAAATTTCGGCATCCTCTACCGGAAGCACCCGGTCCATCACCTCAACAACCGTGGTTTCCGCGCCCAGCGTATTAAAGAAACTGGCAAATTCGATCCCGATTGCGCCAGATCCAATGACCAGCAGCTTCTTGGGCATGGTATCGGGCACAAGCGCATCCTTATAGGTCCAGACCAGCTTATGATCTGCCTCCAGCCCCGGCAATTCCCGCGCACGCGCACCGGTTGCCAGGATGACATGCTTTCCAGTCAGTTCCGTCACGGCCTTGCCATCCTTCGTGACCGCCACTTTGCGGGCCCCCTTGGATCCTCCGGCCAGCTTGCCCCAGCCATCGATCACGGTGACCTTGTTCTTTTTCAACAGATGGCCGACACCCTGATTCAACTGTTTGGAAACACCCCGACTGCGCTTGACCACGGCATCCAGGTCAAAGCCTGGATTGTCACAGCTCAACCCATAATCCTTGGCCTTTTTCATGTAGTGATAGATTTCCGCAGAGCGCAGCAGTGCCTTGGTCGGGATACAGCCCCAATTCAGACAGATACCGCCCAGATGGTTGGCCTCAACCACAGCGACCTTCATGCCCAGCTGTGCTGCACGGATCGCCGCGACATAGCCGCCCGGCCCACCCCCAACAATCACAACATCAAAATTGGTATCCGCCATTAGGGGCCTCCGTTCACAGCATCAGGGCGATCGGGTCTTCGATCAGCGCTTTAAGTTCTTTCACCAGGGCCGCACCAGTCGCCCCATCAATGCAGCGATGGTCGACCGCCAGGCTGAGCGACATCACAGTGGCCATGCCCAGCGCACCATCCTTCACGACAGGGCGTTGCTCCCCTGCCCCGACGGACAGAATGCCGCCCTGAGGTGGATTGATGATGGAGGTAAAGGTCTTCACCCCGAACATGCCCAGATTGGAAATCGTAAACGTGCCGCCCTGATATTCTTCCGGGGACAGTTTCCCGTCGCGGGCCTTGGCAGCCAATGATTTGGCTTCCTTGGAGATCGTTGCCAGACCTTTAGAGGCGCAATCCTTGATGATCGGTGTGATCAGTCCACCGTCTATGGCAACAGCCATTGCCATATCGACCTTTTTGAATTTCAGGATCGCGCTGTCGGTATAGGCGACATTGCAATCCGGCACACGGGTCAGGGCCAGCGCCGTCGCCTTGATGACGAAATCATTGACGGAAATCTTGTAATCCGCCCCGTCCCGCTCGTTCAATTGCTTGCGCATCGCCAACAGCTTGTCGATTTCGACATCCACCTGCAGGGTGAAATGCGGAATATCACGGGCCGATTCTGTCAGGCGCTTGGCAATGGTCTTGCGCATATTGGAATGCGGGACAGCCTCTGCCTCCGGCAGCATCTTGAAGATCGGATCATCCGCTGAGGGCACCGCCGCCGCCGGGGCCGCTGCTTTCGCCGCTGCCGGGGCTGCTGCTTTGGGCGCATCTGCCGGCGCCGTGTCGGATGCGACGGTCGCCTTCCCAGTACCAGACGACAAGGCGTCTTCAATATCACGCTTCACAATGCGACCATGGGGGCCTGACCCGGACAGTTTCGCCAGGTCCAGCCCTTCATTTTCCGCCATGCGCCGCGCCAGGGGGGAGGCAAATATGCGATCCCCAGAGGATGCGGCTGGCTTCTCGGCTGCGGGTTCGGCTTTCGATGCAGGCTTTTCAGCCGCCGCTTCGGTTTTCGCAGGCTCAGGGTCTTTCGCAGCCGCAGCCTCCGGCTTGGAATCACCTACAGACGCGATTGCGGTTTCAACGTCTTCGCCTTCTTCGGCCAGAATCGCGATGGGTTCATTGACCGCGACACCCTCAGTACCGCCTTCAATCAGAATCTTGGCGATAATGCCTTCATCGACGGCTTCAAACTCCATCGTTGCCTTATCGGTTTCGATTTCCGCCATCACGTCGCCGGACGCAACACTATCGCCCTCTTTCAAAAGCCATTTCGCCAATGTGCCCTCTGTCATGGTCGGCGACAGCGCCGGCATTAGGATCTTGATTGCCATTGTCGTATCCCCTTCCTGCCCTTAGCGGTAACAAACGGCGCGGGCCGCCTGGACGATGTGATCAGCCTGTGGCAGCGCCAGGGCCTCAAGATTGGCAGCATAGGGCATCGGGACATCCGCACCCGCAACCCGTGCCACCGGGGCATCCAGATAGTCAAAGGCCTGTTCCATCAGCATCATGCCCAATTCCGACCCGATCCCGGCAAAGGGCCAGCCTTCTTCAACCGAAACCAATCTGTTCGTCTTCTTCACGGACTCGATAACTGTCGCGGTGTCCAGCGGGCGAATGGTGCGCAGGTCAATGACCTCCGCACTGATCCCTGCCTCTGCGAGGGCCTCCGCTGCTTCCAGGGCTTTTCCAACCATAATGGAGAAGGCCGCGATGGTGACATCCGTTCCGGACCGAACAATCTTTGCCTTGCCCAGCGGAACCGTCCAATCATCGGTGTCCGGCACATCAAAGGTCTTGCCATACAGGATCTCGTTTTCCAGGAAGATCACCGGGTTCGGATCGCGGATCGCCGACTTCAGCAACCCTTTCGCATCCGCCGCGCTGTAGGGCGACACGACCTTTAAGCCCGGACAATGGGCATACCAGCTGGCATAGCATTGGGAATGTTGCGCACCGACCCGCGCCGCAGCCCCGTTGGGACCGCGGAACACGATGGGTGCCCCCATCTGACCACCCGACATATACAAGGTCTTCGCCGCAGAATTGATGATCTGGTCCATCGCCTGCATGGCAAAGTTAAAGGTCATGAATTCGACAATCGGCCGCAACCCTGTAAAGGCCGCGCCGACGCCCAGACCGGCAAAGCCGTGTTCGGTAATCGGCGTATCGATCACACGCTTGTCGCCAAATTCATCCAGCAGACCCTGTGAAATCTTATAGGCCCCCTGATACTGGGCGACTTCTTCCCCCATCAGGAACACCCTGCCGTCGCGGCGCATTTCTTCGGCCATGGCATCGCGCAACGCCTCGCGCACGGTTTGGGATTTCATCGCACCATCCCATTCCGGCTCGGGCTCAGGCGCTTCAGCCGCCTTGGGTGCAGCAGGTGCCTTCTCGGCCGGGGCCTCTTCCTTGCTGGACTGTGACTTCTCTTCCGCCGGCGCAGACTCAGCCTCCTTTGCCGCATCCTCTGCAGCGCTGGCGTCTTCGCCCTCTTCCAACAGGATCGCGATGGGTTCGTTGACGGCAACGCCTTCGGTGCCTTCCGGAACCAGGATTTTGCCGATCACGCCCTCGTCGGTCGCCTCGAATTCCATCGTCGCCTTGTCGGTTTCAATTTCTGCCATCACATCACCGGCAGCAACGGTATCGCCTTCTTTCACAATCCATTTCGCCAGGGTGCCCTCGGTCATTGTGGGCGACAGCGCCGGCATCAGCAGTTGAATAGCCATTTATTTAATATCCTTATCTGTCAGCGGTGCCTGTTCAGGCTTCCAAAAGCACGTCGGTCCACAATTCTTTCTCATCCGGCTCTGGGCTGGATTGAGCGAAATCTGCGGCATCCGACACGACGGCCTTGACCTGCTTGTCGATTTCTTTCAGGTCCTCCTCGCTGGCGTGACCATCATCGATCAATGTTGCCTTCACCCGGTCAATCGGGTCAGAGGTGGACCGCACCTTATTGACCTCTTCCTTTGAGCGATATTTCGCCGGGTCCGACATGGAATGCCCGCGATAGCGATAGGTCTTCATTTCCAGGATATACGGTCCTTTTCCAGCACGGCAGTGTGCCACGGCCTTTTCGGCTGCCTCATGCACGGCGACCACATCCATGCCATCCACTTCATCGCCTGGAATGCCGTAAGCCTTACCACGATCATGCAGATTGGCACCCGACGCGGAAATCCGCTCTACAGAGGTTCCCATGCCATATTTATTGTTTTCAATGACATAGATTACCGGCAGCTTCCAAAGGGCGGCCATGTTGAAGGCCTCATAGACCTGGCCCTGATTCATCGCGCCATCACCGGTATAGGCCATGCAGACATTATCCGTCTCATTGTATTTCATGGCAAAGGCAATGCCGGTGCCAAGGGGAATCTGTGCACCGACGATGCCATGCCCGCCATAGAAATGCTTTTCCTTGGAGAACATGTGCATGGAACCGCCCTTGCCCTTGGAATAACCCCCTTCACGCCCCGTCAATTCTGCCATGACGCCCTTCGGATCCATGCCACAGGCCAGCATGTGACCATGATCCCGGTACGAGGTGATAACCGCATCGCCCTCTTTTGTGGCGGCCTGCATGCCGGTCACGACAGCTTCCTGCCCGATATAGAGGTGACAAAACCCACCGATCAGACCCATGCCATACAATTGCCCCGCCTTTTCCTCAAAACGGCGGATCAGAAGCATGTTCTTGTAGTAATCCATCAAGTCGCTTTTGCTGGTTTTTGCCGTCTTGGCAGGTGCAGACTTAGAAGCCGCTTTGCCAGCCGCACGTTTCGCGGTCGCCTTTTTCGCCATCGGTTGTCCCCTCGTTCAGGTCTCTCACAGAGATCCAATTTACGGCGGGCCATCCAGTCAATGAACACGGAAAGCCCGACCAATTTTTTCGTTTCAAGGGCGCAACCCGTTTGATTTCAAGCCTGCCCGAAACATCCATTGGAATCGGTACTTGGTTTCAGGGGGCAAATCAATAGCCTAGGCAAATAATTGATTTACCACAATAAAGTGATACTTAACTGAATTTAAGTTGAATTGATTGAAACACACTTTTTTTGACGCAGTGCAGCATGACGCACACGTAAACCCGGTCAATAATTTGTCATGAATTTAACAGCTTCGCCCCATCCACTGAATATGCAAGACCACTGCTTGGGGTGCGATCTGACTAGCTGTTGGGCGTCAGGAAAATGACAACTTCATTCTCATGGATTTTTTGCAGGTCCAGGCGCATCCGTTCTTCCAGCATATCCAGATCCAGACTGCGCCGATCCAACAGCCCGACACGATGCTCCAGGGTCAGGCGCTGCTCCCGCAGATTATTCAAGGCATGCTGCGCACGCTCCACTTCATTGGACACGCGCATCAGGGACAACAGACCGCGATCCCCCTGGATTGTATGATAGGCAAAGTAAACGAGAACGCACGCCCCCAAGGCCGGGAACGCGATATGGCGGAAGCGCCTATGAAGTTCATCGAATAGAGTCATAGCACACCCCTTGAATCACGGAACCGAGTCCGCGTCAATGGGCAATATTTTCAATAACTTAGTAGGAATTTTTTACCTATTTCAGTGGCATATATTGCCTATCAGAGGACCCCTGAACTCAAGCAGTGGTAGGTGAGTCATGATATGGTATATGGCGGAAAATCAGGCGCTAAAAGCAAATGCCGCGCCTTAAAGGTCAAAATTGCCGACATGGCGGTGCCTGTCGATACCCCATATGTATCCCCCTTCCCCTCCCCAAACTGCATCCCGAAACAGCGACTGCTTCTCACCAAAGCGAGTCTAAGACGGAAGATAACGCGCGCCTGTACAATCACACCTGCCGCCCTGGATCCCGGATCACGTCCGGGACGACGGTATTTCGAGGCAAATACCCCCTCACCCTGAGGAGCGCAGCGTCTCGAAGGGTGAGCCCACTGAAAGCACTACACTTACAGCCCCTCCTTCGAGACGGCGCTATCGCGCCTCCTCAGGATGAGAATGAAGCGGAAGGTCAGACGTGCAACGCCATAACGCACCATCCCCTCAGCGTCCTTCGCGCCTTCTCTGCGCTCTTTGCGGTTAATCTTTACCATCTCGTCACACCCGCGCAGGCGGGTACCCTGAGCCACACGCATAAATCGCGCCTGCCGCCCTGGACCCCGGATCACGTCCGGGGTGACGATGATTTAGTCAAGAGAATCCTCACCCTGAGGAGCGAAGCGTCTCGAAGGGTGATCTGTCTGTAACCACCGGACTTACAGCACATCCTTCGAGACGGCGCTATCGCGCCTCCTCAGGATGAGAATGTAACTCATATCCCCGTCTCTCCCGCGTAGGTGGGTATCCAGAGCCACAAACATCAATCGCGCTTACCGCCCTGGACCCCGGATCACGTCCAGGGTGACGAAAAGAGTGGCGTCTCAGCGTCCTTCGCGCCTTCTCTGCGCCCTTTGCGGTTATCCTGAAAAAGGGGCCGCAGACGGTATATTTACAGATCAGCGCTGGAATGCGGATCCGTCATAAACTGCGGCTGTATCCAGCTCTTCTTCGATGCGCAGCAACTGGTTATATTTTGCCAAACGGTCGGAACGGCTGAGCGAGCCGGTTTTGATTTGGCCGCAATTGGTGGCGACGGCCAGGTCGGCAATCGTCGCATCCTCTGTCTCGCCGGACCGGTGGGACATGACGGCTGTGTATTTCGCCTTATGGGCGGTTTCGACGGCTTCCAGGGTTTCCGTCAGGGTGCCGATCTGGTTCACCTTGATCAGGATCGAATTGGCCGTTCCCTTGGCGATACCATCGCGCAGGCGTGCAGGATTGGTTACGAACAGATCATCGCCGACCAATTGACAGGATTTCCCGATCTTGTTGGTCAACAAGGCCCAGCCGTCCCAGTCATCTTCGGCCATGCCATCTTCAATCGACGCGATCGGATAGTTCGCGACCAGATTGGCCAGATAATCGACATGCTGGGCAGAGGTCAGGGTCTTGCCCTCCCCGATCATCTTGTAGGCACCGTCGATGTAATACTCGGTTGAGGCGCAATCCAGGGCCAGCACGACATCGCGACCGGTCTCGTAGCCTGCGGATTCAATGGCTTTCAGGATAAAGTCCAGGGCCTCGGTCGCTGATGACAGATTGGGGGCAAAGCCACCCTCATCCCCGACATTCGTATTGTGACCCGCTGATTTTAACTGCGCTTTCAGGCTCTGGAACACCTCAGCGCCGCAGCGCAGGGCCTCGGCAAAGCTGTCCTGACCGACCGGCATGATCATGAATTCCTGGATGTCGATGGGATTATCGGCATGCGCCCCACCATTGATGATGTTCATCATCGGAACCGGCAGGCGGCTGGCGAATGTGCCCCCGACATAGCGATACAGAGGCAGTGCTGCCGCAGCAGCAGCGGCCTTCGCGGTTGCCAGCGAGGCCCCCAGGATGGCATTCGCGCCCAACCGGCTTTTCGTGGGGGAGCCATCCAGTTCGATCATCGCGCGGTCCAACAGGACTTGCTCTTCCGCTTCCATGCCCATCATCATGTCATAGAGTTCGGTGTTCACGGCTTCCAGGGCTTGCAGCACGCCCTTGCCGCCATAGCGCGACCCGCCATCACGCAATTCATGCGCCTCATGTGCGCCAGTGGAGGCACCCGACGGCACAGCGGCACGACCGAAGGACCCATCTTCCAGCGTCACCTCAACCTCAACGGTCGGATTGCCCCGGCTGTCCAGAATTTCGCGGCCATGTACGTCAATAATTGCGGTCATGCAGGTATCCTCCAGAAGGGCTATACGTTAAGTCGCGCGACTTATAGCGCCCAAACTTATCTGGGGCAATCATCGGGCAGTGATTACAAAAAGCGCCATAAGGAACGCAAGAACAGATAGACGCCAAGCAGCAGAATGACCAACAGGAAGACCGTGCGAAACTGTTCTTCCGGAATGCGCCGCCGGATCCGCATCCCAAGCGTCATTCCGATAAGGGCGGGGATGATGGCGATAGCAGAGACACCGACGACCTTGCTTGTCAGGATATTATGGTGACCAAGACCGATGATCAGGCCGATATAGGTGACCGTGAACAGGATACCCAGCGACTGAACAAAGGCATCCCGCGGTAAGTTCAGGGATTGCAGATACAGAACACCCGGCACGACGGAAGACCCGGTTATCCCGGTCACAATCCCGGTCACCGCGCCTATGATCGGTGAAATCCAGACATCATGACGCCCCGGCGGCGACAGCGTGATCGTCTTCAGGGTCAGGGCTGAATACACGATCAGAATTGTGCCCAGAAAGATCGTCAGAACATTCTGATCGACCAGGGTGAACAATCCTGTCGCCAAAGCGGTGAAGAGGGCTGCGATCAGCATCATGGGCCATGTGCGACGCCAAACTATCGTGAAATGCCCCCCCACCAGCGCCTGATACAGATTGGTCAAGACAACCGGCAGCGTGGCATAGGCCAATGCCGTGTCCAGTCCGACAAATATCGTTGCCAAAGCGATCCCTATGGTTGGCAGGCCAAGCCCGACAATCCCTTTGGAAAATCCAGCAAGCAGGTAAATCGCCAGAATAGGGATAAGAGTTTCCAGCGAAACATCCCCCATTGGATTACGCCGACAGAGTGGCTTTGGTAATCCGGTCGTAATTCTGCAGGGTCAGCAGCAAATCTGCCATCTGGTCGATGGGCACCATGTTTGGGCCATCGGACGGCGCATTGTCCGGGTCCTGATGGGTCTCCATGAACAGGGCCGCTACGCCCACGGCCACCGCCGCACGGGCCAGGACCGGCACAAATTCGCGCTGGCCGCCACTGGACGTGCCCTGCCCGCCTGGCTGTTGCACCGAATGGGTGGCGTCAAAGACAACGGGCATACCGGTCTGTTGCGCCATTGTCGGCAGGCTGCGGAAATCGGTGACCAGCGTGTTATAGCCAAAACTTGCGCCGCGTTCGGTCACCAGAACATTGGAATTGCCGCTGTCGACCAGTTTGGCGACGACATTTTTCATATCCCAGGGGGCCAGGAACTGACCTTTTTTCACATTCACCACCCGCCCGGTTTGCGCCGCCGCGATCAGCAGATCGGTCTGGCGGCACAGGAAGGCTGGGATTTGCAGGACATCGACGACATCGGCTACGACCGCACAATGATCCCGCTCATGAACATCGGTCAGCACGGGAATTTTATAGGTGTCTTTGACTTCCTGAAACACCGCCAGCGCCTTATCCAGACCCATGCCGCGCTGACCCTTCAGGGAGGTGCGGTTCGCCTTGTCATAGCTGGTCTTATAGATCAGGGAAATCCCAAGACCGTCACAGATTTCTTTCAGTTGGCCGCTCATATCCATCGCATGATCGCGGCTTTCCATCTGACAGGGCCCGGCGATCAGCACGAACGGCTTGTGATTGGCAATTTCGATCTGGCCAAGCGTGACGGTATGCTGCTGCATCTGAACGATCCTTGATAAGACGGGGCTGCGATCAGACCAAACGGCTGGTCTTCACGGCGGCCTCAATGAAGCCCGCAAACAGGGGGTGTGGCTCGAACGGCTTTGACTTCAGTTCCGGATGGAATTGAACGCCGATGAACCAGGCATGATCTTCCCGCTCCACGATTTCCGGTAAAATGCCATCTGGGGACATGCCCGTGAACTTCAAGCCAACCGCTTCCAGTTTTTCACGATAGCCGACATTCACTTCATAACGATGACGGTGGCGCTCATAGATTTGACGCTCGCCATAAATTTCCTGTGTCTTCGATCCCGGCTCCAGAATACAGGGATAGGCCCCCAGACGCATGGTACCGCCCTTATCATCATTCTCGCCACGGGTTTCGACGCGATTGCCCTTTTTCCATTCGGTCAGCAAGCCCACGACAGCATTTTTCGCCGGTCCAAATTCTGTTGAAGATGCATCTTCAATGCCGGCCAGATGCCGCGCGGCCTCTATCACGGCCATCTGCATGCCAAAGCAGATTCCAAAATAGGGAATGTTGCGTTCGCGGGCAAAACGACAGGCCTGTATCTTGCCTTCCGACCCCCGCTCTCCAAATCCGCCCGGCACCAGAATGCCATGCACGTTTTCCAGATAGGGAACGGGGTCGTCGGTCTCAAAGATCTCCGATTCGACCCAATTCAGCTTTACCCGCACATTATTGGCGATGCCGCCATGCACCAGCGCTTCGGCAAGCGACTTATAGGCATCCAGCAGGACGGTGTATTTGCCAACCACGGCAATTGTGACTTCGCCCTCTGGCGCACGCACGGTGCGGGTGATATCGCTCCAACGGCTCAGGTCGATCTCTTCTTCCTGACCTTCCTTCATCATGTTGAAATAGCTCAGAACTTCAACATCCAGGCCTTCCCGATGATAGGTCAGTGGCACGGCATAAATCGTGTCGACATCCAGGGCAGAGATAACCCGACTTTCGCGCACGTTACAGAACAGCGCGATCTTGCGTTTCTCCCCCTGGGGGATGTCCCGCTCTGCCCGACACAGCAGAATGTCTGGCTGAATCCCGACCGACAGCAGTTCCTTCACGGAATGCTGCGTCGGCTTGGTCTTCAATTCGCCCGCCGCGCCGATATAGGGCAACAGCGTGCAATGGATATAACAGGCCCGTTCGCGCCCTAATTCATTGCCCAATTGGCGGATGGCTTCCAGAAATGGCAGGCCTTCAATATCGCCAACCGTGCCGCCGATTTCGCATAAGACAAAGTCTTCATCGGTGATATCGGATACGACAAAGTCGCGAATCGCATCGGTGACATGGGGGATGACCTGAACCGTACCGCCCAGATAATCACCGCGCCGTTCCTTGGCAATTACATCGGAATAGATTCGACCTGTGGTGACATTGTCCGACTGGCGGGCCGGAACGCCGGTGAAGCGCTCGTAATGGCCCAGATCCAAATCCGTTTCTGCCCCATCATCGGTGACATAGCATTCACCATGCTGATAGGGGCTCATCGTACCGGGGTCGACATTGAGATAGGGATCCAGTTTGCGCAGCCGGACCTTATAGCCCCGCGCTTGCAACAGCGCGCCAAGCGCGGCTGAGGCCAAACCCTTACCCAGTGAGGAGACCACGCCGCCTGTTATGAAGATGTATCGTGCCGACATGGGAGATCACTGTATCCTTTGGCTTTCGTCTGACAAGCCTGATCCGCACGGATGCGAAATCCGACCCAAAGAAGAAGGCGGCAATTGCGCCGCCTTCCTTGATATTATTGTATTTTTACCGATCACTCCGATGTGGGGACGACAGGCGTTCCATCATCGACGGGGGCCGGTGCTGTGGTTTCAGCAGGGGCCGAATCGAAAATCGATTCGGTATTCTTGTGACCGCCAGCAAGAATTGCCAGCGTAAGGCTGGTTGCAATAAAGCAGGCTGCCAGAATGGCCGTTGTCCGGGTCAGGGCATTTGCCGCCCCACGGGCAGAGAACATGCCACCGCCACCACCGCCGGAACCACCGCCCATGCCCAACGCGCCGCCTTCGGAGCGTTGCAGCAAAATGACGCCAATCAATGCAATGGCAATCAACAGGTGAACGATCAGAATGATATTTTCCATCGCGGTCTAGGCCTCACTCAAGAAACTCGGTTTCGACACCCGATCTACAGATGCCTTTGAATTGTGGGGTATGTAACGCGTCAGTGCCTGAATTTAAAGCCCGAAAGTGGTTTTCCTTGCGATCACGCCTTTGCCGCAGCAACGATGCTCAAGAAATCCTCGGCTTTCAGGGCTGCCCCCCCGATTAATCCGCCATCAATATCGGGCTGCGCCAACAGGTCCGCCGCGTTACCGGGCTTCATGGATCCACCATACAGAATGCGCAGGGCCGCTGTTCCTGCATCCCCCAAACGACCGTGCAGATGGGCACGAATATGGGCGTGCACCTGATTGGCTTCCTGTGCCGTTGGGGTGCGACCCGTCCCGATGGCCCAAACCGGTTCATAGGCTATGACCGTGTTCTCAGACGTTGCGGACTGAGGAACAGATCCATCCAGTTGGGCGGAGATCACCGACATCGTATCACCCGCATCCCGCTGTGCCTCCGTTTCGCCCACACAAATCACCGCGATCAAACCGGCCTGATGGGCCGCGCTGGCTTTCTGCGCCACCTGGGAATCGGTTTCGCCATGATCGGCACGGCGTTCAGAATGGCCCAGAATGACATGGCTGCATCCAACATCGACCAGCATCTGGGGGGAGATATCGCCGGTATGGGCCCCCTTCTCCTGCCAATGGCAATCCTGTGCGCCCAGTTGAATAGCAGAACCGGACAGAACCGATTTAACGGCCCCCAACAATGTTACCGGGGGGCATATCAGAATATCGCAGGGCGCATCCTTTCCGCCCTGCGCCACGGCCTGCGCCAGAGCGGTGCCATCGCTTAACAGTCCATTCATTTTCCAGTTTCCGGCAATCAGGGGACGTCTGCTCATGGGTCTAAAGGATCCTTAGCTGGTTATAGGAATATCTTGCGCCACGGGTTTACCACGCCCATCTAAGAACGCCAATCTGTAGAACCAATCCGCAGAAAAGGGCGACGGTATCGGAAAATACTGCGAATTTCCTTGGCAGATGGGTTGGCATTTGCGATTGCGGGGGTCGAAACGCCCCCTTATGATCCGGGCGAATTCGATTTGGGACCTGTCCCATGGTAGAACCGCTTTCCTGAAACCATTGCGACGAGTGAAATCATGTTACAAAAGATGCGCGCATCCACCGGCTCTTGGATTGCCAAGGCTATTCTAGGCCTCCTGGTTCTGAGCTTTCTGGGCTGGGGCGTGTCGTCCTATGAAGGACTGGGCAACAGCGCCAATGGGGATACGGTGGCAAAAGTCGGCGACCGTGACATCAGTTTCCAGGAATTCTACATCGCCTATCAGCGTTTCCTTCAGACTCAACGCCTCGATTCAATCGACAGCGATGTTGCCCGCCAGTTAAATCTTGCCAACAATGTCCTGCAGAACATGACCTTGCGCACGCTTTATGAGGCAGAGGCCGATCGTAAAGATTTAACGGCCAGCGATGATATGGTGCGCACTGAGATCCAAACCCGCCCGACATTCCAGGGCAGTGATGGCAAGTTCGACCGCCTGCGCTTTGAAACAGCGCTGCAACAGAATGGCCTGACAGAACCTGGGATGGTTGAACTGGTCCGCCACGAAATTGCACGGTCACAACTGCTGGGCGCGGTCACCGCCGGCAGCGCAGCCCCCGAAGCCCTGGTTGATCGCATCTATCATTTCTTTGGGGAACGCCGGTCCGCTGAATACTTAACCCTTCCCATCGCATCAGTGGATGCGCCATCCGAACCGGATGATACCGCACTGCAAGCTTTCTATGACGAACGGAAGGAAGATTTCCGCCGTCCTGAATTGCGCGGCATGACCTATGTTCTGATCTCTCCGGAAGCGATTGCCGGCACAATTGATGTATCAGAGGATGATATTCAGGCATCCTATGAAGCCCGCCTTGGTGAATTAGGTCAGCCGGAACAACGCGATATCAGCCAGATTTTGTTTAACTCTGAAGAAGATGCGAAAGCGGCCTCCGAAACCTTAGCAGCCGTCCCTGTGGAAGAGTTGAAGGACAAGATCGCAGAAATGGGCCTACAACTTATTGAATTGGGCCAATTCAGCCGCCAGGGCATTCCCAATGACGCGCTTGCTGAGGCGACTTTCTCTCTGGAAGCACCCGGCGTAACCAGTGCTTTCGAAGGGGCTTTCGGATGGTCCGTTGCCATCGTCAACACCATCCAGGAAGGCAGCGAGCCCACATTGGATGAAGTACGCGATCAAATCACCCGCGACCTCGCCCTGGACCGCGCCTATGATGAAGTGTTCGATTATGGCAAGAAGCTGGAAGACGCCTTTGCGCAGGGCATGACACTGGAAGAAGCCGGGGCTTCAATTGGAATTGAGGCTAAAAAAATCGATGCGGTTGATGCCCAGGGTCGGGGCCCCGACGGCACTCCCCTCGCCGACCTTCCCGCAGGATTGACCTTCTTGCAGAAAGCATTCGCCGACGACCTGAAAGCCGGTGATGTCGGTTTCCTGGAAACCACAGAATCCAACGCCATGTTCATGCTGCGCGTGGACAACATCACCCCGGCGGCAATTCCGGATTTTGCCTCTGTGCGGGACGAGGTCAAAGCCGCATGGATGAAAGACGCCCGCTATCAGGCCGCAGAATTGCGCGCCCAGACCTTGGCCGCGCAATTGGGTGAAGCCGGTGATGTTGCCATGATTGCAGCCAGCAATAACGCCGAGGTAAACACCATCGAAAACTTTGCCCGCAATGGGCAAGCTGCGGGCGGTGCGCGCATTCCAGATGCCTTGGCCAGTGAATTGTTCGGGCTGGACACTGGTAAGGCTGCATATGGCGTGCAGGATGATGCCTTCGTCATCGCGCGCCTGACCAAGATCACCCCCGCCGAGGCAGCGGTCGACGGTGATTTCCGCAAGAACATTTCCGATGCGCTGGCTGTTGGCATGTCTAATGATCTAGTCGAACAGTTAGGGGTCGCCCTGCAAAAGGAAATTGAGACAACAACCTACCCCGAAGTCATCGACAGAGTGTATCGCTGATCATGGAATGCTTTCCCGATATAGAGAGTTTCAAGCGGCTCTATGAAGCAGGGAAGCCACAGGTCGTTTATACCAGATTGGTCGCAGACCTAGAGACGCCTGTTTCTGCCTATATGAAGCTGGCCGATGGACGCGCCGACGCCTTCCTGTTCGAATCCGTCGAAGGGGGCGCCATTCGCGGGCGGTATTCCTTTGTCGGGATGAAGCCGGACCTGATCTGGCGTTGCTTTGGCGATAAGGCCCAGGTCAATCGACGTGCCCTGATTGATCCCGATGCGTTTGAGGCGCATTCCCTGCCCACCCTCGACTCGCTGCGTTCCCTGCATAAAGAATGCGAGATGGAGATGCCCGACTCGCTGCCCCCAATGGCGGCCGGGTTGGTGGGCTATATGGGCTATGATTGTGTGCGCCTGGTGGAGCCCTTCCCCGATGAAAATAAGGACGTACTGGAGGTGCCAGACGGCATTTTCATCCGACCGACCCTGGTTGCAGTCTTTGACAGTATCGAAGACATCGTCACCTTTGTGACACCAGTTCGCCCGGACCCGGAAATTGGGGCCGGTGCGGCGTATGAAAAATCCCTGGAACGCCTGTCAGAAATGCGCGACAGCCTGGAGCGCCCCCTGCCCTATGCCACGGCTGGGCGATCTGCTCAGGATGCGGGGATTGAGCCCGTCGCGAATATGACGCCACAGGCCTATCAGGCCATGGTCGCCAAGGCGAAGGAATATATCCTGGCCGGCGATATTTTTCAGGTCGTGCTGTCGCAACGGTTTGAAATGCCGTTCGACCTGCCACCCTTTTCGCTGTATCGCGCACTGCGGCGAACAAATCCATCGCCCTTCCTGTTTTTCCTGGCCTTCCGGCGGTTTGCAATTGTCGGATCCAGCCCTGAAATTCTGGTGCGTCTGCGCGATGGCAAGGTCACGATCCGCCCCATCGCGGGAACACGCCCCCGGGGCGCAGACCGCGCGGAAGATCAACGGATGGAACAGGATCTGCTGGGCGATCCCAAAGAATGCGCCGAACACCTGATGCTGCTGGATCTGGGCCGCAATGATGTCGGACGAGTCAGCAAGATTGGCACCATCGATGTCACAGACAAATTCATCGTGGAACGCTACAGCCATGTCATGCACATCGTTTCCAATGTGGAAGGTCAGATAAAGGATGGCGTGGACGCCCTGACCGCGCTGATGGCAGGCTTTCCGGCGGGTACCGTTTCTGGCGCACCAAAGGTTCGCGCCATGCAGATCATTGAGGAACTGGAGCCCGATCGCCGGGGCATCTATGCCGGCTGTATCGGTTATTTCGGGGCAGACGGGTCCATGGATACCTGCATCGTGCTGCGCACCGCTGTGGTCAAGGACGGCAAGATGATTGTCCAGGCCGGCGCTGGCATTGTTGCAGACAGTGATCCAGAGTCGGAACATCAGGAATGCGTGAACAAGGCCAAGGCCCTTGTGCGCGCCACGCAGGAGGCCGTGCGCTTTGCCTCCGGTCGAAACTAACGCTTAGGCAGGAGGTATAGATGACGGCGCCAGATCACACACTCAGCACAATTGAGGATCTGGAAGCGCTGTACGGGGTTCCCAAAGAAACCTCCCTGATCAAAGAAATCGATTATATTTCCGATCATTATCGCGCCTTTATCGAAGCCTCTCCCTTCGTTGTGCTCTCCACCGTCGGGCCGGAAGGTCTGGACAGCTCCCCTCGCGGGGACCCCGCCGGATTCGTTCAGATCGCCGATGACCACACCGTCCTGATCCCGGACCGACGTGGCAATAACCGCATCGATTCCCTGCGCAATATCGTCCGCGACCCAAGAGTTTCGCTGCTGTTTCTGATCCCAGGTATTGGGGAGACCCTGCGCATCAATGGTCGCGCCGCAATCAGCGTCGATCCTGACTTGCTGGATCGTTTCATCATGCAGGGAAAGCCGCCTCGCAGTGTGCTTCAGGTGCAGGTTGATCGTGTCTATTTCCAATGCCAGAAGGCCCTGGCGCGATCCCAGCTGTGGAATCCGGACACACGGCTGGACCGCAAGGCCCTGCCCTCCGCAGGACAGATTCTCAGCACACTCAGCAAAGGCACATTCGACGGTAAAACCTATGACAACGACTATCCAGAACGCATGAAGCAGGAAATTTACTGAGACCTGGATTACCAGAAGGCAACCTTCCCGGCCAATCCCCCCTCTGTCACCGTGGCCGCCCCGGTTGCCCACCCCGTCATGCCCGCGCAGGCGGGTATCCAGGGCCACACGCATCAATCGCGCCTGCCGCTCTGGACCCCGGATCACGTCCGGGGTGACGATGCTGATAATGGATACGCCGATACAGCCCCTCCTCAGGATGAAATCTGTGAGGGTGGTGAGAATATGGACACATAAAAAGTGCACTCACCCTGAGGAGCGCAGCGCCACGAAGGGTGCCTTTCTGCAAGCACCGCCCCCTCCCCGTCATATCCTCGCAGGCGGGCATCCAGGGCCACACGCACAAATCGCGCCTGCCGCTCTGGACCCCGGATCACGTCCGGGGTGACGATTTCGATAATGGATACGCCGATACAGCCCCTCCTCAGGATGAAATCTGTGAGGGTGGTGAGAATATGGACACATAAAAAATGCACTCACCCTGAGGAGCGCAGCGTCTCGAAGGGTGCCTTTCTGCAAGCACCACCCCCTCCCCGTCATATCCTCGCAGGCGGGTATCCAGGGCCACACGCACAAATCGCGCCTGCCGCTCTGGACCCCGGATCACGTCCGGGGTGACAATATCGATGATGGATACACCCTTACAGCCCCTCCTCAGGATGAGATCTGTGCGGGTGGTGAGAATATGGACACATAAAACGTGCACTCACCCTGAGGAGCGCAGCGCCTCGAAGGGTGATCTTTCTGCAAGCACCGCCCCCTCCCCGTCATATCCTCGCAGGCGGGCATCCAGAGCCACACGCATCAATCGCGCCTGCCGCTCTGGACCCCGGATCACGTCCGGGGTGACAATATCGATGATGGATACGCCGATACAGCCCCTCCTCAGGAAGAGATCTGTGCGGGTGGTGAGAATATGGACGCTTGATCCGATGCTTCTAGGGCGTCAGGGCATAAACCGGCTGGGGGTCGCTGACGCCGCGCAGGCGGTGGCTGCCCATGGCTTCCCAGTTGGCGGCAACAAGGGCAGTAAAGGCGTCTGAGGCGACAATCTGGCGGTCCAGAGTCTTAGTCAAATCCTGCAATCGAGCCGATTCATTGGCCGTTGCGCCGATCACCGAAAATTCCAACCGTTCCGGTACACCAATATTGCCATACAGAACATCACCGACATGCAGCCCCAGACCGAACTGGATCGGATCTGGATCATCTTCTGGTGGGTTCTTATTCATTGCATCCATGCGAAGAACGGCATCTTTTGCGGCGGCTACGGCCATGCGCCCAGCCCGTTCCGCGCCGCCTGGCCCATTGATTGGAAAAATCGCCAGAACGGCATCCCCGATAAAGCGCAGCACTTCTCCGCCATGGTCCAGGACAGAGCCTGCCGTGCACTCAAAATAGCGGTTCAGGCGATCTAGAAATATTTCTGGCTCCATCCAATCGGCGGTCGCAGTTGATCCCCGCATATCGGAAAACCAGACAGCGGCGCGGATTTTTTCGCAATCGCCCCGTTGCATGTGACCATTCAAAACCCGGTCGCCCGCATGGCTGCCCAAATAGGTCGATGCCAGATTCTGCGCCGTGGTTTCCCGGACATACGTCTTCAGGGCCATTGCAAAACGCGGAAACAAGCGTTTGATCGCGGCGATATGCTCATCTGAAAAACCCCCTGGCGCATCGGAGGTAAATGTCGCAATACAGCCATCCATATTCGCCAATGCCGTTTCTTCGGGAAGGGAAAAGCCGGTGCGGATGCATAAGTAATCCGTAAAACCGCGTTCTTTAAATTCCTTTAGGACCGGAAACTCATTCACGCCCTCCCCCAAATACAGGCGCGCGCGTATTTCCGGACGGGACGTCGACATAACGGCCTTCAAGGGGCTCATCAACCAGGCCTGATTGTTCTCGGAATCATAGCTGAATCTGTCCCGGACCAGGCCCTCTTCCCGATTCCAGTTGACTGCAAAAGCCTTGAACAGGGGATGCAGTTGACCACAGACGATGGCCCCCCGCATCAAGGGAATTCCGCCTTCAACCATCTGTTCGCACAGACGTTTCATCAGGCGGTCGGCCCGTGTGCCCTTCAGGCTTTCGGTGACCAGCCAGTCGCTCGTTTTTTGTAACCAATCTGTCATGGCAGGGACTTTAATCCCTATTCACCGATCAGTCATTCGCCAAAAGATGAATCAGGCTGGATGTGTCCCATCGATTGCCGCCACGCCCTTGAACCTGGGCATAAAACTGATCGACCAGAGCGGTCACCGGCAAGCGGGCGCCATTGTTTTTGGCCTCAGCCAAACAGATACCCAGATCCTTGCGCATCCAATCCACCGCGAACCCGAAATCGAACTTACCATCGACCATGGTTTTGCCGCGATTTTCCATCTGCCAGGACCCGGCTGCGCCTTTGGAAATGACGTTGATCACCCTTTCCATGTCCAGACCGGCCTTTGAGCCGAAATTCATCGCCTCAGACAGGCCCTGCAGCAATCCGCCGATGCAGATCTGATTGACCATCTTGGTCAATTGTCCAGCCCCGGACTCACCCATCAACAGGCAGGACCGCGCGAAACTGTTGATCGCGCCTTCTGCCTTGGCATAGACATCTTCATCGCCGCCGCACATCACGGTCAGCACGCCATTTTCAGCGCCAGCCTGACCGCCGGAAACAGGCGCATCGATAAACCCGATCTTCTGCTCTTTGCCAATTGCATAAAGCTCCCGCGCGACATCGGCTGAGGCCGTGGTGTGGTCTACCAGGATGCTGCCGGCCTTCATCCCTGCAAATGCGCCATCCTCACCCAGAATGACACCGCGCAGGTCATTGTCATTGCCGACACAGCACAAGACAATATCTGCCCCTTCCGCTGCTTCCCGTGGGGTTTTCTTGGCGGTGCCGCCGAATTCTTCCACCCATTTGGCCGCCTTGGCGAAGGTGCGATTATAGACGGTTACATCGTGTCCACCCTTGGTTTTCAAGTGGCCTGCCATTGGATAGCCCATAACGCCCAAACCGATGAATGCAACTTTCGCCATTTTAATTCTCCCGTACAGAGTGGTTTCTTAAGCCTCGACTTCCAACCCGTCATAGGCCGGAATGACCCCGGAAGGCAATGTATGCACCAGGGTACGATAGTCCAGGTCGACATGCATATTGGTTAGAATAGCCTGCTGTGGCTGTATCCGCCTTATCCAGGCCAGTGTCTTGTCCAAATGCGTATGACTGGGATGGGGACGATACCGCAGGGCGTCAACAATCAACACCGATACGCCGTGCAGAATCGCCATGCCATCGTCAGGAATGTCCGACACATCCGGAATATATCCAATATCGCCAACGCGATAGCCCGTGGCATCAATCGATCCATGGCAAACCTGAAACGGTGTGACCGGAAACCCGGCGACATCCACCGGCCCCTCCAGGACATGTGAATCCAGGATGGGCGGATAGTCCTTCACCTGTTTGAAACAATAATTGAAGCGGTCTTTCAACAAGTCCATGACTTCTGGCACCGCATAGACGGGGACCCGACTGCGGCTTAACAAAGACAGGCCACGCAGGTCATCAATTCCATGCGCCTGATCCGCATGCGTATGGGTGTAGAACACGGCATCCAGAGAATGCACATCGGCCAGCAGCAATTGTTCCCGCATGTCCGGCGCGGTGTCGATCAGGATGCGGCGATCCCCGTCTGTGATCAACAGGGAACAGCGGGTCCGGCGATTGCGCGGCTCTTTCGGGTCACAGGCCCCCCAACCGGTTCCCAGACGCGGAACCCCACCAGAGGAGCCACAGCCCAAAATCCGCGCCTTCATGCGGTTGCTCCAGGGCGTCTGGTCTTACTGAAATAGCGAAAGAAATTATCCGTGGTGCGGGTTGCCAGTTCTTCCCCCGTAACCCCCATCAGATCCGCCAGTTTTTCCGCCGTGTGCACGACATAGGCCGGTTCATTCTGTTTCCCCCGCTTTGGCACCGGGGCCAGATAGGGGGAGTCGGTTTCAACCAGCAGGTTTTCCAATGGCACCGCTGCAACGGAGTTTCGGATATCTTCCGCAGATTTGAAGGTCAGAATGCCGGAGATGGAAATCGCAAATCCCATGGCGACAGAGCGTTCCGCCAGCCATTTGCTGCTGCTGAAACAATGGATGACGCCGGGGAATGCGCCCTTGGCCATTTCATCTTCCAGAATTTCAATCGTATCCTCGTCGGCATCGCGGGTATGGACGATCAGCGGCAGACCTGTTTCTCGGGACGCCGCGATATGGGCGCGAAAGCTGCGCTTCTGGATATCCCGGGGGCTGTGTTCATAAAAGTAATCCAGCCCCGTCTCCCCAATCCCGACGACTTTTGGATGCTGGGCGAAGTCCACCAGTTGTTCAGTCGTGACCTCAGGTTCCTTTTCCGCCTCATGGGGATGAATACCGACGGTGCACCACACCTCATCATGCGCATCAGCGATACCACGAATCACATTGAATTCACGCACCTTTGTGCAGATTGTCACCAATGTTCCAACCCCGGCCCGTTGCGCGGCAGCCACAACCTCATTCAGGTCTCGCCCGTCGCGCTGCAGGTAATCCAGGTGGCAATGGCTATCGACCAGCATCAGGCTTACGCCTCCTCTGCTTCTACATAGCGTGGGAATACGGGCGATGGGGTTGGCAATGCTGTTCCCGGCACCAGACGCGCATCGGTATCAGCGAAGCCGCGCTGATCCATGGGGACGGCCAACTGCCCCAGCAAGGTCTCGGCAGAGGCCGGCACGACACATTGCACATAAATGCCCAGCACACGGATGACATCGGCCAGTACATACAGCACCGTTTCCATGCGCGCGAAATCGGTCTTTTTCAGGGTCCAGGGGGCCTGGGCATCCACATAGCGGTTGGCGTCACCCACAACCTTCCAAATCGCTTCCAGCATCTTGTGGATGGCCTGGGCATCCATCTGATTGCGCATATCAACCAACGCCTGGGTGGCAGCAGACATCAAGGCCTCATCTTCCGGCGTGAACCGGCCGGGTGTTGGAACCTTGCCGTCGCAATTCTTGGCAATCATGGACAGAACCCGCTGTCCCAGATTGCCCAGATCATTCGCCAGATCGGAATTGATGCGGTTGACCATGCTTTCCTTGGAAAACGACCCATCATTGCCATAGGGCACTTCGCGCATCAGGAAATAGCGCACCTGATCCAGCCCGAATTCACCAACAATCGCCTGGGGCGTGATGACATTGCCCAAGGATTTGGACATCTTCTGGCCTTCGATATTCAGAAAACCGTGCCCAAACACCCTCTTGGGCAACGGCAGGTCTGCGGACATCAGGAAGGCAGGCCAGTAAATCGTGTGGAACCGCATGATATCCTTGCCGATGACATGAATATCGGCAGGCCAGAATTTCTTATAGGTTTCAGAGGATTCGTCAGGGAAACCGGTCGCGGTTATATAATTGGTCAGCGCGTCCAGCCAAACATACATGATATGCTTGTCATCGCCCGGCACCGGAATGCCCCAGTTGAAGCTGGTGCGAGAGACGGACAGATCCGTCAGCCCTTGCTTCACGAAATTCACCACTTCGTTGCGGCGATAATGCGGCAGGATGAAATCCGGGTATGCCTCGTAATGCGCCAGCAGCTTGTCGCCATAGGCTGACAGGCGGAAGAAATAGGACTCCTCCTCCACCCATTCGACTTCGGCGCCAGAGGGGGCGAAGAATTTACCCTTATTCTCCCCCTCGCCTTTGGTCAGCTCGTCTTCGCCAAAATACGCCTCGTCCCGGACAGAATACCAGCCGGCATATTTATCCAGATAGATATCGCCCTTATCGGCGATGCGCTTCCATATCTCCTGAACGCTGGCGAAATGGCGGGGTTCCGTCGTGCGGATAAAGTCGTCGTTGGAGATGTTCAACTCTGTCGCCATCGCCTGAAACTGGGCGGAAATGCCGTCACTGAAGGCCATGGGATCGACCCCCTTGGCCTTGGCCGTTTTTTCCACCTTCTGACCATGCTCGTCGGTGCCGGTAAGGAACATCACGTCATAGCCATCCAACCGCTTGAACCGGGCGATCACATCACAGGAAATCGCCTCATAGGCATGACCCAGATGGGGCGGTCCATTCACATAGGAAATCGCAGTCGTGATATAGAAAGTCTTCTTAGGGTCGGGCGTCATATTGATCCAGTTCGGGCTCACCAAAGTGTCAGTGCCGCTGAGCCGCCGCCTTCTGGACTTCCAGGAACGCGGATACGATCAACTGACGTTTATCCAGATTGGCCGGATTGTCCGATTGGGCAAGCAGGCCGGTAAGCTTTTCCCATAGCTGCATGGAGGTTTCAAGGCCGCCCAACGCATCCCAGCGATCCAGGGCCTTTTCTTCTTCCTTCAGCACGACCGGCGGGCGTTCCCCCGTGACCTGCGCGCGGATTGCCCGCTTCATCCACCAATCCAGCATTGTGCGGAAGGCATTATAGCTCTGCTCGGCTGACTTAACCGACAACATATCGGCCAGACCATACAGTTGTTTGGCATCCGGTTGGGCCGGATTGGACAACAGAACCATCGCTGCGCGATACAGATCAATGCCGCCCGCCTGGGCATAATCCAGGGCGGTGCCAATGCTGCCCTCCCCCAGTTGCACCAAAAGACGCGCATCGGTCTCAGAAACCTCCGGTGCGTGCTGGGCCAGCAGTTTCAGCATAATATCGTCGCTCAATGGGGACAGAACCAGCTTTCGGCAACGCGACCGGATGGTTGGCAGCAACCGGCCTGGCGCATGGCTGACCAGCACAAACATCGTATGGGGCGGCGGTTCCTCCAGCACCTTCAGGATCGCATTGGCACCCGACGTATTCAATTCGTCGGCACTATCAACGACGATTGCTTTCCAGGCGCTCTCTGCCGGGGTCTGATGGATGAAATTCAGAATTGTGCGCACATCATCGACGGGGATGCTGGCCTTACCCTCTGGCCGGGACAAGGCACGAAAATCAGGATGTCCGCCCGATACAACGCGGCGAAAGGTACCGGCTTCCGGCGGCAGGTACAGGCTGGGCGGCGCATCGCCAAACATACCGCCCCCCTGATCCGAAACGCCACCCGCCAGGACCCAGCGGGTCATGCGATAGGCCAGGGTCGCCTTACCAATCCCCTGCGGCCCACAGACCAGCCAGGCATGGGGAAAACGCCCCGACTCCCAGGCAGTCGCAACCGTGGTTTCCGCCTCTTGATGCCCGAACAGGTCCGGATTTCGACGCGGCGCATAGGGGTCAATTTCATCCTCATCGAGAGGCTTTTTCATAATGCCTGATCCCGGGACAGCAAGCGCTGAGACACCGCGATTTCAATATCACGAGCAATGGCCTCAATTGTCTGATCTGCTTGAATTATCGCAATGCGATCTGGTTCCAGGCGCGCGATATCCAGGAACGCCTCGCGCAGCGCCACGTGAAAATCCAGCCCCAGCTTCTCAAACCGGTCAGGCCCACCACGATTACCAGCGCGCATCAGGCCGGTATTGGCATCAATATCCAACAGCAGCGTCAGGTCGGGCCGAAATGCATCCAAAACAAGCGCATCCAGCGTTTCCACCCAGTCGCGACCCAATGACTTCGTATACCCCTGATAGGCCATAGTCGAATCACTGAACCTGTCGCAAACAACCCAAGAACCCCCAGCCAAAGCCGGCTCTATCAACCGCGTCACATGATCCCGGCGGGCCGCATACATCAATAATGCTTCACTGATCGGGTTCCATCGATCCCCGGCCCCAGAAACGACCAGTTCACGGATCGCCTGTGCACCGGGTGTCCCGCCCGGCTCTCGCGTAAGCACGACGTCCAGCCCGCGTTTGCGCAGATGACTTGCCAGCAACTCACATTGCGTGGATTTACCGGCACCCTCGCCCCCCTCCAGGGAAATGAATTTTCCACGTAAGGGCTCAGGCGTATTTGTCACTGACCGGACTCACCAAACACAAGATATTGCACGGCCGATTGCAGCCGCCCAAACGATCCCAGACGCTCCACGGGTTCCCCTGCGACGACAGGTACGGTGATCGTATCCAGGCCGGGCGCAGATACCACCAGTTCGCCTTGAACGCTGCCGGGTTCAATCGGGGCGGCAATCGGTTCCTGGGTTTTCAGCGTGACCTTCAGGTCATCCCGCACGGCGCGACGCATCACGATTGAAACAGGTTCTTGCACGATCAAGGGCACGCGGGCTTCCGTACCCAGCCAGACGGTCGCATCGGCAACGGTTTCACCGGCAGCGAATAGGGGGAAGGTTCCGAATTCACGGAAGCCCCAATCCAGAATACGCTCTGGCTCCTGTGCCCGTTCGCGGGTGGACTCCAACCCATTCACGACAACAATCAACCGCTGTCCGTTGCGCACCGCAGAAGCGGTCAGACCATAGCCCGCAGCCTCCGTATGGCCGGTTTTAAGCCCATCCACCCCGACATCACGATACAGAAGCGGATTGCGATTCTGCTGAGTGATATCCGAGAAAGTGAATTCCGTCTCAGAATAGAAATGATAATATTCCGGGAAATTCCGGATTAGGGCGGCCGCCAGAGTCGCGAGATCACGCGCCGTTGTATAATGGTCCGGGTCTGGAAGGCCGCTGGCATTTTTGAAATTGGTGTTCATCATGCCAAGCTCACGGGCCTTGTCGGTCATCTTACGGGCAAAGGCCTCTTCACTGCCCGCCAACCCCTCTGCCACCACGATGGTCGCATCATTGCCGGATTGGATGATAATCCCGCGCAACAGGTCTTCGACCCGCACACGGGTATCGACCCGCACGAACATCTTGGACCCGCCCGTTTCCCAGGCCTTCTTGCTGACAGAAAACGTATCATCCAGAGACAATGTTCCGTTTTTCAATTGTTCAAACGCAAGATAAGCAGTCATCAATTTGGTCATGGAGGACGGATACATCTTCTCGTCCTGGTTCTTACCCGACAGTACTGTTCCGGTCTTGAAGTCGACCAATATCATCTGTTTGGCTTTGGTATCGAGGTCATAGACATTGCTTTGTGCAGCACTGGGTTGCACCGACATGCCAATCAGAAACCCGACAGACAAAAAAAGCGCGGCGAATGATATTTTGGCGAGGCGCGAGAACATTGTTCCTCCAAACGTTAACAACGGGCAAACTGTTGAATACCGGTGCCGACATTGGCAACCCTAACACTGCCATGCGACACCCTAAAGTATGCGGCGGCCCTTAGTGTGCCCAAGCACGGGGGCGAAATCCAGGCAGGATCCTGACAAAATCACGTCTATTTCTTCGGAACAACAATCGCAGCATCCGTATAGCCAGCCTGAATTACCGCAACCAACAAAGATTCCAGCTTATCATCATCCGCCAACGGGCCGATCCGCACCCGGAACAGCGGCGTTTCAGATCGTGTGATCTCTTCCACGATGACCGGACCCAGATAGCCCAGCATGGATCGCGCCCGATTGGCATTGTCATACTGCCCAAAGGCACCGGCTTGAATGAAGACATGCGGATTGGGCTCCACAGGCATCTGTTCCACTGTACCGCTGTCTAGCGATTGTTCAACGATTGCAGGGCGCTCTCCCGGGTCTGCGGGCGCCTGGGGGGCGCTTGCGACCTGACTGGGTTCAGAGACGGCAACGCCCGGCGGCGGGGCTAAATCCTCGCCACTGACCTGGGCTGTCGGGGCCGCAGCCGGGGCAGGAGATTCCGGTGCGCTGGACGCGATTGGAGGCATGGTGTTGTTTGCCACGACACCGCCCCCATTCAGCATTGCTACCAATTGGCGGCTTTCCTGCTCCAGCATTTCGACACGAACCAGGGTTGTCCCCTTGCGCTCGAACCCCAGAAGCTGAGCGGCGCGGCGCGACATATCAATGATCCGACTGTGCGCGAATGGCCCCCGATCATTGATAATCACCTTTATGGAGCGTCCGTTTTCCAGGTTTGTCACCCGCACCATAGAAGGGATTGGCAGGGTTCGGTGTGCGGCAGATACCCTGTTTTCATAAAAAATAGCGCCGTTGGCCGTGGGCTTGCCATCGAATCCTGGCCCATACCAGGACGCGATCCCCTCCTCCGCATAGGTGAAATCCTCTTTAGGATAGTACCAGATCCCGCCAACCTGATAGGGATTGCCAATCTTATAACGGCTGCCCAAATCCGGCATATTAGGGTCGCTGGGCGGCCGCGAAACAGTTCCGTTTACCTGCTTGGACGCTTCGGACAGAAATTGCATTTCAGCACATCCACTCAGCCCCATCAAAATAATGGCAAGAACAGAAATGCGCCCCGCGAAGCGTCTTTTTGCTGACATACTTGGTCTTAACACCCCTGGCACACTGACGCTCCTATCAACCGCCCCATGATCCGGCATGCTCTCGTCTCCCCCTATCGCTTCCGCAGATCTGATAATAAATCCTGCGTCGGATATCCATCTGGCGGCAGGCCGTTGGCCTTCTGATAGGCTTTGACTGCAGCGCGGGTCATTGGCCCGACCATCCCGTCCGGCTTGCCCGTGTCAAATCCCGCCGCTGTCAGAAGATACTGCAGGTCCAGGACATCCTTTCGATATAGCGGCGCATCATCCGCAGGTTTCTGCGCCACAAGCGGGCCCTTCCCGTCCAGCCTGTCAGACAGATATCCAACTGCCAGCGCGTAATAGATGGAGCGATTCCAGGTCATGATCGCATTGAAATTTCCATAGACCAGGAAGGCTGGTCCCTTCACCCCGGCCGGCAGCACGATGGCCCCTTCGATATCCGCCTGTGGCAGGTCCCGTCCATCGGCGCGCCGCACACCCAATGCCTGCCATTCGGAAATCGGCTTCGGCGCTTTCAGATCAACCAGATCAAGATCGAATCCGTCGGGCAATTGAACTTCCCGCCCCCAGGTTTCCGTGTCGTCCCAACCGATCTGGGACAGGTAATTGGCAGCAGACGAAAAGATATCGGGCAAATTGGTCCAGATATCCTTGTGCCCGTCGCCATTGCCGTCGACCGCATAGCCGGTAAATGTGGATGGCATGAACTGCACCTGCCCCATGGCCCCGGCCCAGGATCCATTCATATCCTTCACACTGATATGCCCCTGATCCAGGATGGTCAGCGCATGAAACAGCTCTGCCCGGAAAAACGCGGCCCGGCGATCATCATAGGCCAGGGTCGCAACTGAGCCGATCACAGGGAACCCGCCCGTATAATCCCCAAAATTGGTCTCCATTCCCCAGAAGGAAACCAGAAACCGCGGCTGAACGCCATACTGCCGGGCGACGCGTTCCAGCAGATCCGCATGCGTCACCAACAGTTTCTTACCCCGATCAATCCGGTCTTGGGTAATGAAGGACTCCAGATATCCCCAGAATGTCCGGGTGAATTCCGGTTGTCGCTTGTCCAGTTCCAGCACGCGCTCTATCGGTTCGACCCCATCCAGCGCTGCGTCCAGGGTTGCTTGTTTCAGCCCGCGCGCCAGCCCTTCGGCCTTCACCCCCTCCAGCCAGACAACAAACGGCACTGTGTCGGCAGGAACGGTGGAAACCTGCGCAACTGTGGTGTCCTGAGCGAAACCAGGGGCGACACTGCCCAGGCCCATGAACAGGGAAATCGACCCGATGGTGATGAATTTTCTCATGATTGGCTTTTCTGCCTTTAATTTCTAGGGACTGTTACGCATACGGCATTGCAGATTGGAACTGCAAGACCCGGTCGCAAGGTCATGTTACTATTGACCCTTCTGAATTGATACAACACTGCGGGAATATCAAATGCGACGAATCGCCAATTGATAATTGATTGCCCCCTTATGCTGGTATAACTCACAATATCAAAACACTCTGACAGCAACAGGAACAGCACCCGCAGATGAGCGGCCAAGAAGACCATACCGACAGCGATGCGGAACGGCGGACATTCCAGGCCTATATCGATGAAAGCGGGCGCATATCCATGGCCCGGGGAAATGCGGATCGGTGGCTGGGTTCTAGTCTGGAAGATCTGGAAGGCCATTCCATTGTCGAATTCGCCGCAGAGGAATCGCAATTCGCGGTCAGTGAAATTCTGGTCCATGCGGCATTGCGCGAATTCATGCCGCCCAGCATCTTTTTCATGCGCGATGGTCGAACCGGCTCAGTCAGTGGGTTTGAGGTAACCGGGAAACCGCAAAGTTTTAACGATCTCTACCGGCTGAATTTCGTGCAGGATCCGCGCATGGAATATGGCCCCCAATCCAAAAATTCGCGCACCGGCTTTGTGGGCGCGGTGCAACGTGCAATCGACAGTGCCGCGCAGAATGAGGCCGATATTGACATGACATTTGTCGATATTGGCGATGTCGGGCGCCTGGGATCGATTTCCGGCCTGGATGCGGAAGGGATGCGCCGTTTTACCGATCGCATCGAATCCCGATTAAAGGCCGAAAGCCTGGGCGGCGATTCTCTGGGGCGCGTTGATCGCGGAAAATACGGGCTGGTCCACAATCGGGATGCCGATTTATCCAGTCTGCGCACGGAAATTGAATCCTATGCCAAAGACATCGATCCGGAAGGCATGGCTCTTGCTATTGGCACCTCAACGGTGGCTTTGGACGCAGAGACTATGGAAACGGATGCAATTCGCACGGCCTTGGAACATGCCGTTGATCAATTTGCCGATACGGGAATCGATTCCGTCATCTTTGATACTTTGGCCGACAGTCAGGCGTCCTATCTGGATCTGCGGGAAACCCGTACAACGCTGTTAAACAGGTGTCTGGCCGATGATGTTTTGACCTGTGCCTTTGCGCCGGTCTGCACTATTGCAAGTTGGACCGTGCATCACCTGATCGCGGAATTCCGGGCAAATCTGGATGATGATGGTTTGGGCGCCGCGGAGATTCTAAAGCTGACCAAAGAGGATGTGGACCTGCGCACCCAGGTCGATATTGCCCAGTGCCGGTACATTCTGACCCATCCAGATGTCGATTCCATCAGCGTTGCGGTTAATGTCGCCATTCATTCCCTGCTGGATATCAATGTGATCGGCATGCTGCTGGATTTCCGAAGCCGCGCCCCGCAGCGCCGCGTTATCCTGCGCCTGTCGGGTTTGGATCAGATCCCCTGGGAAAAGGTTCAGGCACTCAATATCCTGCGCCGGGCCGGTTTCTCCATCGCCCTGTATGGCAAAGATGTGGGCGCGGTCACGGCAGAAAAACTGAAAGCCCTGCCCGCCGATTACATCATGCTGGATCCCAGCTTTGTGACCAATCTGGACCAGTTGAAACGAGGCCTTGGCATGCTGGCGGGCATGGTCAATCGCTGTGCCGAACATGATATCTCAATCGTCTTTGATGGCGTCCTGGAATCCGCCGCCGCCCGGATGTTGTCAAAAATTGATGGTGCGCTGTGCAGCGGCCCCTATTTTGGCGAACCCGTTGAAAGCCTGGACAACCTGCAATTGCCCATTCAGACACAGTAATGCACAGAATGTTACAATTTCTGTGATCCAGGCTTGATAGATCACTCCCGATAATGCTAATCACCGCCACCTGATGGGCAGCTCACCCCTCAGAACAGCGGACAGGTGGCCGAGCGGTTGAAGGCTCTAGTCTTGAAAACTAGCGTGCGGGAAACCGTACCGTGGGTTCGAATCCCACCCTGTCCGCCATTTTATTTTAAATTTTCCTTTTTTATCAATTATTTACAATCACAGAATTTTACTTAGACCCCCAATCAGTCCCCCATTAAAATTAAATTTAAAAACTTTCTCAGGTCTTCCGAACCCTTTTTGATCGGGGATAGTGCCTTTAAATCGCCGAATGCAGTTACACGCTACTTCATCGATCACTGGGTCGCACGGCGCTTTATCACAATACGCCCGAATTAAGTTTGCTAGATTTTATGGATTCTTTGGAAGCCTTGGAATGGTTGAAGGCTATGTGATCATCGACTTATAGCTATCCTTTAACAAAGAAACTTCCGGCTGCTATCATTGGAAAAGTCTAGAGGGGGAGATTGGTTTAATGGACAGTTATGACTATTGGCGGTTATGCGACCGCTTATCGATTTTGCAGGCAGCGTTACTTATGATTGGAGAAGATCCGTCAGGTGAAATGAAGTTTGTTGAACAGAAAGCAACCAACCTAAGACCAATTGGTTATGAAGCGTCGAAGGAAGCCCTTATTGATTGGCTAGTCAATGATCAAGTCAAAGGCACTATTCTCTACGAAACATATGAGGGAGACGGATTTGAAAATTTTCGCGCAGTTGATATCTCGCTGTCTCGCGTTGACGTCGAATCCTTGAGGGGATTGCTTAGTCATCGAGGATTCCGGGATGGTTTTTTCGTTCATAATGACAGTAAATCGCGGGAATACCTTGATCCAGAAAATGAGTTTTACTCTCCAAAATTAGCCGCTGCGATTACAGCTTGGGAGAAGGTCACTTCCGATCCTACCCTAACAAACGGCAAGACACCAAAGCAGGCACTGGAAAAATGGCTGCGGGAACATGCAAATGATTTTGGATTAACCGGCAGCGACGGAAACCCCGTCGCTGCAGCCATTGATCAAATTGCAAAAGTAACGAACTGGAAACCCGAAGGGGGTGCTTCAAAGACACCAACCCACATACAGGTTCAGGACAACCTGTCACCTGACAGTAAAGATGATATAAATCAAAATGTTACCGAGGATTACAAAGACTCAGATCCCTTTTAGACACCTGTTTAAATTTGCTAATACGACACAGGGGGTGGGTGGGTTTAAGTTCTTCCATGGGTCAGTTTTTTAAACCTGACTATCTATTCTAGACCACATCGTTCGTCATAGGTTCTGCTCAACATTGGCTGAACGAGGACAAACAGATGCACGACTATTCACTTCCAGAAACAGGCTTCGTCCGATTACCTATAATCCTTAAGATCTTCCCAGTTAGCAAGTCAACGTGGTGGGCAGGTGTAAAGGCAGAAATCTTTCCGCAACCGGTTAAGCTTGGACCAAAAGTCACCGCTTGGCGTGTGGAGGACATTAGGGCCCTCGTCGCTTCAAAGGGGGCGCGTTGAGGTGGCCCGTGGGAATCGGTATTCCCTTCAAATACTGCGAACGGCTTATACATACTCCGTCCATGAAGTGGCAGAGTTGTATGGTTTAACCCCGGATACTGTATTCCGATGGATCCGGGAAGAAGGCCTCACAATACTTCCAGGCTCAAAGAAATACTTCCTGCACAGCAGCGACTTGCGTCAATTCCTTATGAAGTTGAACAAGCGGAACAAAAAGCCCTGCGGTGAAAATGAGGTCTATTGTTGCAAGTGCCGCTCACCTAGAAACCCGGTTATGAATTCTCTTTGGGCAGAGAAACTCCCTAACGGAAGTATCCGCGTTAGGGGGCAATGTGCCACGTGTGGAACCTGCCTAAATAAGGTCGTGAGCGGCAAGAACTGGTCCGAATGCCATCCCCTATACCACGGCAAGAACGCATCCATCATCGACCATAGTGGTGCGAGCGAGTGGCCTCGTAATTCTCAAACTTACGAAGGAGACCAGTGATGGCTGAATACAATCCAAAAAATGAGGTCGCAAAAAAGCAATATGAGGAGGCACTTCTTCATGGAAAGTGCCGAGATTCGAAGACGGTGAAGGCCGTTTGGAGCAGTATTAACCTATTTGAGGAGTTTTCGGACCACGCCGATTTTCGGTCCCTAAATGCCGAGCAGGCCAAGAGTTTCAAGGCCTGGTTGGAGAAGCGAACAAACCAGAAAGGTCAGAGCCTCAGCGTTTCGACGATGCGGTCGACGCTCCATGTCCTCCGGGAGTTCTTCGAGTGGCTAGCTATCCATCCACAATACGTCAGGAAAGTCGACGGAAGAGCTGTGCAGTATCTCCGCCTGTCCGACAATCAGAACCGCGCCGGGCGCGCCTCACGAGAAAATCCCGCACCGAAACTGCACGAACTGTCGAAGGCCCTAGAAGCGATGCCGTCTGGCACGGATATCCAAAAACGGGACAAGGCTCTCTTCGCCTTCACCGTGATTACATGTATTCGTGACGACGCGCTAGTTTCGCTAAAGATTAAGGATGTCGACGCTGGGCGGAAAACGGTTTGGCAGAATCCCAAGCATGTCCGCACAAAGCGTCGAAAGCCCATCCATACGCGCTTTGTTGGTCAGGTTATGCCGGAGGCGGAGGAAGTTGTATTGGATTGGCTTCAGCATACCCACGAGGTGCTTTTCATGAAGCCAGACGATCCGCTGTTCCCTAAAACCTTGGTTGAAAACGACCCGGATACGATGACCTTCAAGGTCAACGGTCTATCACGGGCGCATTGGGCGAATGCCCAACCGGTCCGGGAGATCTTCAAAGCGGCATTCCATAGAGTCGATCTACCCTACTACCATCCACACATCTTCCGAAAAACCATTGTCGCTTGGGCGCAGGAAAATTGCTCCCAGCGAGAGTTCAAGGCGATTAGCCAAAACCTTGGCCACGATCACGCAATGACGACCTACAATGCCTATGGTGGTCTGTCAGTAGACGAACAGTTCCGTGTAATCGAGAACATTGGAGCAGCGCATACCGAACTTGCGAGCGTTCCCACGGACGCGATTCTGCGTGAGGTTGCCAGACGAACTGGGAAATAGATAATTTGATCATATGTCGCAATCAGCGGTATCTACCGAAGGGCATTTTGGGGCGCGGCTAGCCGAGTATTTGAGCAACGCTGGCTAGGCGGCGTCCACATTATCTCTTTGGAGAGCGAATAGTGGAAAACAACGACTGGCTTGTGGCATTCGAGAACGCGCATGAAGCTCTGCGAGCTTATTCAAGAATTGAAGTTGAGGCGCTTGTTCGACGCGTGGTCTACAGACTTCAACGTATTCATGCATCGGGAATCTACGGCGATGACTACGCCTACAAGACGCTTTGGGATGAATGGTGCCACGAAGTTCAGGAAAGGCCGCATGATGACCAAGTCGATCGTGCATGGGATCAGACATTCTATCCTATCCTCGACGACGTAATCGATCGTGTTCCTCGGCATGCAGCCGTACTAATTTCAGCTTTTGCCATCTGGGAGTTAGAAGACAACGATAATCCGATTTCCATCGGATCTTTATGGATCGAAGGGATTCGCGAAATTCTTAAAGTTCGCCTCCGAGAACAGGCCAGTACACGGCGGCTCAATCACTTGGGCCCTTGGCGGAATGAGTAAAATTTGCCGGTTAAAGAATGCGTGAGTGGGGAGCAGTTCTGCAATTTCTTTTGCCTTTTGTCATAAAATATATCGATCTGTTCAAAAGCATCATACCTAGCTTTGCCATCAGTTCTGCATGGCTGAGGACAAATTCCTGCTCATTTTGCCAGATCAAAGAAACCCTCAACGGCAGGGTTACTAGTGTTTTTAACAACAAGTTTAGATTTCATGGAGCACTTCAGACACTATTCCGCATAAAGCGTTCATTGAGTCTTTCGAAATGCTTTCGTCACCACTAGCACTCCACCAAGTTTTGCGTTGCTCTCAACCACGCTGCCATAGCTCACCGTAGACTATAGGTAGTTTAGTCGGTAAGGTCTGACGGATAAGGGAAGACTGTTCGGGGGGCAAAATGAAAATTTCGACGGCACTAGATAAGATCGATGAGCATCAATTGTTTGTTCCTGCCTTTCAGCGGGAATACGTCTGGAAGAGAGAGGATGCCAAACAACTTATCGACTCCCTAATTAAGGATTATCCGACAGGGACAATGCTGACCTGGGAAACGAGCAATCCCCCAGAACTCAAAGGGCCGTACAAGTATGATGAGAAACAGGGCGCCGTCCGCATACTACTGGATGGCCAGCAGCGCCTAACGACACTCTACATGCTCATCAAAGGGGAGGTTCCTCCCTACTACACGGCAGCAGAGATACTGAATGACACTCGAGGCCTCCACGTAAATGTTGAGACACTCGAATTGGAATACTTCTCCAAGACCAAAATGGAGAACGATCCACGATGGCAGAACATCACAGATGTCTTTCAACGCAAAGTTAGGGCCAAGGATATTATCCGTGGCCTCGAGGAAAAGGGGGAAGATGTCAATCGCGCGAGGGACGACCTTTTGGATGACAACATGCGCGCCATCGAAAACATTCTTGCCCGCGAATTTCCAGAGCAAACAGTTCCGGTAAGAGCAACAGTGCGGGAAGCCATAGACATTTTTTATAAGGTCAATGCTAGCGGAGTGTCACTGACGGACGCTGAATTGGCCTTGGCACAAATCTCAGGCTACTGGCCCGAAGCGCGAGATATCTTCAAACGCAAACTGACCGAACTCCAAAAGCAAGGGTTCGTACTCAAGCTCGATTTCGTAGTTTATGTTCTGCTGGGATGCATGTACCACCTCGGCTCGGATATGAAAAAACTACATGGCGTGGAAAACAGCGCAACTATCCGGGATGCCTGGAAACTCCTGGACGATAGCGTCCTCGACTATGTTGTTAGTTTAATGAAGTCCCATGCCTACATAGATCACACAGACGAAATAAACTCGGTCTACGCGCTAGTTCCAATTATCACTTATTGTTTCGGAAAGAAGGGGAAGCATCTTAACGATGTCGAGATCCGAAAGGCTATAAAGTGGTTCTTCTATTCACAAATCCGAACCCGCTATATTAGCCAGCTTCAGCAAAAGTTGGACCGGGACCTCAGAGTTGTGAGGGATATCGAGAACCCCTTCGATGAATTGCTGGCAGTCATTGAAGAGGAACGTCGACTTAAAATCACCCCTGAGGAGTTTGTTGCGCGCTCGATCTCGCACCCACTGTTCGGATTGTTGCGCTGGTATTTGAAAAGCAAAGGGGCGTTTTGCTTCACAACTGGCGTCGAGTTGAGGCAGACGATGGGGAAGAAGTATTCACTTGAGAACGATCACATATTTCCATATTCACGTCTCAAGGCCGAAGGTTATGGCAGGGACAATCGGTTGAAGTACTCCTTAGCGCAGGAACTCACGAACCGGGCAATTATTACAAAGTATGCCAACAGATCAAAAGGGATGAAGGCTGCAGAGGATTATCTAGCCGATGTAAAACAAAGGTTCCCCAATGGGCTAAAGTTACAATGCATTCCAGAGGACCCGGAACTATGGAAAATTGAGAATTATGAACAGTTCTTACAAGAGCGACGCAAAATTCTAGCAAAGGAACTTAATGCTTTCCTGGAGGGGATTACTGATACAAGACCTTCAGAAACTCCGATCACGCTCGAGGATATGATCGCCGAAGGTGAAGGAGAAGAGCTCGAATTTAAGTCTTCCTTGCGCTGGGATTACGTTGAAGGAACCGTCAACAAGAAGCTCGAAGATGTTGTGCTAAAAACGGTTGCCGCATTTGCGAACAGCCAGGGCGGCACCCTGCTAATTGGAGTCAAAGACGATGGTGAGATACTGGGCCTTGAAGGGGACTATCACTCCCTCGGCCAAGCTGACCGCGACAAGTACGAACTGCATCTCAGGAACCTGCTAAACAATTCCTTCGGAACCAGCTTCGTGACGAGCAAGATCCGTGTCGCATTCCCCGAGTTCGGCGAGCTAGAAATCTGCCAGGTCGACGTGCAACCTGCTTCAAATCCGGTGATTATCAAACTGAAGGACAAGAACGGCCAACCTCAGGAACGATTCTACGTTCGAAGTGGCAACTCATCCCAGGAAATTTCCTTGGGTGAAATGCACTCATACACAACTGACCGGTTCTCTTAGTAAACCGCTCAATCAGAATAGAGCGTTGCTTGCATTGATCGGAACGCATCTTTGATTGCAGCGAGGCCTCCTAATTTCTCTTTACCCTCGTTCACACTTCCATATCGGGCAGTCAGAAATGTGCCTAGTTTTTTCGATGCAAGTTCGCTTTCACCGCTTGCCTCGTAGGCTGCAAGAATGGCTAACAAGAGGTCTTTCAATTCGCCATCCGTTTTGGCCATCCCGCCTGACCGGACATTTTCAGCTCTGTTCTGTCTCGTCTTAGGTGGGTTCATGAACAGGATATAGCTTAGAACATCGAATAAATCGCTGTCAGGGGCGTCCACAAGCCTTCGTATGTCGCTGAGACGGTCTGCGTCGTATCCACGGTCCGAAAGCTGCCTAAGGAAGTGCTCACGGTTGTCAGGGTCACTCCAGACAGTTCGAAGCTGATCCTCATCAGCAACAATTCCTGACAACTCGCCAAAGAGACATTTCAGGAACTCCGCCGCTGAAATCGGCTTGCCATCGGCGCTCCAGTAGGTCGTCGTTTTGATGTACTGAATCTTCCGAACTTTGCCATCAGACAGCTTCACCTCGATCTTCTCGCGTGGCGGCGGATCATCCGGGCCTCCTCCGTCCCCACCCGATGGCTCGTCCTCGGGTGGACCTGTTGGAGGTAGTCGAGGGCCATTCGGCGGTTCGTCAGGTGGCAGTGGTTCGCCATCCCATTCAGGATCACTGAAGTTCATATGCGCCTTCACGAAATCCCAGATTGTGAAGAAATCCTTGCCTTCATAGGTCCGCGTCCCCCGGCCAATGATCTGTTTGAACTCGATCATTGAGCGGATCGGGCGCATCAGCACGATATTGCGGATATTGAGCGCGTCGACCCCGGTCGACAGCTTTTGGGATGTTGTCAGGATCGTGGGGATGGTCTTTGCGTTGTCCTGGAAGTTGCGGAGGTGCTGGTCTCCCACAGCGCCGTCATTCGCTGTCACACGATGACAATAATTGGGGTTCGTGCTGTCCTTCACCTGGTTGATCAAATCGCGCACCAATGCCGCATGATCCTGCGTCGCACAGAAGACCAAGGTCTTCTGGCGCTGATCCATCTGGCTCATAAACTCCTTAACGCGGCTTAACTCGCGGTCTTCAATGATGATCCGGGTGTTGAAGTCATCCTCGGTGAACGAATCTCCCACATTTATATCACCCGCGATAACATCATCGGTGCCATCATAGACATATTCATCAATGGTGCTGGCCATCTGACGCACCTTGAAAGGTGTCAAGAAACCGTCCTCTATCCCATCGCGCAGCGCGTAGGTGTATACCGGTTCGCCGAAATAGGCGTAGGTGTCTGCGTTGAGCTTGCGTTTAGGAGTAGCGGTCAGGCCAAGCTGAGTAGCCGGTTCAAAATATTCCAACAGACGCCGCCACTCACTTTCGTCCTTGGCCCCGCCCCGATGGCACTCGTCGATCACAATGAAATCGAAGAAGTCGGATGGGTACTGGGTATAAACCGGGTCCCCGTCACCGGTCATGAAGGTTTGGAAGATTGTGAAGAATAGGCTCGCGTTCTTGGGCGGCTTGCCGCGGTTCTTGCGGATCGTGTCAGGGTCGATCCGTGTTACAGTATCGTTCGGGAAGGCGGAAAAGGCGTTGTAAGCCTGATCGGCGAGGATGTTGCGGTCGGCAAGGAACAGGATGCGCGGGCGGCGCACAGGCTCGCCCGTCAGATTCCACTTAGCCTGGAACAGCTTCCACGCAATCTGGAACGCGATGGAGGTCTTGCCTGTCCCTGTCGCGAGTGTCAGCAGGATGCGACGGTCGCCTTTGGCGACGGCTTCAAGCGCCTCATTGATGGCCTTGTGCTGGTAATAGCGTAGCTCCCACTTGCCGCCATCCGTCTCGAAATCCACCGCGCCGAAACGCTCGCGCCAATCATTTTGATCGACAAAGGTGCGGTCCCACAACTCCTCGGGAGTCGGAAAGGGCAAGTCCATGTCACCCTCAGCCCCACTGGCCATATCGATCTGATACCAGTTCAGACCGTTCGAGGCGTAGGCATAGCGCGAGCCGAGACGGGTAGCGTAGTCCTTAGCCTGACCGACGCCGTTGCGATGGCTGACGCCAGCGCGTTTGGCTTCCAACACGGCAAGCTTCTGGCCCTTATGGATCAATACGTAATCAGCAGACAGCCCCTTGCCGCGCGTGCCGCCCGATTGGATGCGCCCAGGGCAGATGACTTCACGCCGAACCTTAGAGCCGTTCTGTCCCCAGCCCGCCGCCGCAAGGACGGGGTCTATGCGCTCGGCGCGGGTATCGGCTTCGGTTTCGTCGTGCAGGCTCATATTCAATCTCCGGATGGCAAGCAGCCGGTAATGGAATTCACAGAATTTACGAAGTTGAGCAGTATCTGACGGTCGCTGCTCTCCTGCTCCGTATAAAATATTGGAAAATCCGCGGGGTTGCCGCCAGGCTTTCCAGGATCGTTGCATCGAACAACCAGCAGATAGCGTTGCGTACCTGCCCAGTCTTTCTCATCACTTTTTTCAAGGTGCTTAATCCAGGCTCGTTTGTAGCCACCCTCAGTTTGCGCCCATTCAATGTAATCGCTACCGTTTCCATCTTTACCCCATTTCATTCATTTCTCCTGTCTTCTATGTTAATTCGCCCGCGAAGGCTTTCTGCAAAAGGGACTGGCGGAGGTCGTCGAGGTCTTGGAGCTTCGTGGTGAACAAGCTTTCCAATCTGATTGCCGCTTCATCGAAGCCTTCAATCACTTCGAGATACCCAAACTGTTGTTCACGGTTAGGCAACGCAATTTCCAAATCACCCATCACGCGATTGCTGAGGTTTGCCATCGTCGCGCCGGTCGAAACCGCTTCAAGTTTCGCTACATAGGAAGGTGATCTTAGAACATGAGCAACGAACCTGGACACTACACCGCAGTTGGGGCGGATAAAAAAGCTCCCTGTTCCGCAAAGCCATCCGGCCTGTTCAACCTCTACAACAGCACAGCGACCCATTTCGCCCCGCCGCCCTATGACAATATCGTCAGCATCAAGGATATACGAGGACAACCGTTCTAAAGCGGACTTGTTTACCGTCTTCCGCATGTCGGGGACGATCTGGCCGTCAACAATATTGGCAGGATTGACCAATGGCGTTTCATTTTCAACGTAGTCCGACTTATGCAGAAGTGATCCGAACGGGCCTGTTGCCACTGGTCCGACCAGTTTTGAAAGTGGACCAACACTCCAATCGTCACCGACTCTTGAGAGTAGCTCATCAACATTAGCAGTGAACAAATCCCGCGCGTTTTGGAGGTTGGCTACAGCGTGGGCGCGGGCGCGGGCCAGACCCTCGAAGGCCTCATCCAGAACCGCAACAATCCGCTGTTGCTCTTCGAGCGGCGGGAGGGGCACTGAAATGCCTTTAGCACGCGAAATCGTCAATGTACCTACTGTCGCACCATCGCTCTTTTTGACGGTATCTAGCAAACCATCCCATTGAAAAGCGTACTGATAGAACCTCGAGCAGACATTCACTTTTGGATGGAAGCGCAATACGCTCGCGTCTTTAAAATAGAACCGATCTTCTGGCTGTACGACGTAACAAGCCCCAAGCGTACCAACTGCGGAAACCATAAGGTCCGCTGTGCTCGGGACGCCGTGTTTCTCTTTCAAATCTGCAAAGAGTTCCTCTGAAATGAAGAGATCGTTCTCAACAGAACCTTGCTTCGCCAATTTCACGATTTCACGTGCACGGTAGAAAGGAACACCTTCGTTCTGCCACTGTTTCTGAAGTACACGTTTGCTAGAACCAATCTCGAAGATTTCGTCGAGCGTTGCGTTTCTCCACCCAACCTTCACAGCATCCCCCGGATACTCTCCAGAATGTCCGCCGTTTCGGCATCCCGCGCCAGCATGTCGGCGATAATCTCTTCGGGTGCGCGCAGCGCCTCGGCCTCAGGGGCGTTGGGGTTCTTGACCGACAGATCGAAAGTCGCTTCGTCCAGATCGGCGCGGTTCACAGTCCAGCTTTGCGGTCCGTTCGGGCGGGTGCGCTGGAACTCAACGAACTCCGCAAGATCGTCGTCGTTCAGCGGGTTGGTCTTGCCAAGGCTGCGCCCTGGGTCGAGCTGATAATACCAGATGTCCCGCGTCGGTGCGCCTTTCTCAAAGAACAGCACCACGGTCTTGACCCCGGCCCCCTGAAACGTGCCTGACGGGCAATCAAGGATGGTGTGCAGCTCCGCCGCCTCCAGCAATTCCTTGCGCAGGGTGACGGCGGCATTGTCAGTGTTGCTGAGGAAGGTGTTCTTGATCACCACGGCGGCGCGCCCGCCTGCTTTCAGCTTGCGGATGAAGTGTTGCAGGAACAGGTAGGCCGTCTCACCCGTGCGGATCGGGAAGTTCTGCTGAACCTCGCGCCGCTCGCCGCCACCAAAAGGGGGATTGGCGAGGATGATGTCGTGGCGGTCCTTCTCCTGAATATCCATCACGTTTTCATTGAGCGTGTTGGCATGGACAAGATTCGGGGCCTCGATGCCGTGCAGGACCATGTTCATGATCCCGATGATATAGGCGAGGCCCTTTTTTTCCTGCCCGTAGAAGGTCTTGGTTTGCAGGGTCTCGTAGTCGGATGCAGAGAGCTTGTCGGTGCGCATGTAGTCATAGGCCTCGCACAAGAAACCCGCAGAGCCGACCGCACCGTCATAAATCGTCTCACCGATCTTGGGGTCTGTGACCTTGATCATGGCTCGGATTAAAGGGCGTGGCGTATAGTATTCCCCCCCATTGCGGCCCGCGTTGCCCATGCGGCGAATGCGGGATTCATAAAGCTGGGAGAGTTCGTGGCGTTCAGCCTGGGTGTTGAAGGAAAGCCCGCCCACTGTCTCCAGCACGTCGCGCAGGATGTAACCGGAGCGGAACTTAGTGCGCAGCTCAGTAAACACCTCGCCGATCTTGTACTGGATCGTTTGGGGGCCGGTGGCGGATTTACGGAAGTCTGCCAGATAGGGGAACAGCTCCTGATCGACGAAGGCAATCAGGTCGTCACCGACGCGGGCCGCATTATGGTCAAACTCGCCCCCAACCTTCGGCGCGGCCCATCTGTCCCAACGGTAGTCACCGTCGATGATCGGTGTATACGCCAAACCATCAAGCTCGGCACGGTCGCGACGCTCGGTCTCAAGGTCGTGGAGGTATTTCAGGAACAGAACCCAGGAGGTCTGTTCGACATAGTCCAACTCGTTCGAAATGCCCTCTTCGGCGTGAAGGTCTTGTTCGATCTTTTTAAATGCGTTCTCGTACAATGGATCCTCAAATCTTCTTTATATTGGTTTCTATCCATTAGAGAGGCCCTACCGATGCCTCCCCAACTAACACTCTTAGGGTTTGCATCGCGACCAATATGCTGGCTCGTCCACTGTGCTAAAAAGATCTTAAATTTGCATTCACCCCTCGCCCCTAGTTTGAGGTAAGGAGGTTACGATGGGCAAGTCAATTTTATCAACTGCAACCCTTCCCCTTGAGCACGAGTACAATCTGAAAGAGCTTCTCAGTGTGCCAATGTTACAATTTTCGATGATGCGTTTCTAACCAAGAGATAGTTTGCCCAAGCGTCCATCAATTTAGCCCGTTTCTGAAAAAGATCACCACGGCGATAGGCTGCTTCGACCTTGTTATCGATCACGTGCGCGAGCGCCATTTCCGCGACATCCCTAGGAAAACTGGAGACTTCTCCCGACCAGTCCCGAAAACTCGACCGAAATCCATGCGGAACATATGGCCCTTTTGAGCCATCTACGCCGTATCCCATGCCTCTCATCAATTGAAGGAGAGCCATGTTGGATAAGGGTCTGCCATGCCGAGACCCAGGGAACAGATATGGGTTTCCAGCAACGCGGGGAAGATTGGTAAGAATTGAGACTGCTTCGTCGCAAAGAGGAACCCTGTGTTCCCGCCGTGTCTTCATTCGCGCCGCTGGAATAGCCCATACACAAGAATCGATGTCCACCTCATCCCATGTGGCATTCAGGACTTCACCGGTTCTTGCTGCCGTCAGGATCAGGAATCTTAGAGCCTGCGCCGAAATGCTGTCATTTTCCCGCAAGGTATCCATAAACTTTGGAAGGTCTGTGTAGGGCATTGCGGGATGGTGTGTAACAGTGCGGACGCGAGACGGCTTAGGAAGGAGTTTGTCCAGATGACCGCGCCAGCGCGCATGGTTAATAGGGGCCTGGTACTTCCTTGCAGCAGCGAAATCGAGGATGTTTTCGATCCGACCTTGTATCCGTTTTGCAGTCTCAGTCTTGGTAGTCCAAAGCGGGGTGAGAATTTTTAAGATGTCGTCAGTCCCGATCTCATCCACCTGCGTGTTACCAATCACCGGACGGGCATACGTTTTCAGAGTGCTTACCCATTGACGGGCATGTTTGCTATTCTTCCAACTGCGACGATGGGCGCGAATATATTGAGCGGCGCAGGATGTGAAGTCGGGGACTTTCTTTGGCGCGACCCGCCGTGCCGTAATGGGGTCTACACCATTTGTCGCCATAGCCCGAAAATCTGCTGCTTTGCTCCGAGCATCGCTTAGGCCAACATCTGGAAAGCCTCCCAGCCCCATCTCTCGTCGTTTACCCCTAAGCGTATAGCGTAGTACCCATTTTCGTGCGCCCGAATTGCTCACAACCAACCGTAGCCCGCCACCATCCTCATACTTACCGGGTGACGCAGTCTCTACTTTGCGCGACGACAGTTTATGGATTGCCATAGGTTCTCTCCATCAATGCCGAGGACTGTAAGTCCCCCAATACGTCCCCCAATTATATAGGACGTAGATGGACAACATTGAACCAATTTTCAATTATCTATCAGAAAATAATCAATAAAATATACTGAATGGATCATACTGGACAGATTGTCAGCGGACACCCTGTCCGCCATTTTCTTGTTTCCCTCCGAACGTAGACATCCTTAAAATCTGCTTAATTAGCTGAATAAAATGCGTTTATTCGTTCATGCACGTTCGCTTGTGTCCGCGCAAAACCGTGTCTAATATATGGGTAGGATTATGGGTTAATCTTATGGACAGGGAAAATGGCCCGTGCAAGCAATCGCCTCTCAGCGCGAGGGGTAGCCACTGAAATCAAGCCCGGACTCCATGCGGATGGTGGAGGGCTTTATCTTCAAATCTCAGAATCAGGTGCAAAATCCTGGCTTTTTAAGTTTTCTAGTGCTGGCAAGACCCGTGAAATGGGGCTTGGTTCTTTGAAAACCATCTCCTTGGCGGAGGCACGGCGCGCAGCAGAGACGTGCCGAAAATCCGTCTATCAAGGCATAGACCCCATTGAAGCCCGCAGACAGGAAAGAGCATCAAGACGTTCAAATGCAGCGAAGGTTCATACTTTTAAGGAATGTGCTGAGCGTTTGATGGCGTCAAAGGGTCCCGAATGGGAAAATCTAAAGCATGCTAACCAGTGGCGCTCTACCCTTGAGACCTATGCTTATCCGGTAATGGGTCAGTTATCCGTCGCGGAGATCGATGTCGGATTGGTTTTGGAAGTGCTTGAGCCAATTTGGAAGACAAAACCTGAAACGGCAAGCCGAGTACGTGGACGCATTGAGGCTGTGTTAGACTGGGCACGAGCGCGCGACTGGCGTGATGGCGAGAACCCAGCACGTTGGAAAGGGCATCTTGATAAGCTTCTTTCCAAGAGAAAAAAAGGAACACTCAATAATTTAGCGGCTCTCCCCTACGTGCGGGTAGGGGCGTTTATGAAAGAACTTATTGAGCAAGAAGGGATTGCCGCCATTGGTTTGCAGTTCTTAATACTGACGGCTGCGCGAACAGGCGAGGTCATAGGAGCGACCTGGGACGAGATAGACGAACAGAATGAAGTATGGGTGATCCCTGGGAATCGGATGAAGGCAGGTAAAGAGCATCGCGTCCCGTTATCGCCAAGTGCCCTCAAGATTATTGAACAGATGCGATCTCTGCGCCAATCTGACAATGTGTTTCCTGGAATGCGTCGACGAAGCCCGCTCAGCAACATGGCCTTTTTAGCCCTGCTCAAACGTATGGGGCACAAAGGAATCACCGTGCATGGTTTTCGCAGTGCTTTTAGGGATTGGGTTGCGGAAACGACCGCCTACCCTAGTGATGTCGCCGAAATGGCTCTCGCCCATGCTATACCGTCCAGGGTGGAAGCGGCGTACCGTCGGGGTGACTTATTCGAAAAACGGCGATTGATGATGAGAGATTGGGAGGTTTACATTTATAGTGCCCAAGAAGGTCCAGAGCCTTTACTGCGTTGATCACAACTGTAAAGGTTTGAAGCCAAATGCCTGAAACAGATAATGTTGAATGGTTAAGCGCCCGTAGCACTTTAGATTTGGTTAATTCCTCTATTGGTGCCTTTGGGTCGAACAGAACGATCAGCAAAAGATGCCATGCCAGCATGATCCGAACGAAAGCGGAGAAGTTCATTAAAGATAGAGAGGTCCTTGTGGATGTCGAACTTCCAGCCACGTTCTGGTGGGCTGAAGGTCAGGCGGCGCTCACACAAAACTGGCATACTGGAGATTTTGATACTTGGATTGACCAACGATATCATTGGCAAGCTTTTGGGGTCAGCTTCTTCAAATCAGATGTTGAGAAGATGCTTCCTGAAGGTTCTGAGCAGTTAACGTCTGTTTCTGATAAAGCAATTGTTGGAGACAGTAAGCGAGGGCGAAAACGCTCGGATGTCTGGATAGCCTGGACTGCGGAACTCGCTGCCTATGTGCACGAAAAGGGTATTCCAGAAGGAGAAGGAACATCTGGGGTTGATTTCGTTTATTCTGCAATTGATGGCCGCCTAATTGAAAGAGGCCAACCAACGCTTGGCCGAACCACTGTTCAACCCTATTTAGCCGCTGTTTTGCGCCGTTTGCGTAGCGCCACTAATTAAATTAGTGGCCAATTGTGGCTTAAAGCGGCTGCTTCTGAACCCAAAAAATAAGATCAAGTGCTCCTGAACACACCGGCACATGCCAAATCACAGGAGAACGATCATGGAACCACTTACCACATCAGTAAATGACGCAGCCAAGGCGCTTGGAGTTGGACGCACATCAATCTACGCCTTGATTGGTGAAGGGCGCATAGAGACAGTCAAGCTTGGGCGGAGGACTCTGGTCAAGGTGGCGTCACTCCGGAAATTGATTAACGAACTCTCTGAATAGGTTCGTTAGCAATGGCTGCCAAACGCATCAATCCAAAGCGGGTAAAAATTCACCGCAGCTACACAGTGGATGAAGCTGCTCGCTTGCTCGATGTTCACAAGAACACCATTCGCGCCTGGATGAAGAGCGGCTTGCAGACCATCGATCAAAACCAACCGTATCTCATTCATGGTCAGGATCTCCAGGACCATGTGGAAGCAATGCGAAAGAAGCGTCGCGTCCCTTCTAAGCCTGGACACATGTACTGCCTAAAATGCCGGGCAAGCCGAACACCGGCCCTGGGCATGGTCGATTATGTTCCAAAGACGGAAGCAGTGGGGGATCTCATAGCCTTGTGTGAAGCCTGCGAGACCACAATGAATCGACGGACGAGATTGGACCAGATTCTCATCGTGATGCCCGAAATGACTATTACGATCAGAGAGCCACAACAGAGAATAGAGGGGATGTGATCCCTCTCCCTCAATTGTGACATTTAGGAAGGACTGGAACCCATGGTTCGACACAATGCCGAAAACGAGAGAATCAAGCATCGCTATTTTCAGTATCTATGCGAAGCAAAGCGTTACAGTTCACAAACTGTAGACGGTATTGCTTTATCGCTTACACGGTTCGAACGGCATACAAAATTCCAGTCGTTTAAGAGATTCCATCGTCAGAAGGCAATCGCATTCAAGACATACTTGGCAATGGAACGAAACCAATCCACTGGAAAACCGCTTAGCAAAAGCACGAGGCTTTCGACCCTAAATGCCCTGAAAGCATTTTTCTTCTGGCTTGCAGATCAACCTGGCTATCGCTCGCTGCTAAATTATTCAGATTCAGAGTATTTCAACATGTCTGAAAAGGATACAAGGGCTGCAAAAATGAATACCAGCCGTTCAATCCCGACAATTGAACAAATCCGAAAAGTTCTGGATCTCATGCCAGATGAAAGCGACTGCCAAAAGAGAGATCGTGCACTAGTGGCGTTCACGATCCTTACTGGATCACGCGACGGAGCCACGGCCTCCTTGAAGCTAAAGCACATTGATATAGCGAAGAGGAAAGTAATATTCGATGGGCGTGAGGTTGCTACCAAGTTCAGCAAATCGTTCACGACATGGTTTTTTCCAGTCGGCGGAGACATCGAGATCATTTTCATCGACTGGTTGAGCTATTTAAAGCAGACCCAGCTTTTTGGTCCAGAGGATCCGTTGTTCCCAGCCACGAAGGTAGTAAGCAAACACAATGATGGATTCCAAGCGGATGGCCTTTCAAGAGAGCATTGGCAAACGGCATCACCAATCCGAGATACTTTTAAGAAGGCATTTAGGTGTGCAGATATTCCCTATGCCAACCCTCATAGTTTTCGCAATACTTTGACGCAGATGGGCGAACAGCTCTGTCGTACACCAGAAGAATTTAAGGCGTGGAGCCAAAACATTGGTCATGAAAGAGTTATGACAACCCTAATGAGTTACGGAGCTGTCCAGGCAGATCGACAGGAAGAAATTATACAAAGATTAAATTCAATAAAACTTCCAAACAAAAAAACTACAGACTTAATCGAAATGTTAAGGGATGTAATAAATGACCCTTCCCTATTAGCCTAGTATGCAAAAAATCATTTAATACATATCTTTAAATGCCTTATTCAAAGAACTATACAGCGAATTCGCCGCTGGTAAAATTCCATTTTGATACCAGCTATTTCCAGATTGTCTGACAATGTCATCAATTGTCGTAATGGGATTACCTGATTGATCAATCTCTTCATCGATACATTTTTTAAAATTTGTATATTTTTCATCACAACCATTAAAAACAAACTCAAAATTTACAAGCAATCGAAGTTCCTCGCGAGCCCTGCTCAATTTTTGCCTTAAATCAGTAACTTCACCACTTTCAACGGCATCCTTGCCATTCATCCGCCAAAGCTTCCCAGACAAGGTGCAAATTTCATCTATGTCGACCTTTAGATTCTTAAAAGTCTCAAAAACCTCTGATTTTCTCTGTCGCTTGCTTGCTAACTTATGAAAAACAAAAAAACCCACGAGTGCGACTAAGGCAGGAACTGCAGTCGGCAAAAAAGTCGTAAAAAAAATACTGTCACTGTCAAAAAATGAGGTTCCATGCGCACAGTGATGTGACACATCCGACATGGCTACGCCTGAAACCTCGCATAAAAGGTGGCTAGGGCAATAATTCAAACAATTCAAAGAAGACGAAAGTCCCATGAAACAACCTCAAAAACTAAGACGTCTTGTGGACCGCATCACTAAAAGCCTCATCTACATCGCGTATTAGTTCAACTTCTTCATTAGAAATTATTCGAATACGCTTCCTCAACTCATCCGCAGAAAAACCATCAACTCGAATTAATCCACCAAAAGCTTCATCAATGAATGATGAACCATATCCGGCTGTACCATCCAAAATAACTGTTATGAATTGGTATCTCTCAAGAGCCGGTTGAAGAACCGACCTACGAAACTTTTCCCCACTTGCCTCACCTTGCCGAATAAACCTTGGTCCAGGCGTTCGAGAAAAGTCCCTAGCTATAGAAATTTCGAAAGTGCTTTCGCCCATCAATTGCTGTCCGGCAAACCATTTTGAGTTGGTCGCTTTAAAGGTTTGAGCTTCCATTGTATCAGTGTTCCTCCAATTGATCCATCTTGTTCGAAGCGGCTTTCTTTAGAGCTGCTGTCGAACATATATAAGCCTTTGTTGCTAAAAATCCTTAACTCTCCATTCCCAACAGTTGTGATTAAGCGCTTCATTGTATCGATGCCTTTTCCTCGCCCGGAAACTTGAGTGGATGTGCGTCTCAAAGTAGCTGCAATTCCAATAAGATCCGAATCTGTTGGCTGCGGCTTTAAACGACGAAGCGAAATCATCCTCTCAACTAGTGTTGGATCTAAAGTGTTTGGAATGCCGACGCCCTGGTCCATAACCATAAACATAAGCTCATTTGTGGCAATATCGATATAACCAGACATCCAAGAACGCTTTTTCATTGATTGAAGATCTGTCGGTGACTTGTATGCGTGCTCAGTCGCATTTCCAATCGCTTCAATAATGGCACCCTGAAGCTTCTTCTTATCAGTTTTACTCAATGAAACATCGAAGCCAGCGAGTATCTTCTCATGGAACTCAGCAATAGCGCTGGCGTTCACGGTGTTAAGAGATGCAAACCCTAAATGTATCTTAAGATCTTGTTCTTCACTTTCTTCGGTGGGCGCTCGATCTGGAAGATTCATGAGTTTATAAAAACCCATATCTTTCAAAATTTTCCTCGCTCGAGGGTCCTCTGGCCAATTGCCGTTGACTGGAACGACACCATTCCTGCCAGGTCTAAGGTTCCTGCACCTATAAATTTCCGCAGTCATAACAAGCGCTGCAGCTGGGCTAACGGAAACAACATTATCAAAATGCAACATAACCGGCATGTTTTTTACTATGACAAAATCTCGGAGTTTATTTATAAATTCAATGGTTTCTTTGTAATTTGTTGTAAGTGAAATATTCTCTGGTAGCTCGATTGATACCCTATTTGGTTCAATTTCAATATTTTGAGAAACGTGTTTGTGGGATTTTTTGATAAAGTCGACACGTGCAAACTTTTTCGCTATTGCAAGAAGCCTACGTTTTAAGTTTCTTCTTTGGCGTTTTCTTCTTAAACGCTCTTTTCTATCAATCTGAATGTTTGTTAGTTTTTTCAATTTTTTCTCAATACCTTTGCATTAAAATTCCTGAACAAATGTGTTTGAACCCTTTATCTGCATCGGGCTGTTGTATTAAACACTTTTGCCAATGCTGAGAACAATCCATGCTGGCAAGATGTAGATTTATACAATTAATTTTCTATAGCATTCAATCGTTTTTGGTCGCAAGGTACGAATTACAATATTGAGCAATCCGTCAATTCAATTGAACGTCGAAACAGAGTCATCACAAAAACGGCAAACCTTGTTTCTTTATTAACTTTATGGGCGGCTATAGGTTCACTTAACTAACACTGTCTTTAGTCAATGGATTTTATTGTAGCGTTGTCTGTCTATCACCTAATTCAGCATAAAGATTCGGGTAAGCGGATTAAATGGTTGATCTTACCTTTGCATGAGAGTGAGACAGACCGGCATCTCATCGGATTATCTGGTTGATGCTTCACCTACTGCTGGTGCATGTTTCCTTCGCTAATTCCAGCAAGAACCCCACACGCCTCAACTTCCCGGTCATCGTTGCAACTCGCTCTCAGTGAAACGAGTTGTTTCTCAAGCGCTTGCAGAGCGGTTATCTGCGACCGCACATGAGAGATGTGATCATCGAGCAAGGCGTTGACGGCGGTACAAGGCTGATGAGGGTCGTCCTGATAGCTCTGTAGTTCGTGAATCTCAGCCAGTGACAGGCCCAGGATTCTGCAGCGACGGATGAAGGCCAGCCCCTCACCATGCTTCTCGGTATAGACACGGTAACCGTTGTCCTGCCGATCAGGCGGCGGCAACAAGCCCTGCTGTTCATAGAAGCGGATCGTCTGTGTTTCGACCCCTACCAACTGCGCCAACTGACCAATGCGCATCAGCCTCCTCCCCAACGGATTCTTTACTCTATTGACCTTATAGTAGCTTTATAGTTTTAAATGGTACCACAACATTGTTCAAGTGGAGTCGTATCATGAGCAAATCCTGTGGTGGCGCCTGTGGCGGTGATGCAACGTCCGCAGCGGATACCGATATACAGGCCTCCTCCGAGGCGCCAGGGAGATGGGTCAGTGTTTATGCCGTGCCGAAGATGGACTGTCCATCAGAAGAACGAATGATTCGCCTAGCCCTGAACGGCTTTGAGGAGATTCGGGCGCTGTCCTTCGACTTGTCGAACCGCCGGCTGAAGGTCGTGCATGACGGCGAGGTCGAGCCCGTCACCTCGAAACTGAAGACCTTGGGGCTAGGCGCCTCGCTTCAGGAAACCGTCGCTGCAAATCCGGAGACCATCAAGGCCGCCGAGTTTTCGGCAGCTTCTGCTAAGCAAGAATCCGGGACCCTGCGCTGGTTGCTCGGCATCAATGCACTTCTGTTCGTGGTGGAAATGACTGCCGGTCTGATGGCTCAGTCAACTGGCCTCATTGCAGAGTCCCTGGACAATTTTGCTGATGCGGCAGTGTACGGACTCGCTCTTTATGCGGTTGGGCATAGCGTGAAAAGGCAGGTCCGTGTTGCGCACGTTGCTGGTGTGGTCCAACTGGTTTTGGCTGTTGGCGTACTCGTAGAGGTCGTGAGGCGCTTTGTATTCGGTAGTGAGCCTGAATCGCTGGTGATGATAGCCATCGCATTCGTCGCATTGATTGCCAATACCGCCTGTCTGCTGATGGTATCCAAACATCGAGGGGGCGGAGCTCATATGAAGGCTAGCTGGATATTTTCGGCCAACGACGTGGTGATCAACCTGGGGGTCATCACCGCCGGCGCCCTGGTCGCGTGGACCGGGTCCAATTATCCGGATCTGATTATCGGCACCATCGCGGGGGTCATTGTACTTAACGGTGCCAGACGCATTCTGGCGTTGAAGGGTTAAATAATGCTCATTATTGGCAAAAAGCTCTCGCCGTATGCCCTATTGTCCATATCGGGCCTGCTGGCAGCGTCTGATCAGGCTGTAAAGTGGCTGGTGCAGCAATCAATGGCCTATGGCGAGTATGTTTCGGTGACCCCGTTCTTTAACTGGGTGCACCTATGGAACACCGGTGCCGCATTCAGTCTTTTTGCGAATGGTGGAGGCTGGCAGCGCTACTTTTTTATCGGAATCGCGGTAGTGGTCTCGATTTTTCTGATCAAGCTGATCCTTGAAAATCGTCATAAAGGAGAAGCCATCGCTTACAGTCTTATCCTCGGTGGCGCCATGGGCAACCTGATTGACCGGGTCTTTCGCGGCTATGTTGTGGATTCCTTTGATTTCTATTGGCGAGACTGGCATTGGCCGGCCTTCAACCTGGCTGATATTGCAATTGTCCTCGGTGCCTTACTTTTCGTTTCCAGCAGCTTGTTGGGTAAAAAAGCAAACACCAATGCCGAGCCGGATGGATCTGACTGACACCTACGCCTATACAACACCATGACCGAACTTCCCGACAACATCCTTCACCTGCCGCAATACCAAGTACTGGGCTGCAAATCAACCGACGACGAAATGCACTTCCAGGTGGACGTGCCCGATCCCATCGCCTGCGAGGAATGCGGCGTGCAGGGTGAGTTCGTACGGTTCGGCAAGCGTGACGTTCCCTATCGTGATCTGCCCATCCACGGCAAGCGGGTCACTCTCTGGGTGGTCCGCCGCCGATACACCTGCCGGGCCTGCAAGACAACATTCAGGCCCCAGCTACCGGAGATGGTGGACGGATTCCGTATGACACTGCGGCTGCATGAGTACGTGGAGAAGGAATCCTTCAACCACCCCTACACCTTTGTGGCGGCACAGACCGGCCTGGACGAGAAGACGGTGCGCGACATCTTCAACGCCCGCGCCGAGTTCCTGGGGCGCTGGCACCGCTTCGAGACGCCCCGCATCCTGGGCATTGACGAGCTATACCTGAACAAGCGCTACCGCTGCATTCTGACCAACATTGAGGAGCGAACCCTGCTCGACCTTCTGGCCACCCGCCGCCAGGACGTGGTGACCAACTACCTGATGAAGCTGAAAGACCGGCAGAAGGTCGAGATCGTCAGCATGGACATGTGGAACCCCTACCGGGCAGCGGTCAAGGCTGTGCTGCCCCAGGCCCGTATCGTGGTCGATAAGTTCCATGTGGTGCGCATGGCCAACGATGCCCTAGAGAGAGTGCGCAAGGGCCTCAGAAAGGAGCTGAAACCGTCCCAGAGCCGGACTCTCAAGGGAGACCGGAAAATCCTGCTGAAACGCGCTCACGAAGTCTCAGACCGGGAGCGCCTCATCATGGAGACCTGGACAGGCGCGTTCCCGCAACTGCTGGCCGCCTACGAGCACAAGGAGCGCTTCTACGGCATCTGGGACGCCACCACACGGCTCCAGGCAGAAGCCGCCCTGGACGAGTGGATAGCCACCATCCCGAAGGGCCAAAAGGAAGTCTGGAGCGATCTGGTCAGGGCAGTGGGAAACTGGCGCGAAGAGACCATGACCTACTTCGAGACGGACATGCCCGTCACCAACGCTTACACGGAGTCCATCAACCGACTGGCCAAGGACAAGAACCGTGAAGGGCGCGGTTACTCCTTCGAGGTGATGCGGGCACGAATGCTCTACACCACGAAGCACAAGAAGAAGGCACCGACTGCGAAGGTCTCTCCTTTCTACAAGAAAACCATCGGTTACGGACTGCCGGACTTCGCAGAGGAACTCAACTACGGAGTCGATCTATCAACCATCTGAGGGTGGTATCAGATTGATGGGGTGAAGGTGCCCCATCAACCATTAAATCCGTATACCCAAAGATTCAAAACTTAGATTTTGCACTATGGTGAGTTTGTATATGGGTAATTATATGGGTAATTATAGCCTCATGTATTTTTATTTATATATTACAAATCATTAAAGCGGACACCCTGTCCGCCAAATTCCGCCGATTACCGCATGCCAAGTCAAGTATTTTATTGAATACCAATAAGATAGAGTTTTCTGATCATTGCGTCGCAAGCGCGGTTCTCGCACTCCAAACCAGGTAGCGTAGCACCTCCGGTGCTGACGCCGGGACTTCAGAAGTCCCGACGCTGACTGTAGAGATAGCCGGGCTGGGCGCGCAGGCGCTCGGCGTAGGCGGTCAATGCCGTGGCCTCGGCCATGCCGGGAAAATCGAACAGGCCCGGCATCGAGACATTCATCATGAAATCGAGCGAGAAGGCCGTCATGATATCGGCCATGGTCATCGCGTCGCCGCAGAGAAAATCACGCCCCTCCAGCGCATCGTTCATATAGGCGATATAGCGGCCGACCCGTAAAGTCGCGAATTCGTGGGTTGGCGTTCCTGCCGCGCCCGCCATTTGCAGGATCATCACGTTCACGACCCAGGCCATGAGCGTGGCTTCATTGAAATGCACCCATTCCTCGCAGCGGATCGCCTCGGGGCTGCCCGGTTCGGGTAACAGCCGGCCGCCGCCATATTTTCGTGTCAGATACATCACCGCCGCCCCCGACTCAGCGATGCACAGCCCATCGTCCACGATCACTGGCGATGATCCCAGCGGATGGATCGTCTTCAGTTCGGGCGGCGCAAGCCGTGTCTCGGGATCCCGGTGATAGGCGACGACCTCATGTTCGATGTCCAGCTCATAAGCCAGAAACAGGATGCGCTCGGCGCGCGACGGATAAAGGTGGTGGATTGTCAGCATGTCGCTTCTTCCTTCTAGGTGCTTGACGCTATTGTCTTGTCGAACTGCCGCAGCCTTCCCTTCGTCTTCCTGTGGCATCGGCCAGAAGATGCACAAGGAACACGACCGAACCGCGCGACGACTCGATTTCTCCCGGCGCGCGGCAGAGCGCGTGCGTCGTTTGGATCGAGTGGGATGGACTGTACTCATACGCAGCGCGGGTGGGTTTGATCCAAGTCAACTGATCAAGCGCCGGTATCGGAGCATCGGCGCAACCTCGTTGTGAACTTCACGTCCAACCCCGGCTCAAGAAAGCCGTTGTACCGGGCAAAGCTGATCCAGATCATCCGCACCTTCTACCGTCAGGCCGTTGGCATCGGTCAGGCGTCGTCAAGGCCATTACTTCATGCTTACATTTATTTTGCAGGGTCATGGAGGGCTATGGAGTAGAGATAGTTCTCATCGCTATCCCGCACGGCCCGCCATTTCTCCTGAACTTTCCCAATTATGATGATATCCCACGACATGGCTCGGGATCGATATTCATATTGCACTCCCACCACATCAGTCCAATGTCGCCAGCATCTTCTTCTCAAATGGGCGCAGTTGGTCCGCGTTGCCGGTCTGGACCAGATTGGCCCAGTCGGGGTTGCTGATCAGGGCGCGGCCGACGGCGATCAGGTCGAATTCGTCGTCGCTCATCCGCTGGACAAGGTCGTCCAGGCTGGCGATGGGGGCACCGGTGGAATCTCCCCGGATCTGGCCAAAGAAATCTTCTCCGCCCAGGCTGACGGAGCCAACACTGATGGTTGGTACGCCGGTAAGCTTGCGGGTCCAGCCAGCCAGATTCAGATCAGACCCTTCAAATTCTGACTGCCAGAAACGACGGGTTGAGGCGTGGAATACATCAACACCCGCATCGGCCAGAGGGGTCAGCAGGGCGTCCAGCTCTTTTGGCGTTTCCGCAAGACGCGCATCGTAATCCTGGCCCTTCCACTGGGAGAACCGGAATATCAGCGGGAAGTTCGGTCCCAGGGCAGCACGTACGGCCGATATAACCTCTGTGGCAAAGCGCGTGCGGGCGATGGCATCGCCGCCATAGCCGTCAGTGCGGCTATTCGTGCCAGACCACAGGAACTCATCGATCAGATAGCCATGCGCGCCATGCAGCTCCACCGCATCAAAGCCGATCTTCTTGGCCGCTGCCGCCGCCGTGGCAAAGGCATCGATTGTCTCGGCAATATCCGTGTCCGTCATCGCCTTGCTTCCCGGCACGGTGGCCGATGGCCCCTCTGTAGGTGCATTCGGATAAGGGCCCGTGCCCGCCTGGCGCACCAATCCCTGATGCCACAGTTGCGGGGCGATCCGCCCACCTGCAGCATGAACCGCAGAAACGACGTTGGCCCAGCCTGCGAGACTTTCCGGATCATGAAAATTCGGAATGCCAGAGTCATTTGACGCGGCCTGCCGATTGATTGTGGTGCCTTCTGTAAGGATCAGACCAACGCCGCCTTCGGCGCGACGGCGGTAATAGTCCGCTACTGCTGCGCCAGGAACCCCATTCGGGCTCAACTTGCGCGTCATCGGCGCCATCACAATCCGGTTCTTCAGCGCCAGGCCGTTAAGCGTCAAGGGCCGGAACAGGATATCCGTGCTCAAGGGAAGGCTGTGGTCCATGTCATATCTCCAAGATCTTTAAAAAGTCCCCATAGGCGTCGTCCCATAAGTGGCCCCCTTGCGGACAATCACAATGCATGCACCGCAGGATAAAATGTCAGTGGTCTTATGCTGAAAATGCACGAATTTCCTAAATGATCTGCGAAAACCATTGCCGCCCCTATAGGACAGGCAACGCAATCAATGGGACAGAACGGCGCGGGCAATTATTACAGGCTCGATTGTTGGATCATTATTAATTTTGATCTTTCGACAAAAAGTATCAATCACAACAACCTACCTTGATAATGCTTCTCAGTCACAATATGGTGCGGACGAAATGTGCAACTGAGGATCATTCGCAATGGAAACCGAAACACAAACGCCCGCCCCTGTTCCCGAGATACAGGACCCAGTTCAGGGGACTGGCGCAGATGCCACCACGTTGGATGGGACGCCCGCACTGGATGGATCCGTGCCAGACGGTGCGATGGATACTACCCTTCTGGACCGGGCATATGACTTCCTGCAGGCAGGCGGCCCGGTTGTGATGATTCTGGTCGCAATGTCGGTCATAGCGCTTGCGATTATCCTGGTGAAACTGTTGCAGTTCAGAAATGCGCGCCTGAATGACCTAAAACCCGCAAAGACCGCTTTGGCGTTATGGCGCGCCGGTCGCATTGAAGAGGCTATTTCGACGGCAGGGAAATCGCGGAACCCTGTTGCACAAGCAATCGCGCGTGGTCTCAGGGGGCATCATCGGGGCCTGCCCGACACCATGATCCGGGAAGAGGTCATGCGCTATGGCGGCGATGTTCTACAGAATATGCGGGCCTGGTTCCGGCCGCTCGAAGTAATCGCCTCCCTGGCGCCCCTGCTGGGCTTGTTTGGCACGGTTTTGGGCATGATCACCGCCTTCCAACAATTGGAATCTGCTGGAAATCAGGTAAATCCGGCAATTTTGTCCGGTGGTATCTGGGTTGCCCTGCTGACCACCGCCGTTGGCCTGGCCGTGGCGATGCCTGTTGTTGTCATTTTGAACTGGCTGGAACGCCGCGTCGACCGACTGGCGCATAACATGGACAATTATGTCACCCAGCTTTTCACACAGGATCTGTCCACCGATGAGGTGGTGCCGGCTTCTGCGGCCAATTCATCCCGTCAACAGCCCAGATTCCATACAGTACCCGCATTGGCAGGAGAATAGGGTCCATGAATACCGGTATCCCAACATCGCTTGCGGCACAGGGTCAGCGAAAACGACCCATGATCAGTTTGACGCCGTTGATCGATGTTGTCTTCATCCTGTTGGTGTTCTTCATGCTGGCCTCTTCCTTTCTGGATTGGCGTGCAATTGACCTGAATACGCCAAGTGATGCGCGTGGGCGGTCGTCAGCGGAAGGGGCCCTGATGGTTGAGTTGCGCCCCGATGGCATTCGCCTTTCCGGGGAACGTGTTTCTATGGCGGTCTTGAGCGAGAAAATTTCCGCGCGTGTTGCAAAGAATCCGGAACAGAAAGTCATCGTCAAGGCCGCGCCCGGAATTTCCTATCAACAGGCCATTGATCTGTTGGATCGTATTGCGGCCAGCAATGTGGTGGATATGTCCCTGATCCAGAGCCAGGGGCAATAAAGCCATGCATTTTACCCCCCCACGCCCAAAGAATGAGGATGACCGCATCCTACCCTTGATCAATGTGGTATTCCTGCTGCTGATTTTCTTCATGTTGGCAGGCAGCCTGAGCGCCAGTGATCCCTTCAAGATTGATCCGGCACACTCCGCCAGCCAGGCTTCTCCTGGGGAAATGGATGTCCAGATCCTGATGGGATCAGACGGCCAGATCGCCTTGGATGGCGTGGTTGTGTCACAGTCGGACCTGATCGCGACGCTGACGCCACGCCTTGCGGAAAACCCGGAAACTCTGGTGCGGTTGCGGGCCGATGGCGGAATCAACGCGACGGCAGTTATCAGTGTGATGGAAAAGCTTCATAAAATCGGTGTCACTCGCCTGAAACTGCTGACGGTTCCTGTCCCTGAAACGGAAGTGCTTCAATGAGCGTAACGTTAGACTCCGCGCCTACCTACTGGATCAAACCGCATCAATGGTCCCTGGGCCTTTGTCTTGCTGTGGTTCTGCATGCCGGGGTTGCGGGGGCAGTATTATGGCAAAACGACCCACCCCCTGGGGCGGTTAGTGCCGGGACAGGCGGCATCGAGGTATCCCTGGGGCCAATCGGGGGATCACCGGGCAGCGCAGTTCCCGTCCAACCTGACGTATCAGAGGCCGAAATGGTCGAGGCGCCTGTTGAAACGGTAACCCCGCAGGATCCTCCGCCCGATGTGCAAACAATAGAGCCGCCCCCTCCCCCTCAAGAGGTGATTGAAATCGCTGAGGCTGTTGATGTTGTTGATGTTCAGGAGCCGATCACCCCGCCGGAACCCGAGGAGGTGATCGAAATCATATCTGAAGAGCTGCCTGTCATGCCGGAAAAACCGCCGGAGCCTCAGCGACCCAAACCGCAGGAAAAGCCGGTTGCACAAAAGCCGGTCACAGAACAACCAGAAACGCCGAAGCCTGTCGAAGCGCCAGCGGTGCAGACAGCCGAACCAAACCCGGTACAAGAGGTGCAGACCGCGTCGGCCCCCGCGGCAGTTTCGGGCAATCAGGGAAAGGCCGGTCACGAAAACAGCCGAGAGGCAGGCAGTGCGGATGCCCAGGCTGCTGGCGGTATTCCTGGCAGCACGGCCGATTACATTGCTACGCTGCAAGCCTGGTTGGCGCGACACAAGGAATATCCCAGATCGGCCCAGAAACGGGGCCAGGAAGGAACCGCGCTGTTGTATTTTGTCATTGATCGGTACGGTCGAGTGCTGGAGCACCGACTGCGACAAAGCTCAGGCTATCGTGTGCTGGACAAGGAAGTGATGGCGATGATCGAGCGGGCCCAGCCGCTTCCCAGCATACCCGACGATATGCCGATGCAACAAATGGAACTGGTTCTGCCGGTTCAATTCTTTCTGCGCCAATAATACGGAATGCGGTTTGTCAGGCCTGCACGATTTCGGGATAACACAGAACTGGAAATGTAACAGAATTCGCGATGAAACATTTTTCGTGGGCCTGATGGTGCAGGGACCGAGCCTGGTCCATATCGCACGATCCCGTGACTGTGACCTTGGGGCGTAAAGTCACTTCCGTGAAGTAGCCACCCTTTTGGGGGTCTTCCACCATCCGACCGGTCGCCGTGTCCTCATACGCAGTAACTACGATTCCCGCGACAGCACACAGATGCAGGTACCAAAGCTTGTGACAGGCTGATAGGGACGCGACCAGCAGGTCTTCAGGGTTCCAGCGATCGCTATCGCCTCGAAAGGCCGGGTCCGCGGATCCCGATATTGGCGGCTTGCCCAGCGCTCTTACTTCATGATCCCGGCCATAGGACGTGTAGCTTGACGTCCCCTGCCCGCGATTGCCGGTCCATTCAACGGTAATTTCATAGTGATGTGTTTTTCCGGCCATGATGATCCTTATGAACCGCCTTTTGCCTCAGCCTCCCTTCACATCTGGATGGTTGCACAGAAGCAAGAATCGATTATAAAGCAATGTATACATTTATACATGCAGGATGAAGCCATTGTCAATGCTCAGAAAATCGGTCTCATTGGCAGATGCTATTGTGGAAACACTAAAAGCGGATATTCAGGCGGGAACGATCCTGCCCGGCGCCCATTTGCATCAGGAAGACTTGGCAAAAAGGTTCGCCGTAAGCCGAGTCCCGGTACGCGATGCCCTGTTCAAGCTCAGTTCCGAAGGATTGGTCAGCATAGAAGCCAATCGCGGCGCAGTTGTCACAAAGCTGACAACCGACCAGATAACAGAAATCTATGACCTGCGACTGATCCTGGAATGTGACGCATTAGACCGGGCGATAAAGGCCATAAAGAATGAAGACCTTCCTGCCATCCGACGGGCGCTAAGATTGTGTCGATTGGAAGCGGATGGTGGTGATTGGCGGGCGGCAGATAATGAGTTCCACAGAACGATCTATCGCCTATCAGGACGTCTTAAACAGGTGGAGATCATAGAGTCGCTGCGGGCCAGCGTTCAGGCCTATTGGGCACAGTATTCCACCCTTGCGACAAACGAGCCCCATTGGTTGGAGCAGCACGACGCGCTGTATCGCTGCATAGAGCAACGAGACGCGCGCCGTGCTGTGAAACTGTTACGGACACATCTGATCGAAGCATCGATCAAGCTGACATCCTGAACAGGTTAAACCTTATTCAAAGGCGACGGAGGCATAGGCCTCATCAATGGCATTCTGTGACCATATGGTCGGTTCTGTTGGCGCGGCCTCTCCCGACATAGGAAGGAACGTTCCCTCATTGGGTTCATCCAGAGTGACCGTGCCCTGCCGCCCCCGAACATCGATGGCACCTGATATCAGCATGAAACCATAATGCAATTGTCCCGGCGGCATTCCAGCCTCCAAGGGCCCGCCGAACAAATCCGTCCCGCGAATACCAATCGTGGCCACAGGTGTGCTGATCCGAACAGATTGGGGGTCATTGCGACCAACCGCCCCGCTAAGAAACCGGAAGGTTCCGGCAAGAACCTCAAATGCCTGAAGGCCGCTAGCGTCAGGGTTGGATGTGGAATATACCAGTTCATCCATCTGGATGCGCGCATCACCGCCCATGGTTAATTGAGAAGCATCAATGAAAACGACTTCCAGCCTCGACTCCGCGCCGGTTTCGACCACCGCCCCGGCGTGAATTAACGACCCAGCCTCTAGCGACTGGGCTGCTGTCCCACGCAGTTCGCTTGCGCTGCCTTGCAGGCGCGTAACCTTTCCAATGACGGCTTGGTCTTGTGCGAAAGAAGTGGTGTTTCCAAACATTATCACCACTAATACAATCAGTGATTTTAATAAATATTTCATGTGCTTACCTTCCTATTCATGATTCATCATCAGATAGGAAGAAAGAGTACGATTTAAAGTAAAATTTTCGACAATCGCATAGACATAATAACCCCTTTAAAAATAAGGGATCATAACGTTATTCATAACAGAAATTGGAACTTACTTGTGGCGGAAGGTAATCCGTCCCTTTGTCAGGTCATAGGGGGTCATTTCCACGTCGACCTTGTCGCCAACCATAACCCGAATGCGAAACTTACGCATTTTGCCGGCCGTATGGGCAATAATCTCATGCCCGTTTTCCAGCTCTACCCGAAATGTTGCATTGGGCAGTTTTTCGACAACAGTTCCTTGAAATTCAATCAGTTCTTCTTTTGACATCTATGCGCCATCCAGGCCTTATTTTCGAATTTTAAGTGAAACGGCACACTGCCGCAAAACCTGATCTATGAAACTTTACATCAGCACAAACCCTCAAGAGAGAGGGTCATTCGACTGCGTGGCGAAGGGTATGAGGCATTCCGCCCGGAAAAACAAGCCCCAGGGACCAAGCAGCGCAGTTCGACAAACTAAACACCGCCCCTCGGAACAGTTAACACGCATGCATCCCAGTCACTATTTGCGAAATGACGAAACCTATTGGATGACAAACTCGATCATTCGGGGCACGATTGTATGATCAATCATCTTGGGCGGTTGCGAACCATTTTGTCCTTAATCAATCGGGCACTCTTTAAACCGAATACAAAGGGCGCTGGCCAGATATGCCTAACAGTTATGACGATCTCTCAGTCCTGATTGCCGATGGCAGCAGTTCGATCCTCAGCATGACACGGTTCATTCTGGGGGGATTCGGCATTTCTAGAATCACGACCGTAACCCATTCTCATCACGTTCTGGATGAACTGTCCTTGAACACCGCCGATCTGTTGATCGTTGACTGGAATATGGAACCCATGAATGGCATCGAATTGACCAAATACATTCGATTGTCAGATGAAAGTCCAAACCGCTATCTTCCGATCATTATTATGAGCGAAAGAACCTCCCTGCCGGTGGTTTATGAAGCCCGCGACGCCGGTGTTTCTGAATTCCTGGTCAAACCCTTGACCATGCAGTCCATTAAACAGCGGGTGGATGCTACCTTCAAGAACCCGAAGAAATTTGTCAGGTCCCCGACATATTTCGGACCGGATCGACGTCGCCGCATCGACCCGAGATACAAAGGACCAGAGCGTCGGGTTGAGATGGAAGATGCTTTTATCTAACCCGCAGCCGTCCTAACCCGCTGCTTTCAGGTATTTCGGATTGACCAGTTCAAGGCGGTCCCTGACATCTTCCATCAACACGGCGTGTAAGGCCTGTGCCGCCTCCCCCTGATCGAAGTCACCCTTGCGTATCGCTGCACACAGATCCCGAACAGTTCCGCCGTCAGGCAGAATCTTTTGCAATCGCGCGGCCTGTCGTTCCGCCAATCCACCATGATCCGCCAGATCCCGTTGTGCGCCTGCCATAATGGACAGGACCATCAACGCATCCAGGCGGTTTTCCTCTGGCAACGCCGGGATCAGGACCGATTTCATCACGTCTTGGGCGGCTTTCAGTAAATCCTGCGATTCTGGCTTATCGGGCGTCATGCGGCCTCTCCCAGAGTGTGAGGCGCAGTCATGCGCAACATTTCCAATTCCATTTCAGCCGGCCGTCGTCCGGTAAGTCCCAAATCCAGGGTTCGTTCCCCGCCGACCAAATACCGGTCCCCCTGCTGAAGAGCGATCACGGCCCAGCGCAGATGCGCGTAAACTTCCCAATAATAGACACGTGTCTGATCAATTTTAATTCCTGAGACGGCCTCATAACCACGGGCAAACGCCTCCCTGCTGCCAATACCACCGGCTGGTTTATCGCGACCGGAAAAACGCCAGCACATGGCATGAAACCAGCCGATATCCTCACACCGATCCGACCAGCCTGCGAATTCCCAGTCCAGAATGGCGGTCAATCCAGATTCGTCGACCATATAATTTCCGGTCCTGAAATCATGATGGGCCAGAACAGTGCCCTGCGGTTCGGGCCGATTGCGCTGTAGCCACCGGATTGTCCAATCCAGAACAGGGCGCGGCCGGTCCATTTCATCCAGAAACCGGCACATGGACGCCAATTCCGCCGCCGCCGGATCATCAGGTGGTGCATCCAGGAATGCGAATTGATGGGTCTGTGGGGTGATAGAATGAATACGCGCCATCTCTCGCCCCAGACGTTCCGTCAAGGCCTCCCGGTCGCCGCCAACGGTCATATCGCGGGTAATGCGCTGTCCCAAGGCGGTTCCGCCCACCCGGCGCATCAGGCAGAATTCCTTGCCAATCACAGCCATATCCGTGACGCACAGCAAGGGTTCGGGAACAGTAACCCCCGCATCCCATGCCGCCTGAAGCAACGAAAATTCCTGCGCCCGTGACAGGCTGACTGCGACCCCTGTGGGGCTGTCGGTGCGCAAAACAGTCGACAAATGCCCGTCCCGCTGGCCCCCGGTAATGGTCAGGTCCAGTGCCCAGTTTTCCTGGATCGCGCCACCAGACAGAATTGACATTGCGTCTATTGATACTGACCGGGCGGAAAATACGTCCGCCAAACACTGACACAGGCGTTCCTTATCCTGTGCGGACAATCCCTGCATGATCAAACGCCCCACCGCCAGAAATCATCGCCCTCTGCCGTCAGGAAACGGTTCAGCACCATTTTGTGAACTTCCGATGCACCATCGACCAAGCGGGCCTGACGGGCATAGCGATATATCCATTCCAGCACCGTGTCCTTGGAATATCCCCGCGCGCCATTCAACTGGATGGCAGTATCCACCGCCGTATGCAGCGTATCGGCCACCTGAATCTTGGCCATGGAGACTTCTTTGCGGGCCTTGTCGCCCTGATCCAGTGTCCAGGCCGCACGCATGGTCAACAGACGCCCCAGTTCAATCTGCATGGCGACATCGCCCAGCATCAATTGCACGGATTCACGATCTGCCAGTCGCATGCCGAACCCTTCACGGTTTTCAACATAATCCCGCGCAATGCCAAGGGCCCGCTGTGACAGGCCCAGCCACCGCATGCAATGGGTCAGGCGCGCCGTGCCCAGGCGGATTTGGGTCAGCTTCAACCCATCCCCCACATTCATCAGGCGATTTTCATCCGGAATTTCCAGCCCGTTGAATTTCAGCTCACAATGCCCGCCATGTTCTTCCGGTCCCATGATCGCGATCCGCCGGATGATTTCCCAGCCGGGCTGGTCCTTATGGAACATAAAGGCTGTCAGGCCTTTACGTGTGTCATCGGATGTTCTGGCAATCAGGATGAAATGACTGGCAACACCGGCCCCGGTGATGAACCATTTATGGCCGTTGACGATCCATTTATCACCCTGCTTTTCCGCGCGGGTTCGGATCATGGACGGATCTGATCCGCCGCCAGGGGCTGGTTCCGTCATGACAAAGGCAGAACGCACATCCCCATTCACAATGGGCTGTAACCACTTTTCCTTTTGATCGTCGCGCGCAATGCGGTTCAGGATGAACATATTGCCGTCATCCGGTGCCGCACAGTTGAATACGACCGGCCCAAAGATCGACTTGTTCGCTTCTTCATAGAACGCCGCCATGCCCTGGGTGTTCAGGCCCAGACCACCGCTCTCCACCGGCATTTGCGGGGCCCACAGACCGGCATCCTTGGCCTTGGCCCGCATGGCCGCCAATGGGACATCTGCAATGTTTTCATGCGCGTCATATGTGGTTATATCCGATTCCATAGGGATCAGATGTGTATCAACAAATTCGCGCACCTGAAGACGCAGGCGATCGACCTCAGCCGGTAATGTGAAATCCATAACGTATTATCTCTCAATTATGGTTTGAAGAAGGGAGCAACCGTCAAAATCTTGTTTTCCATCTTCTGCAGGAAGGGGGTGGCTTCCTTCAGATAAATGGCCCAGCCAGGTTCTGCCGCCAATTTAGCGCGCCGCGCGGCGCGATCCGCCAGATCTTCATACTGCCACATATGGATCACCTGATTGAGCTCCCCGATATCCATCGAGATATACCAGCCGACGGGATTGCCCAGATGTTTGGTCTGCAGGGCAAAACCCAGCTCCTCATAGGCTTTCAGGAATGCCGGCAGCTTGCCAGGATGGGCGGTATAGGTGCGGTGGTCGATAATCATGATATGTCACCTTTCTGATCAGGGGGTCGCCAGAGAATGGCCCCCATCGACGGTTAGGATATGGCCTGTTGTCCAGGCCGCGAGGTCACTTAATAGATACAGCAATGCGCCGTCCAGGTCTTCCGGCTCCCCAAAGCGTCGAATTGGAATCTGGCGCATCATTGTCTGCCCCATCTCCCCTTCCAGAAAAGCACGGTTCAGATCGGTTTTAACATAGCCAGGCGATATCGCATTGACCCGTATGCCATGTTTCGCCCATTCATAGGCCAGCGCCTTGGTCATATGCGCCAGTCCCGCCTTGGACACGCAATAGGATATTTCCGTCTTCGAAACGCGCTCCCCCAACAGGCTGGCGATATTGACGATCGCGCCCCCGTCCCCATCCGCCATATGCTGGGCGCAGGCCTGGGCAACAAAGAACGCCCCCTTCAAATTGACATCCATCACCTGATCCCAATCGGCTTCCGTCTGTTTCAGGGATGGTTTGGTGACGACGATACCAGCATTATTAACCAGCAGATCAATGCCGCCCAGCGCATCGACAGTGGCAGAAACACAGGTTTCAATCGACGAAACATCGGCAACATCCAATGCAACAGCAACAGCCCGTTTCCCGGTATCCTGTGCAATAGAGACCGCTTCTGCTTCCAGCCGGTCAATGCGACGCGCAGCCAGGGCGACATCCGCCCCCGCCATGGCCAATGTCCGCGCGAAATGCTGTCCAAAGCCGCTGGAAGCGCCTGTCACAAGGGCCCGTTTGCCATCCAACCGTAATTCCATCGTCTTACATGTCCTTTGCTTGAGAGCGCAGTACGAATTTTTGGATCTTCCCTGTCGCTGTCTTCGGCAAAGGGCCAAATACCACCCGGGTGGGTGCCTTAAAGCGGGCCATATTCTGTTTGCAGTATTCGATCACCGCAATGTCGTCCACCGTACCTTCCTTGCCGGGCGCCAGCGTCACAAAGGCACAAGGGGTCTCCCCCCATTTTTCATCTGGTGCCGCGACCACGGCAGCTTCCATGATGTCCGGATGGCGGAACAGCACCTCTTCAACTTCCAGGGAGGAAATATTCTCCCCCCCTGAAATGATGATGTCCTTGGCACGGTCCTTGATCTCGACATAGCCATCCTCATGCATGACCGCCAGATCACCGGTATTCAGCCAGCCATTCTTCAGGGTTTCCTGTGTCGCTGTCGGGTTTTTCAGGTACCCGCGCATGATGGTGTTGGATCGCAGCATCAGCATTCCAATCGTCTCCCCATCCTTGGGCACATCAATGAAGGTTTCAGGATCAGCAACGCGCTGTTCTTCCAGGGCGACCATCGCAACACCCTGGCGCGCCATCAGGGGCGCGCGTTCCGACAATTCCAGCCCGTCCCAATCCGGTTGCCAGGAACAGACCGTGGCTGGACCATAGCTTTCCGTCATGCCGTACATATGGGTGACGTTAAAGCCCATACCCTCCATCTTCGCGATCACGGAGGATGGCGGCGCTGCCCCCCCTGTGCAGACCTCGACCCGTTGCGGGAATTCAACCTTCTGATCAGCCGGGGCGTGGATCAGCATGGTCAGCACAATCGGTGCGCCGCACATATGCGTGACCGCGTAATCGCGGATCATGGGAAAAATCAGTGCCGGATCGACACGGCGCAGGCATACATGCGTGCCACATGCCGCCGTCACGGCCCAGGTATAGGTCCAGCCATTGCAGTGGAACATTGGCAAAGTCCACAAATATACTGATCGGCTGTTGAGCTGAAAGGTCAGGGCATTGGACATCGCATTCAGATAGGCCCCACGATGATGATAGACGACGCCTTTCGGATTGCCCGTCGTGCCGGACGTATAGTTCAGGGCCAGCGCATCCCATTCATCGGCAGGCAGACTATGGGTGAAGGTGGGATCCCCTTCCTGCACCAGCATCGTTTCATAATCCGTCGTGCCAATGCGCGGCCCTTCCGGTTCCATCGGGTCAACAATGTCGATCAGGATCTCTGGTCGGTTCTTGGTCAGCCTTAAGGCCTCCCCCATCACCCCATTCAGGGAACATTCCGACAGCACAGCCTTTGTTTCCGCATGCTCCAGGATAAAAGCGATGGTCGCGCCATCCAGCCTTGTATTCAGGGCATTCAGCACCGCACCGATCATCGGGATCGCATAATGCGCCTCCAGCAAGGCAGGCACATTTGGGCTTAACACAGATACCGTATCCCCGCGCCCGATGCCCCGCGCCTTCAAGGCGGACGCAAACCGACGAACCCTGGAATAAAATTCTCCATAGGTATAGCGCAGATCGCCGTGAATGATGGCCGTGCGGTTCGGAAACACCGTTGCCGCGCGTTTCAGGAAGCTAATTGGCGACAGGGGCACATAATTCGCCTCCCCCCGATCCAGGTCTCGATCATATATCGATTCATGCCTTTGTGACATTGATGCTCCTCCAAAACGCAGATCATTCTCCGGAACTGCGAGTTATGCCTGATTTTGCTCGCCACACCGGTTTGATTTTCCTATCTTTGTTGTTTAGTGAAGCGCCTTGGTCAAGACCGATTGCGATTGAATGACGGGTTTTATAGTCACAGAACAAGACTGTTGGGGAAGGGTTTAAAAGGCAATGCCACATCTGGCTTACATCCTGATCGGAGACCCGGACCCGGAACGCGCGCTTTCGCGCGCAGAATTTCTGAATGCGGCAGGCTATCGCTGTATCCAGGCTTCTGATGCTCACACGCTGATCGGGCTGGCCGGATCGCGAATGCCAGACGTCATCCTTATGGGGCAATTCAGCGCCCCCGTGGATTCATTGAATATTGTAAGGGCGTTGAAAACAGCAGACGCGACGCAATCCATTCCCATCGTCCTGTTGGATCTGCCGCCCCAGGCAGACTTGCTGACCCTGGTTCGGGATGAAGATGTCGATGACATTCTGGGACCCAATGATGACAATCAGGAACTGCTGTTACGCCTGCCCAGATTAACCCGCTCGTCGGTCATGCAGGCAGAACTGTCCCGGCGCATCAAAACGGCGGCAGATTTTGGGTTAACAGTTGATCCAAAGGATTTTGTCCGCGCCTATCCGGTGCGGCCCCTGGTGCTTGCCGTTGCCCCCGATGATGCGTCGATGATCGATCTGGTCGAAGCCTTGAATGATGGTGGCTTCGAATGCGTGCCGGAAACCGGGTATTTCCGCGCGGCGGATGCATTGGACAATGGTCGGTTCGATGCCGCCGTGATCATGACCGCCAGTGCCGATGATTTTGAACGCACGCAATATCTGTGTGGGCATATTCGACACAATCCACGCCTGTTTAATTTGCCAACACTTGTGCTGACGGCCCCAGCCACACGCGATCGCGCCAAGGATTTCTATCGGGGGGGTGCCGCAATCGTTCTGTCTGGCCTGTCCGATGCGGATCGGCTGTGCACCTATATCCATATGCTGGTTGGCCGCCAACGGCTGCGCTGGACATTGCGCGATCCTTTCAAGGCATTGCTGAAGGATGAAACAGCCGATATCAGCGGCGTCGCCTATTCCAAAGATTTCTGGGATGCGCATCTGGCCAGAACCATTGAAACCGCCCAGGCGCGTAACGCCCGCCTGGCGATGGCCTATCTGTCCATCCCAACATTGCCCCGTATCAAGGAAGAATACGGTACCGAAAATGCTGAAATACTGGCCCATCAACTGGCCGATTGGATCACCAGCATGACCCGTATTGAAGATACGGTTGCGCGTATTGGGCCCGATGCATTTGGCATCCTGCTTCCAGAAACACCGCGCGCAGAGGCAAATGGTGTTACCCAGCGCATTATCGGTATCCTGCATAACTCAGAGTTCAATCTGGGGGAAGATGTGATGCAGTCCGTTCGGGCCTGGGCCATAGGGGGAGCGACCGCGCTGGAGCCTGAGGATACCCCAGAAACCCTTATGGCCCGTGCCAAGTCTGCCGCAAATTAAATTCCAGAATAAGTGATGTAATCAGTCATTCTTGAAGCCCTGCGGAAATCCGCAGGGCAAAAATGGCTGTTTGGCAGATTCCTTCATGGGTTGAACGGCAGGAACCCGTTATAGTTCGACTATAAACGCATCAACTGCGTATCTATAACCTTTGGGAGGTAACAATGAAACGCAACCTGCTCGGTCTTGCGGCCACAACCACATTGGTATTTGCTTTTGCCGGCGAAGCCTTGGCGACAGAATGGAATGTCTCTGTATGGGGCAAACGCCGCGCCTTCACCGAAAACGTCGAAAAAATCGCTGAATTGGTCAGCGCAAAGACGAACGGTGAATTTACCCTGAATATTTCCTATGGCGGCCTGTCCAAGGCAAAAGAAAACCTGGATGGCATTTCCATCGGCGCCTTTGAAATGGCACAGTTCTGTGCCGGTTATCATGAAGATAAGAACCCATCGATCACTGTGCTTGAGCTTCCATTCCTGGGCGTTGATTCATTGGAAAAAGAAGTTGAAGTGTCTCAAGCGGTCTACAGCCATCCAGCGGTTGTCGCAGATTTAGCGCGCTGGAATGCAACGCTTTTGATGCCAACCCCGATGCCACAATATAACATTGTCGGCGTTGGCGATGCGCCAAAAACACTGGCCGGGTTTGACGGCTTGAGCGTCCGGGCAACCGGTGGGATCGGCGCAGCGATGAGCACACTTGGCGCAATCCCGACTTCAGTTCCTGCCGCAGAAACCCGCCAGGCAATGGACAGCGGCGTCGTGAAGGCGGTTGCATTTGCCCCCCATGCCCATATGTCCTTTGGCACCGTTGAAAATGCCAAATGGTGGACGACGAATCTGAATCCCGGCACCGTGAATTGCCCAGTCGTCGTCAACACAGATGCCCTTGCCGCCCTCAGCGATAAGGAACGCGACGCCTTGTTGGGATCAGTGGACGAAGCCTTGGCTTACTACATCGATTACTACAATAACCAAACCATGGCCAAATGGGGTCCGTTGCTGGATTCCAAGGGGGTCGAGCGGATCACCTATGACGAAGCCACTCTGGCGTCGTTCCGTGAAAAAGTCGCCGGTCCGGCGGCCAAAGCCTGGGTTGAAGAAAACAACGCCCGCGGCCTTCCCGCACAAGAACTGCTGGATTTGGTGCATAGTGTAATTGCCAAGTAAGGATTACGCCTGACACGCCCCTATCGGGCTGGTCACATTGTCCGCCACCGTTTCAGCCCCATCAGGTGAAACGGTGGCGGTCCCTTCTTGCAATTTCTATGGTTTCCATTGGGGAGCAAGGCACCATGTCCGGCGCGACATCGATACTGACCGACAATTCAACCTTAAGCAAAATTGATCGCAGCCTCTATCGGCTGGAAGAGTTTTTTGCCCTGATCGGCGGAATTGCTGTTTTTTCGTTAATGTTACTGGCCGTAGTCAGTGTGACCGGCCGCCACTTTTTTAATTCCCCCCTGCCCGGCTATGTCGATTGGATCGAACAAGCGATGCCGCTGATCGCCTTCATCGGGATCGCGTATTGTCAGCGCCTTGGCGGTCATATTCGCATGGATATCCTGATCGGACGCCTAAAAGGACGCCCGCTTTGGTTGGCGGAAGTCGTTTCCTGCGTCGTCATGCTGATATTGATGATGCTGATGGTCTGGGGCAGCTATGCCCATTTTGAACGCTCCTTCGACTTTGCCTCCCCGATGTGGAGCCGCGATTCGACACTGGACATTCGCTTGCCGATTTGGCCCGCGAAGCTTTTGGCACCTATTGCTTTCAGTGTTTTGTGTCTGCGCCTGGTCTTACAAATCTGGGGCTATGGCGCGGCCCTGATACGCGGGACAAACGATCCTGTCGCAGTGCCCATGATCGAAGACGCCAGCACCGTTGCAGCGCGTGAAGCGGAAACCGTTTCCGGTTTCGATGTTGATGAAAAGGGTACAAAACAATGAGCAGCATCGATATCGGTATTGCGGTAACCATCGTCCTGTTGATCATGGTCATGATTGGTATGCGGGTTGCTTTTGCGGCTGCTCTGGCTGGCCTGATCGGTCTGGTCTGGATCTTCTGGGCCAAGAAAGGCATGGCGGGCGATCAGTTCTTCTGGGCCCTGACGGTTGCCGTAAAGACCGCAGGCCAGGTCCCCCATTCAAAGATTTCTTCACAGGCTTTATCGCTGATCCCAACCTTTATCCTGATCGGCTATCTGGCTTATTACGCGGGCCTGACCAAGGCCTTGTTTGAAGCCGCCAAGCGTTGGGTTGGCTGGCTGCCGGGCGGATTGGCGGTCTCTACCGTATTTGCGACAGCAGGTTTCGCAGCGGTTTCCGGTGCATCGGTGGCAACCTCTGCCGTTTTCGCGCGGGTGGCGATTCCTGAAATGCTGGCCGTTGGCTATGACAAACGGTTTGCCGCAGGCGTTGTCGCGGCAGCAGGCACGCTTGCCTCCCTGATCCCGCCATCTGCCATTCTGGTGATCTATGCCATTATTGTGGAACAGGATGTCGGCGCGCTTCTGCTGGCCGGGTTTCTGCCGGGTGCCTTTTCCGCCGTGATTTATGGCAGTCTGGTCATTGGTCTGGCCATGACCTTCAAGAATTTTGGGCCGCCCGTCGGCGGATTTACCTGGGTTCAGCGATTTAAATCCCTGCCCGGCGCCTTCCCGATCTTCTTCGTCATCGCGATCATTATCTTCTTTGTCTATAACCCGTTCGGCGGGGACGCCTGGGGGACGCCAACAGAAGGCGGTGCCTTGGGGGCCTTCGTTGTCTTCCTGATGGCACTGTATCGCGGCATGCGGTGGAAGGAGCTAAAAAGCGCCCTGTTGGAAACAGCAAAATTGTCTGTGATGATTTTTACAATCATCTGGGGCGTGTTGATTTACGTTCGCTTCCTGGGGTTTGCAGACCTGCCAGGTGCCTTTTCAGAATGGATCGGATCCTTGCATCAAAGCCCGATTCTGACCCTGATCATCATCCTGATGGCCTATGCCGTGCTGGGCATGTTCATGGATGCGATTGGCATGCTGCTGTTGACGCTGCCTGTCGTCTATCCGGCGGTCATGGCCCTGAATGGTGGCCTGGACGTCAGCGCCGCAGACAGTGCCTTTGGTATGTCGGGCGTTGGCTGTGCGATCTGGTTTGGGATCATCGTGGTGAAAATGGCGGAGCTGTGTCTGATCACGCCCCCCATTGGATTAAACTGCTTCGTGGTTGCGGGCGTGCGGCCTGATATTACGGTGCAACAGGTCTTCAAGGGGGCCACCCCCTTCTTCATCGCAGATGCATTGACAATCGCGGGCCTGATCGCCTGGCCAGGAATTGTCTTATATCTGCCTGAATTGTTGTTGGGTAAATCTTAGTTATCAGCGGCTTTCAGCACGCGACCCTGGCGGGCCATTTCTTCGCGTTCGGCGAGGAGATGGTCCAGCCAATCCGGATCCATTTCCGGCACAGATGACAACAGCAGATCGGTATAGTCGTGATGCGGTGGGGTGAACATTTCCCCCTTGGGCCCCGACTCGACAACCTTGCCATTCTGCATCACCACCACCTCATCTGAAATGGCGCGCACCGTTGCCAGATCATGGGTGATGAACATATAGGACAGGTCGAATTCATCCTGCATCCGCTGCAAAAGCTTCAAGATTTCTTCAGCCACCAACTGATCCAGGGCCGAGGTAACTTCATCACAGATGATAACTTCGGGTTCCGCCGCCAGGGCGCGGGCGATACAGATACGCTGTTTCTGACCCCCCGACAGTTCCGTGGTCAGGCGGTTGTAATATTGATCCGGCTCAAGCTCGACCAAGCGCAGAAGATCCTTCACGCGGGCTTCCAGTGCCTTACCACTGAGCCCCAAATAGAAGCTGGCAGGCCGCCCGATCACATCGCGAATACGCGATTTGGGATTAAGGGCTGTATCGGGCATCTGATAGATCATCTGCATCTTGCGCAGTTGATCCTTGCTGCGGGCACGATAGTCGACAGGCAGAACTTCACCTTTATAGAGAACATCGCCTTTTTTGGGGGGCAACAGGCCGGTTATGACGCGCGCTGTCGTGCTCTTGCCACTTCCGGATTCGCCCACCACAGCGACAGTGCGCTTCTTGTAGACATCAAAACTGACATTAAACAATACAGGCACCGTGCCATAAGACGCATCGACGCCGCGGACCTGCAGGACGGGTCCTTCATCATCGGGCCTTTGGCGCTCTTCCCGTGCATAGCTGCGCACGGCCAACAGATCCGATGTGTATTGCTCTTGCGGCTTGGACAATAGGGTTCTTGTATCGCGTTCCTCTACTGTATGACCATGACGCAAGACCTTGATCGTATCCGCCATTTGGGCCACGACCGCCAGGTCATGGGTGATATAGATCGCGGCGGTATTAAACTGTTCAACAATGTCCCGGATGGCCGCCAGAACCTCAATTTGTGTTGTCACGTCCAGGGCGGTTGTCGGTTCATCAAACACGATCAGGTCCGGGCGACAGGCCATCGCCATGGCCGTCATGGCGCGCTGTAGCTGTCCACCGGAAACCTGATGCGGATATCGGTAGCCAATCGTATCGGGATTGGGCAAGCGCAACCGCCGAAACAGATCCTTGGCATCCTTTTCCGCCTTATCGCGAGACATCACACCGTGTTGAACCGGTCCTTCGCAATATTGATCTATCAGCTTATGGGCCGGATTGAAGGACGCCGCCGCCGATTGGGCGACATAGGCGATGCGATGGCCGCGTAATTTACGGCGCTGTTCATCGGATGCCCCACGCAATTCCAACCCGTCGAACCAGATTTCCCCGCCGCTCAAACGACAGCCGTCCCGGGCATAACCCATGGCTGCCAGTCCAATCGTTGACTTGCCCGCCCCGGACTCACCAATCAGGCCCAGGACTTCCCCCCGCTTCAGCGTCACATCTACGCCATGGACGATCTCGATCCAGTCCTCGTCTGCGCGGCCTTCGATTTTCAGGCCCTTGATCTCCAGCAGGATATCCCCTTTGGAACCGCGGTTTTCTTGGTCGGTCATTCTTTCAATCCACTTGTCTTGTGCAGGAACCAGTCCACCACGAAGTTCACCGCGATTGTCAGCAAGGCAATCGCGCAGGCCGGCAGCAGCGGGGTGATGGCCATCAATTTGTTAAACTGATAGAAATTGATCAGATTGGCGCTGTCGCGGACCATGGACCCCAAATCAGCCGTCGGCGGTTGCAAGCCAAGCCCCAGGAAGCTGAGCGAACTGATAAACAGAAAGACGAAACAGAACCGCAATCCGAATTCCGCAATCAAGGGCGCTGCGGCATTTGGCAATACTTCGCGCCAAATCACATACATCAGCTTCTCGCCCCGCAACTTAGCCGCTTCGACGTAATCCATCACGACAATATTCATGGCGACAGAGCGCGACAGGCGGAATACCCGCGTTGAATCCAACAGGGCGATGACCAGTACCAGCTTAACAACCCCGGTCCCCACCACGGTCAGAATGAGCAAGGCGAAGATCAGCGGGGGAATTGCCATCAGAACATCGACCATACGGCTGAGACCTTGATCAACCCAGCCCCGCAAAGAGGCCGCCAACAGCCCGACAAAAGCGCCTACAATGAAGGTCAGCGCCGTCGTCACAATGGCAATCCCGACTGTATTGCGGATTGCAAAGATCATGCGTGAAAGATAGTCGCGACCCAGTTCATCCGTTCCAAGCCATGCTGTGCCACCGTCTGAAAAGGGCGTTCCCCATACCAGGTATGACCCGCCCAAAACCTGTGATTGTCCATGCGGTGCCAAAATTGGGGCAATACACACCATCAGAATATTCAGGGCGATGATAATCAGTCCGAATTTTGCCGTGATCGGCGCTTTGCGTGTTTCTTTCCAGGTCACGGCCACCATCATGGATATCAAGACAACGCTGACCAAGCCCGAAAAAGTCGACCAGGGATAAAGGCTGAAGCCTTCCAGATACACAGCGACAAATGCACCATAAACCACGATACAGAACACAAGTGCCTGCTCACGCATGGCAGGAAGACTGAGCCGTCCCCAAAAACGATACAAAATACCGCCAAATACGACGGAAGCCACCATTCCGGCAATCGCGCTTGCGCTGTCAGCGGAAAACGAAATGGCAAACACCGCAAGAGGTATCAGCACTGTCAGGGCACTTCCCAAACGGCAGGCCATCGTGGCTGGTTTGGCAAGTTCCGGCGGCGGAATGATATCGGTCGCAGACATCTTAGCGCCTCCTTATCTTGGGTGCAGAAGGCGCGGATTGCTGACAATCGTCACAATATCGGCCGTTAGGTTAAGCAGAACATAGGTCGCAGCAAAAATCATCACGCTGGCCTGCACCAGGGGAAAATCCCGGAACTTCACCGCATCGACAAGAATTTTCCCAAGACCTGGATAATTGAAGACAACTTCGACAATCACCACACCGACAATCAGATAGGCCAGGTTCAGGGCAATCACGTTGACGATGGGCGCCAGAGCATTGGGCAAGGCGTGTTTCACGATAATTCTGGAATTCGAAATGCCCTTCAGCCGGGCCATCTCAATATAAGGACTGGCCAGAAGATTGATGATCGCCGCCCGCGTCATGCGCATCATATGGGCAACCACTACAAGAGTCAGCGTCAGGGCGGGCAGGAACATCATGTGCGCCCTTGTCCAGAACGGCGTATCCACATTCACCGTGGCCATAGCTGGAAACAATGGCGTCCCATCTGCGCCAATGGCCGAAATCGATAACAACAGAATCAAAATGTACGCGACGAAAAATTCCGGAAAAGAAATCGAGGTCAGGGTGAAAACGTTCACCAGTCTGTCATACCAGCTGTACCGATACAGCGCAGCCAGGATACCAAGTAACAATGACAGGGGCACTGAAATCGCAGCCGCGAAACCCGCCAGAAACAATGTGTTTTCCAGTCGCACACCAATGACTTGGGCAACATCACGCTTGTTGGATAACGATTCCCCAAAATCGAATTGAACCGCGTCTTTTACCCATATGCCGTATCGGACGATGAAGGATTCATCCAGGTGATTGCGAAGGCGACATTCATTAACTGTTTTTTCTGTCGCCTGTTGCCCATAGAAAGCCTGACAAAAATCACCTGGCAGGGTTTCTAACATGCCAGCAATGATCAAACTGACAACAAACAGCGTGGCCACACCAAGTCCAAGCCGTTGAGCAATCGTTATAAAAACTCTATCCATCTGCTCGAATCTCCCCCAAGCAAATAGGCGCTACCATCGCCTGAAGTTAGGCGACTTATACAAAAACACCGCGATGCGATGTCATCTATGAATTCCCAGCATTCATCCCGTTCCCGCAACTTTGTGCGGATATTTATTCGATACGAACTGTTAAACCAGATCGCTCGATTGGTGTAAGTGTAACACCAGCTTGGGAAAAATGTCTTTCTTTATTTTGAATGCAACTTGGTACTTTTCATCGCACCCCTTCCGCATGCTAGGCTGAGGTCGTAATTTTCTGCTAAGGATGCCTTGTATGACCACAAAAACCGCTATCGTTGTTGGTGCCGGAATCATTGGCGCATGTCTGGCCTATCGTTTGGCGCGTGCAGGACTGCATGTGACGATCGTAGACGCCGGACAGGCTCATAATGGGGCCTCAGGTGGCTCCTGGGCGTGGCTGAATGCCGTTTCAGCCGGTGATAAATCCTATTTTGACCTGCGTCAGGCCAGCCTGGCTGCCTATCACGATCTGGAAAAAGAACTATCGGGGCGCCTGAAGATTGATTGGACAGGCGCGTTGATATGGGATCCTGGCCTATACTCCCCCAAGGTTGTAAACGCCCCGCAAAAGAATTGGGGCGGAAATGTTAAAACTGTCACAGCCGATGAAATTCGTGCGCTGGAGCCCCTCCTGACATCCCCACCCGATGGTGCTCTGTTTTCAGCTGATGATGGTTTGGTCGATGGTGCATATGCGACCCGAACACTGATTGAGGCAGCGCAATCTATCGGGGCACGCTGCGCTTTTGGTCGGCGCGTTAAGTCAATGATCCATGAGAATGACCGCATCACCGGCGTCCAAACTGATTTCGGTGCCCTCTATGCGGATGTGACCGTCCTGGCGGCGGGAACTGGAATTTCGGATCTGCTGGCCGAGCACGCTATCCCCCTGCCAACAGCGAATCGGGCCGGTCTTTTGATTACCACGGCCCCGGTTACCAAACGAATGACCCGCGCGTTGTGGTCCGACACGGTGCATGTCAAGCAATTGTCCGATGGTCGGCTGGTAATTGGTGAGAATGATCACGCTCCCGGTGCGCTGGACAACCCAGAAGCGACCATTACTCAAATGATTGAAACGACGCAGAAACTATTGCCCGCCCTTGGTATGCTGAGTGTGGAACGCACCACGATTGCAACACGCCCCATCCCGGGGGATGGTTTCCCGGTAATCGGCGCGATTCCGTCCCTTCACGGCGCCTATATCGCCATGATGCATTCCGGCTTTACGCTGGCAGCGATTACCGCGAAGCTCTTGTCGCAGGAAATTCTAAATAACGAGGAGTCCCCCCTGCTGGCCCCCTATCGCCTGTCGCGTTTTGCGCAGTGAAGGATTTTACATGACCGATACATCCGATCTATGGCGGCTGTCTGCTGCGGACCTGGCATCTGGAATACAAAGCGGCACATTTTCAGCACAGGCCGCGACAGAAAGTGCGTTAGCGCGACTGGCCGCAGTAAATCCCAAGCTGAACGCCGTCGTGACAGAAATGCCCGACGAGGCTATAGCCGCAGCGAAAGCCATAGATCAAGCCGTTGCGAAGGGCGACCCGGTGGGATGCCTTGCAGGGGTTCCCGTAACGGTGAAGGTCAATGTCGATCAAAAGGGTCATCCAACAACCAATGGCCTGACCCAGCAGAAAGACCTGATTGCACAGGAAGACAGCCCTGTTGTCGCCAACTTGCGCAAGGCCGGGGCTGTCATCATCGGGCGCACCAACACACCGGCCTTCTCTCTGCGCTGGTTCACAAAGAACAATCTGCATGGCACAACAAAAAACCCGCGCGATCCTGGCCTGACGCCGGGAGGATCTTCCGGGGGCGCGGCGGCAGCCGTAGCCTCCGGGATCGGTGCCCTGGCGCATGGGACGGATATCGCAGGATCAATACGCTATCCCGCCTATGCCTGTGGCATTCATGGCCTGCGCCCGACAGTAGGACGGGTTCCAGCCGTGAACTTCACCGCCCCCGATCGTCATATTGGCGGACAATTGATGGCTGTATCTGGCCCAATAGCGCGCACAATCAAAGATTTAGAGCTTGGCTTTAAAGCGATGAGTGCGCCAGATATTCGCGATAGCTGGTATGTCCCTGCGCCAGCAGCAATGCCGGATTTGCCAAAGCGTGTGGTCCTGGCCAGCGCACCGGAGAATACATCTGTTCACCCGGATGTCATTGCTGCCTTACGCAAGGCCGCCGATCAATTGAGTAATGCCGGATGGGATGTGGTCGAAGGCCCCTGCCCACCCTTGCGCGCCGCTGTGGCAGCTCAGGTGACCTTGTGGCTTTCGGAATTCAAACGTGGCGCCCTGAAGGCCCTGGAGAAAGAGGATGAGGCGGATTCTAAATTCGTCTATGCGCAACTGGAACGCCACGGCGGTGTGCCTGATTTCAATTCTGTGATGGATGCGCTGCAATTGCGCGCACAGTTGGTCCGTGAATGGCAGATGTTTTTGCAGGAGAACCCGATTGTCATTCTGCCCGTATCCCTGGAGCCCCCTTTCCCGGTTCAATTGGATGTGTCCTCACCCTCAGGGTTTGATCGTGTTTTTGAAGCACAGTTAACCCAGGTCGCGCTGCCCTTCTTTGGGGTGCCCGCCCTGACGGTCAGCACTGGGTTCAGCGGAACGGCACCGATTGGCGTGCAACTGGTTGGGCCCCGCTATCGCGAAGACCTGCTGTTCGCCGCCGGGGCTGTTATCGAAAGCGGCGGTGTTCCGCCCAGCCCTATCGATCCGTGACGCCAACTACAGTTGAGAATACACCGCCAGGCCGACCACGGTCAGCATCGATAGGGCCATCGCCACATTGATGATGAATTGTGTGCGGTCTGACAGGTCCAACCGATGCAGGGTGACCCCCGCCCAAAGCCACAGGAAATGGATCGGAACCCAGATCGCATTCATAATGGCAAATTTGATCAGGGTTTCCGTTAAGGTACTGTCGGGCATAAAGGCAAAGCCGGTAAACAGCGCTGTATTGACCGCATAAGCCTTTGGGTTAATTGCCTGCAATGCCAATCCACCAATAATGCCAGGCGGTTTGCTGCGCTGGATAAAGGCAATTTTCGACCCGGCAAAGGCGATCTTGGCCGCCAGATACAACAGATACGCCGCCGATGCGAACAACAGGACGGTGCGAATGCGTGGATCAGCCAGTATGACTGCCGCCATACCCGATACGACCGCCAGGGCGACCAGATTGGTGCCAAGCCATAACCCCAGGAGATACCGAGAACCCGCCCCGGCCCCATAGCTGGCGCCGACCCCCGCCGTCGACAGAACACCTGGACCCGGTGTGATGATCAGAAAGAATACCGCTGCGGCGAATGTCAGCACCTAGACGTCCCCATCATAGGCACGCTGATACAGGGTTTCACAATCCGCCACGGTCAGCGGAATGGGATTACCCCCCGCCGTTGGATCGACCACAGCCATTTCGGCCATGCGATGGAACTGTGCATCGTCGATACCCAGATCCTTAGAGGTTTCCGGTATCGCAAGCTTGGCGCGGAAATCAAGCACCCACTCCATAAAGCCATCAAACCCACCGGAAATACCCAGCCAGGCCGACAAACGGTCGATCTTGCCTTCAATAGCGCTGCGATTATGCCTCAGGACATAGGGCATATAGACCGCGTTCGTAAGGCCATGATGGGTATGATACAAAACGCCTGTTGGATGCGACAGGCTGTGTATCCCGCCCAGGCCTTTCTGGAAGGCGACGGCACCCATGGCGGCGGCAGACATCATATGCCCTCGTGCCTCAATATCCGACCCATCCTTATAGGCTCGCAGCAGATTGTCTTTGACCAGACGCATTCCCTCAACCGCAATGCCTTCCGACATCGGGTGATAGAACGGCGAACAATACGCCTCCAGGCAATGAATAAAGGCGTCCAATCCTGTCCCGGCGGTCAGGACAGGCGGCAAGCCAACGGTCAGCGCCGGGTCCGATATCACGACTGCAGGCAGCATTTTGGGATGAAAGATGACCGATTTAACCTGTTTTTCACTGTTGGTCACGACACCGGCGCGCCCCACTTCCGACCCGGTCCCCGCCGTCGTCGGCACCGCAACGATTGGATAAATCGCAGAGGCATCTGCCCGCGTCCAATAATCACCAATATCTTCAAAGTCCCAGACCGGGCGCGTCTGACCCGCCTGAAAGGCGATCAGTTTGCCGATATCCAGGCCGGACCCTCCGCCAAAGGCGACAACGCCATCGTGATCCCCGGCCCGAAATGCCTTGATCCCGGCTTCCAGATTAGCGTCGGTCGGGTTCGGGTCGACCTCAGAAAACAAGGCGCGTCCCAGGCCAGCCTCATTCAGGCGATCCAGCGCATCCTGTGTGATGGGCATATTGGCAAGCCCGCGATCTGTAACCAGCAAGGGGCGCAACATACCCGCCGCACGGCAGGACTCTGCCAGGTCCGCGATGCGACCGGCCCCGAATTTGATGGCTGTGGGATAGGACCAATTGGCTGTAGTGCTCATAGTTCAGGCTTTCTTTAAATGGTAAGATTTCGGACGGGTCAGCGACTGATACCCGATGATCGACAGGGCCCCGCCCCGCCCCGTGTTTTTGCATCCGGTCCAGCACAGGCCAGGATCCAGATAATCAGCGCGATTCATAAACACGGTTCCGGTTTCAATCTGTGCACCAAGAGCCGCCGCACGGGTGACATCCTGGGTCCACAAAGACGCGGTCAGACCAAATTCGCTGTCATTCATTAACGCGATGGCTTCAGCATCATCTTTGACCTTCATGATACCAACAACGGGCCCGAAACTCTCATCGCGCATCACCCGCATGTCATGGGTCACATCGACCAGAATCTGAGGCATCAGATACGCGCCGCCATCATCCTGTGGAAACAGGGCCGGGTCGATCAGGGCACGGGCACCCTTTTGAAGGGCGTCTTGTGTCTGGGCGCGAACTTCTGCCGCAAACCGCCGGTGCGCCATTGGGCCCAGCGTGGTTTCTGAATTTAGCGGGTTCCCAAGTGTATAGCCGGAAACAATGGCAACAGCCTTCTCCACAAAGGCATCAAACAACGGTTCCGCCACGTAAATCCGCTCTATCCCGCAACAGCACTGGCCGGAATTGAACATCGCCCCATCGATAAGGGTATCGACAGCAGCCTCCAGATTGGCATCTTCCATCACATAGCCCGGGTCTTTACCGCCCAGCTCAAGCCCCAATCCGGTAAAAGTTCCCGCCGCAGCGCGTTCAATTGCCTGCCCCCCGCCAACAGATCCGGTGAAGTTCACGAAATTGAACTGCCTGTCCGCGATCAGATCCGCCGTGGTCTGATGATCCAGAAACACATTCTGGAACACGTCTGCTGGAATGCCCGCAGCGGTAAAGGCAGCGACCATACGCTCCCCCACCAGAAGGGTTTGGCTGGCATGCTTCAACATCACGGCATTTCCTGCGATCAGGGCAGGTGCAACAGTGTTGATCGCTGTCATATAGGGGTAATTCCAGGGCGCAATCACCAGGACCAGCCCCTGAGGCTCGCGCAGGATGCGACGCTCGAAACGATCGCTCTCCTCAACAACCATAGGAGCCAGGCTTTCGGCTGCAATATCGGCCATATAACTGGCGCGCTCATCCACACCGCGAAACTCACCGCCATAGCGTACAGGACGCCCCATCATATGTGCCAATTCTGGCACGATTTGATCGGACATCTCCCCCAGGCGGGCGACCCCGGCGCGAACAAGATCAATCCGATCCTGCAGCGGTCTCGCCGCCCAATCCTTCTGAGCCTTCCGGGCATTCTTTATTGCTGATTTTGCCGCCTCAAGGGACAAAATCGGGCGCTCCGCAAAGACGGAACCGTCTATCGGAGAAACACACTGAACCGTTTGAGACATGCTGATTTAGGCCCTTTCGAAGCCGCGTGCGACTTCCCAGTCTGTGACACATCGATTGTATTCAGACAATTCCCAATCCGCCGCGCGCAGATAATGATCGATTACCCCATCGCCAAAAGCCGCCCGCAGCATTTTGGACTTGTTGGTGACCGCCATCGCATCCCGCAGATTATTGGGAATATGCCGTAACTTGCGCCCTTTATAGGCATCACCTGTATAGGGCTCCTCCAGTTCCAGCTTGCGTTCAATGCCATCGATCCCCGCCGCCAAAAGGGCAGACATCGCCAGATAGGGGTTCAAATCCGCCCCGCCAACGCGACATTCAACACGAATGCCCTTTGTCCCCTCGCCACACAGCCGATACCCCGCCGTGCGATTGTCGCGAGACCAGATCGCCTTGGTGGGCGCAAAGGTTCCTTCCTGAAACCGTTTGTAACTGTTCACATAGGGGGCCAGGAACAGGGTGATATCACTGGCATGGGCCAACAGGCCAGCCATGTAATGGCGCATCAGGTCCGACATCCCCATCGGGGCCTTGGGGTCATAAAAGGCGGACGTGCCATCCAGGTTCCAAAGCGACTGATGCACATGACTGGAATTTCCCGCCCTGTCCGTGTGCCATTTCGCCAGAAAGGTCAGTGCGCGCCCACGCGTCCAGGCGATTTCCTTACAGGCATTTTTGACAAAAGCATGATTGTCAGCGGTATCCAGGGCATCAGAATAATGCACATTGATTTCCTCCTGGCCCGCATCCGCCTCACCCTTGGAATTTTCAACGGGGATACCGGCACCCTGCAAGCCTGTGCGGATCGCCCGCATGACATGCTCTTCCTTCGTGGTCTGGAAGATGTGGTAATCCTCATTATAGTTGCTGATCGTCTGCAACCCGCGATAGCCGCTTTCCGCCGCTTCCTCATAGGAGGGTTCGAACAGAAAGAACTCCAGCTCTGTCGCCATGAATGCCTGAAGCCCCATATCCTTCAGGCGCGCCACCTGCTTTTTCAAAATAGCGCGCGGGGAATGGGCGATATCATTGTGGTGATGATCCTGCACATCGCACAGAACCAGGGCGGTTCCCTCCAGCCAGGGAACATGACGCAATGTCGTCAGATCCGGCTTGAATGTGTAATCACCATAGCCTGCGGCCCAATTGGTCGACGCATAGCCCTGAACCGTTTCCATCTCTAAATCTGTTGCCAGAAGATAGTTACAGCCGTGTGTTTCGTTCCATCCGCTTTCCACGAAGAACTCGGCCTGGAAGCGTTTGCCCATCAGGCGGCCCTGCATATCAACGATACAGGCCAACACGGTATCAATCTCGCCGCGTTGAACGGCGGACTTCAAATCTTCAAATGATAAATTCCCAGGCATCGACACACTCGCTTTTTATGATTTTGAGTCAGGACATGACAATTTGTCTAATCCTGTCGCCCCCATTCAGACAAGCGCAAAAGAAATCGCTAGGATCAGCCATCACGCCCCGTTACCCCACACAGCATTCATTGCAAGACCATCCATTCCTGAAATTGTTGCAATGCACCATGTATTTAGTCTCAAGCAATACCGTCTTGTCCATGACCAATTATCATGCTGTGCCGAAGTTTAAAGAACTAAAGAAAATTTGGTCAGATCGCGCTCGAAAGTCTGTCCATCCCAAGCGGTGCGCGATATAGTCCGCGCATGTTGATCGCGACCTTTAATGTAAATTCTCTTAAGGCCCGCCTGCCCCGTGTTACGGAGTGGCTGGAACAGGCCAAGCCCGACGTTGTCCTGTTGCAGGAATTGAAATGCGTCGATGATGATTTTCCACGCCTAGAGCTGGATGCACTGGGATATCGGGCGGAAGTCCACGGCCAAAAGACCTATAACGGTGTTGCCATTCTGTCGCGCCATGCCATTGAGGATGTGCGCCGGGGTTTGCCACAATTGCCGGGGCAGGACGATGGCGACGAACAGGCCCGCTATATCGAAGCAACGATCAAGGGGGTAAGGGTTGCCTCCATCTATCTGCCCAATGGCAATCCTGTCGATGAAGGCGATAAGTTTCCCTATAAGCTGCGCTGGATGGATCGTCTGGTCGCCCATGCCCGCGACACGATCCTGCCCATGGAAATGCCCGCCGTTCTGGGGGGCGACTACAATGTGTGCCCAACCGATGATGACATATATGACCCTGAAGGCTGGGCCGATGACGCCCTGTGCCAACCGGAAAGCCGCAACCGATTCCGCCAGTTGCTGAATCTGGGCCTGACGGAAGCCTATCGCGCGCTGCATCCCCATGAAGCCCACCGCTATTCCTATTGGGATTATGTTAAGGGTCGCTGGCAAAAGGATGAAGGATTGCGCATCGATCATCTTCTGCTGTCCCCTCGCGCAGCGGATATGCTGGAAGAATGCGATATTGATAAGAGCCCGCGCGGCAAGGAAAAGCCGTCGGATCATACCCCTGTCTGGTGCCGATTGAGCGTTTAGCCGTGGCGGCATCCAGGACCATCATTCTGCAAAGCCATAACTTCCAGGTCCTGCGCGGCTGGATCGGCCCCTGCGTTGACAGCGTGCGTCGCTGGACGGAACAACGGGGATATGACTACCGGTTTCTGGGCGATGAAATCTTTGACCTGCTGCCGGATGATCTGCGCCTGAAACTTCAGGACCATCTGCCCATTCAGGCGGATCTGGCGCGGCTGGTATTGTTGCGCGATGCGTTAAGCAACGGCTATGACCGTGCCGTCTGGTTTGATGCGGATTTGCTGGTTTTCGCGCCGGACTTACTGGAAATCGACAGCATCCCGGAAACCAATGCCTTTGGGCGTGAATTATGGGTCGATACCGATGTCGGCAAGCGATTGAAGACCTGGCGCAATATTCACAACGCTGCCTGCCTGTTCAGAAAGGGTGATCCTGTTCTGCCCTTCCTGATCCATGCGACGGAAAATATCGTAAACGAGGTCGCGCCAGATAAGATCACCCCGCAAATTGTTGGCCCAAAATTTCTGACCGCCCTGGATAATATCACCCGATTTGGCCGCATGAATTCGGTTGGTGCCCTAAGCCCGCTGGTATTGCACGATATCGCCAGCGGCGGCGGACCCGCCCTGGACGCCCTGCAAGGGGCTGTCCTAAAAGACAAATTGCCCACCCCCACAGCCGCCAATCTGCGCGCGTCCCTGCAGTCACCCGAAACATCGGGGCGCATGGACAGGATTGTCCAATTGCTGCTGGAAAAGCGCCGCCTGTTCTAGTCTGGTTGCCCAGGCCGCAGGCGAAGGCCGGGGCGGATGTTTCTGAAATCCAGGCTGCCCGGATCTGCATAGACAGGGCCCGGTGCGGCAACGGTCAGCACCGCACGGGCCAAGGGTGCGAAATCAGCCCGAAAATGGACGGAGCTTTTTACGACCAGAATGCCAGTCTGTGACGGTTCTATCCCAACATGGCGAAACATAGACTGATCGCCCGCCTGTTCCGGTCGCGAGGCGACAACGATATCGACACCATCGCGGTGCAGACGCACATAGGGGCCCATCTGATAGCGCGCGCCACCCCACATGGGTCCTGTGCCGGTAAAGGCGCCATTGCCCAAGGCCCTGATTTCAAACGGTCCTGATATCGGGTTATCCCCGGGAAACAATTTGCCCCCAAGATCAAAATCCACAACCGCCCCGACCGCATGGCGATGGGCGCGCTGGGCAGTCTCCGGATCATTAAACACGCCTATTGTCGCGCCACCGGGCACCTGTCCTGCGCCACCAGACAACAGCGCACGCAGCATGCCTGTCGTATCGCCGGGCCCGCCACCGCCTGGATTATCCTGCGTATCGGCTAACACGACCGGACCTGATCCCGGTTGCTGTAACAATGCTCTGGCATGATCGATCGCCTCCACCGGGGACCAGATACGGTCCCCAAACCCGGCCTCGTGCTGAACCATCTGATCCATCAGGGCATCGGCCGCACGATCCGCTGCCGCCTGATCCGTCCCATAGGCCACAAGGCCCGGTCCGATTTCGGCAATGTCTGACAGGGGAAAACCCATCGCCAGCGCCAGTGCCATCAGTTTTTTGTCACCCGCTAAAAGGCTGGGCAGCACCGAGCCATACAAATTCTTCGGTGGTTCGATATCCGTACAGCCAAAATTCAATGGGATAAGATACTCCGTGCGCCGAAAGGCTTTTGCCGGGCGGCCCCCCTGGGCGATCATTTTAAGCAAATGCGTCGCTGTGCGCGCGCCGGTTTCCCCCATATCGACATGCGGATAGGTCCGATAGATATCCAGCACATCGGCATGATGCACCATCGCCTGTGTAATATTGGCATGCAGATCCAAACTGACTGCGATAGGCAGGTCGAGCCCGACCAGCGCCCGAATGCGACGCAGCAATTCCCCTTCCCCGTCCTGCAGATGATCACAGACCATCGCGCCATGCAGGTCCAGATACAATCCATCCAGTCCCGCGCGATAGGCCACAGCCAGATCCGCAAGCATCATTTCCGATATCCGCTCAAACGCATCCTGCGTTACATGTGCCGACGGTGTCGCGGCGGACCAGCATAAAGGGATGATATCCGCCCCCGCTTGGCGCAGGATATCCAGTGCACCGGTAACTGGAATATGGACCCCGTCCACGGCGGGAAACATCGCCTCCCCCCGCACCAGTCCGGGCCAGCCGCCTGGCTCTTCAAAGGCATTGAAATCCGCCTTTACCGGCGCGAAAGTATTGGTTTCATGCTGAAACCCGCCAATGGCGATACGCGGCATACCAATCCTCACCCTGAACGCTGTGACCCTGAATGGCTCTCAGCCTAGCGTGATTTTCGTCCAGGCGCGACTGGAACTTCAGCATCCAAAAGGCACCTGTTACAGCCCCTTTTTCACATCCGGCCAGTTGCGGTCTGCGGCGGCAATGTGCCCAGCAACATCCGACAACCAGCGATCCTGAACCCCCTTGGAATAATTCAGGTACAGCTTACCGCCTTCAATCCGGAACGCATCCGGGTCTATAGCGGCCGTATAGCCCTGGCTAACAGCCCAGGCACAATATCCGCCATATTGCGGCGCATAGGCTTCTGGATCGGCCTTGAATTTTTCCAGGTTTTCAGCACTTGCAAAGCGCCAGGTCGCCCCCATCCAGTCATAACTGAAGTCGCTGCGTCCTTCGACCGCTTTCCCCTCGGTGAAATACGCAACAGGGTCCGTACCATCAATGGCAACGCCCCCAATGCTGGTGGCATTGACCTCTCCCGCTGTCGCAACCGTGGGTATGCCATTCACGCCCAGCGTCACTGTCAGCATGAAAACCATCGTCCACAGCACTCTCAAAAACTGATCTTTGCGCATGACACTCATCCTCCAAAGATATCGATATGATCCATATCTTAGCGGTTGTGGATATCATTACCAGCCACCGGGACGCCGTATCACGCAGCTGTCAGAAGATGTGTTGGACCTGTGAGAAGATGAAGGGACTTTAGCCCCACCCTTCTGTGGTTCCCTTACGGCGCGCACGCTGACTTGCGGTCTGAGTGCGAGATGGAGGGGGAGCAGCCGGCGCCGTTTTTGCTGGGCGGGGCGGCGGAGTCTTTTTCTTGGCGGGAACCTCAGAGAAATTGCTGAGATCGAACTTTTCCCCACCGACCATGTCAAAATGTGCCATGGCTTCTTCAAATTTCTTTCCAAAATCATCCGTGTCTATCACGTCAGACAGGCTTAAAGCCGTCTCACTAATGTTCAAGTCCAAATTGCTGTGGCGTTCCTTCGTAACTTCCGCAATCCGGTTGGATAGTGACTTGGGATCAATGCCTTCATCCAGCAGCAGGGAGTATTTCCCCTTCCCAATCTGTCCAACGCCACTGCCACCAGCAGCCCAGGCGCGCATGGTATGAACCAATGTGTCATTCAAAGCTCTGGCGTCTTCAGGATTGATCGCATTTTCAACAGCGTCCCAACCAACATCATACATGGCCAGATTGACACCCTCGCCGGATTTTCGCGCCGCAACGCCCATCGCGGCCGAACTGTTGGCAAAATCAAGAACACTCATCGGCTGTTCTGGGATCAGGGCTTCTGAACGGCGCGACGCCAGCGGAACCCGCTTTATCGCCAGATGGTGAATGCCGCGCCGCTGTGGGCTGCTCATCCCCGACACGCTGACCTGATGAATCTGATCGCCGTCATGACGCAGGGTAATCAACCGATCCGATGCACGCCCCGTGACCTGAAGCTTTTTCAAAAATTCGGTCAGAACAACCCAATCTTCATCAGACGCCAAACCGGCGACTTTCGTGCCCATCAATTCATTCGTAGAATGCCCCAAAAGGCTTTTTACAGAACCCGATACGAATACAATAACCCCGTCCTGATCCACTTCCATCAAGACATCCGAGGCGGCAAAGGCAAAGGCGACGAAACGGTCCCGTTGCTCAACAAGCGATAATTCCGCAGCCATAATCCGCCAGCCTTCAAATCCCAAGAAATGAGGAGTCAGTATCCTGAAACACTACTTATTATGAATATGAGTTATATTTCTGAAAATCCTGTGATGCAATAGCGACAAAACATCGCGCGCAGCGAATTTGCTATCCATGCCCCAACATATTCCAGCAACAGAGATTATTACCTAAACTTATATTTTAAGAGCGTTCCTTAACCTTGGAAAACCTGACATCCGGATTGTTCTGCAACTGGTGATTCAGTTCCCAGTAATTCCGTGCCAGGAATACAGGTGCCCCATCGCGATCCGTCGACATCGCGCTGCGGATCGCGCCCATGAATTTATCCAACACGGCTGGATCCTCCGCAGACACCCATCGCGCCGTCTCATAGGGGGCGGGTTCCAGTGTCACATTGATCCCATATTCAGCTTCAATCCGGGTTTGCAGTACGTCCAATTGCAACTGGCCGACAACACCCACGATCCAGTTCGCGCCCAATTCCGGCTTGAAGACCTGGGTCACGCCCTCCTCTGCCAGGCTTTCCAGCGCTTTCTTCAGATGCTTGCCCTTCATGGGATCATCCAGGCGCACGCGGCGCAGAATTTCCGGTGCGAAGTTCGGAATACCCGTGAAGCGCACATCTTCCGCTTCGCTGAGCGTATCGCCGACGCGCAGTGTGCCGTGATTTGGGACCCCGATAATGTCCCCCGGATAGGCTTCATCAGCGATTTCACGGTCCTGGGCAAAGAACAGGATCGGGTTATAGATCGCCATCGGTTTCCCCGACCGCACATGCTTCAGCTTCATGCCGCGCTTAAACTTGCCGGAACACAGGCGCACGAAGGCGATGCGGTCCCGATGGTTCGGGTCCATATTGGCCTGAACCTTGAAGACAAACCCTGTCACCTTCTCTTCAGATGGGTCAATTGCACGCTTATCCGTCGGCAGGGATCGGGGCGGCGGAGAATACAGGCTGATCCCCGACAGTAAATGTCCGACGCCAAAATTGCGCAAGGCACTGCCGAAATAGACCGGCGTCATATGCCCTTCCAGATAGGCTGTCAGATCAAATTCAGGACAGGCCGCGCGCACCAGTTCCGCCTCTTCCCGTAATTTGGAAAGTTGCGCTGCCGGAATTACATCGGCCAGCTTGGGATCATCCAGACCACCGACCTGTACCATCTCGGTCCGGTCTTCCCCCATCAGCAGTACGCGATCATTGATCAGGTCATAGCACCCTTTGAAGTCGCGACCAGACCCGATTGGCCAGGCCACAGGGGCGACATCCAGCGCCAGTTCATCGGCGATCTGATCCATCAGTTCGAACGGGTCGCGGGCTTCCCGGTCCAGCTTATTGATAAAGGTCGCGATGGGCATGTCCCGCAGGCGACAGACTTCAAACAATTTTCGGGTCTGGGGTTCAATCCCCTTCGCGGCATCGATCACCATGACCGCACTGTCAACGGCTGTCAGCGTGCGATAGGTATCTTCAGAAAAATCTTCGTGGCCCGGCGTATCCAACAGGTTGAAGATCACCCCGTCGCGGATAAAGGTCATGACCGACGTGGTAACCGAAATACCGCGTTGTTGTTCAATCTTCATCCAGTCAGACCGAGCGCGGCGGCGATCGCCCTTCGCCTTAACCTCCCCCGCCAGATGTATGGCACCGCCGCGCAGCAACAGTTTTTCCGTCAGCGTGGTCTTACCCGCATCCGGATGGCTGATGATCGCAAAGGTGCGCCGATGCGCGACCTGATCAGAGAGTTGAGACATTATCGGAACCTTATGATGTAACGGTGCGCTGTCTTAAAGCGCACGACCTTATGGATCAAGCAATGGAAATTCATCATATTCTTCCATTTGATAGTGTTTTGTGTATAATACTACTATTAAGAACTTTAGGCGGGTGCGGATGATGAAACGATATCTGGTCCTTAAAGTCATTTGTCGGGTTATCTTGCCTGCTGTGTTTCTGGCTGGATGCGGCGGCGTCCATATCTATGACGCGGAAAATCACGCTGTCGCAAAATCTGTCGTTACAAATAATGAAGCCGTCGACCTTACGACGATATTCAGCAACATTCGGGATAACCTCAATACGCTGCAAACCGCGGAAAAGCAGGTTCATCGCGATGTTCGCGCGCATATTGCGAAACGTCAGGTCTTTGAAATTCTTCGGGTCGACGCCGCCCTGCCAACAACCACACCGTTACATCATTGGTTATCTCCGACGTCTTTGAACGATGGCAATGGCACCAATGACCCAACCTCTTTCGTCGCGACACGTTTGACCCAGTTGGGGGTTCAGAATTCAACCCTTGATGAAGCAATGACGAAAATGAAAGTCGCAGCGACCGCCTATTCCACCTTGTTATCGCGCCTTGAACCATTTGAAACGAAAGGAGATGATTTCCTGAGAATACGGATAAACATGGCCACTTTCGGCTGGCCCACCGAAACTGCACCCATTCCAAGCTGCGCCAATTTAATGTCGAACCCTCGTCCTGCATCCTTGCCGCAAGGCGTTCTGGCGGATGCAAGCCCAGCCGCGCAGAACGCCATGCTAAGTTTTCTTCAAAGCTTGTATGACACCTGCAAATTAACCCAAACCCCTGAATTAAAAGAATTAAAAGAATTCGACGGAGAGATTGGGGAGGCCTTCAATACCTGGATGACGACCCTGGCATCGCTTGACGAGGTTGCTGCTACTGAAAAATCAACCAAACAATCCATCAAACAATTGACTAAGGCGACCGCTGTAAAGCCATCGGAATCGTCCGTCGCGAAGTTGCAGGAAAAGGCCGAAGACGTTGGGAAACTTGTCGGCAAAGCGAATGATGCCCTGGGGAAACTGGGGGAAGATCTAGCCTTTTCCGAAGAACGCATTGACGCGATCAACACCGTCCTGATCGCCTTCAAAACCGGCTCCAGCGATGTCTCAACAACATCCGCAGCGGGGGCGGAGAATGAAACCCTGCGACAGGCAGTAATTGTCGCTGCCGGTTTGCCCGCCATCGGAACAGATATTGAAACCCTACAGGACATTCTGAACCGACCCGAAGGCCGCGCACTGCTGCTTGCGCAATTAACACAGGAACAGTTGCGGCTGGATCACCTAAAAGCCCGCAAGGCGCTGTTGGAAACACGGGCAACGGCCGCACGCGGTCGATTGGAGGCATTGCTGCGCGAGGTTGTCCTGTATCGAAATGGATATGACGCCCTGACGAACCATGGCGGCGCGCTGGCAAATGCATCATTGACCCAGATTCTTGCTGCACCCAACGGCCGCGATAAGATCTATGCGACGCGCGGCATCACATCCTTTGTTCAGGCACAAACAATCGCAAGAGCCGACGCCACCAGTTTTGAAATGAGCCTGGTGGATATACAGCATCGCGAAGTCGTGCTGTTGAATGAATATGCCGCAAAATCCTGGAAGGCCCTGATCGATGGTCCCATCGGAGAAATCGCAACCTATTGGGAAGGCGGGATCAAGCCGGAAACCCTTGCGGATCTGGCCGTTGGACTTGGACAGATTGCGACCTTCGGCTTCATCGGCGTCAAAGCCGTGGATGATTAAGGAGAAACCGCCCTATGCGCATCATATGTCGTTTTATCATGTCTTTCGGGTTCGGACTTTTGGCATTGGGTCTGGCGGGCTGTTCCAATTCCGAACCCGTGCGAAATCTTTCGGTGACGACGGGAGACACCGCAACCGCCCTGGCGGGATCCATGGGGGACATCAAACAAACCGCACTACAGCAGGGCAAGGACCGCGCCGCCAGTATTGCCCGGCTGCGCACAACATTGCAGGAAACCGAACAGGACTTCGAACGCGAGCGAAAGGAAGTCTTTGCGCTGGGTGGAAAACAGGAACAGCTGATCTACACCAATTTAGACAAGGTGTTTAAGATTGCCGAAGAACTCAACCTGAACGAATTTCGTTTCGAAACTGTCTGGTCAGAAACAAATACGCAATTGGTCGGCTCTCTCGGTCCCATCAACAATGGCGGTGCGGATCTGATCAAAGTTGCCGAAGGCCTGTATGGCTTGGGCAAGCAGCGAAAGACGACGGATCAGATCAAGTTTCTGTTCGCCTTCGGCAAAACATTGAAAAAAGAAATCGACACCCGACGGGATGCCCTGGAAGCCCAACAGAAACCAGGACCTGAAATAGAGTCTTCCACCGTCGCAGCCCTGCAATGAAAGATTCGAAATAGCAAACGCAGTCTCGCTTAAACACTACAGGGGGAACGACAATGCCAATGTCTCAAGAAGACACACTTATACTGGCCGCTAAAATAACCGCCGCAGCAACCAGAGTCCGTGCCTTGATGGCGGAACTATCAAAATGGTTGGTTCTCAACCCAAATGATGCGGGTCGTAACAAGATACAGATCGAGCGGCTTGAATTGGCCGCTGACTTGCAAAAGCTGGAGGCGCGATTGCAGATCCTTATGGATCATCACAGTGTTCTGCAGCCACCGACCCAAGCACAAATCGACGCCATTGGTCGCGCGACAGAGGAGGTGAGCCAGTTAAACGCCCAGCAAGCCAGCGCCGATGCGTTGATCAGTGCCTCGAACAAGGTGATTAACATCGTCAAAGCGGTCAACGCCGCGGTGCCGAAACCATAAACACCCGTTGAGCCGGGCGCATTTTCAGTATATGCCCGGATCATGACCGACAAAACTGACAACCCCACCAAGGGTATCCTGATGATTGTAATGGCGATGTTTATCTTCGCCTGTCAGGACACTGTGACCAAGCAATTGGCCCAAACCTATGACGCGCCACAGATATTATGGGTGCGGTTTTTGTTTTTCGGGGTTTTCGCGGTCATCCTCAGCAGTTGGAACCAGCCGCTGAAACAAGTCGTCAAGGCACATCGACCCTGGTTGCAGATTGTCCGGTCTCTGCTGATTGTACTGGAAATCAGTGCCTTCGTTCTGGCAATCCGCGTTCTGTCGCTGGCGGAAACACATGCCCTTTTTGCCAGCTTCCCGCTGATGGTGACGGCCATGTCCGCCTTGATCTTGCGGGAAAGAGTCGGCATTCGGCGCTGGGCTGCGGTCCTTGTGGGGTTTTCGGGCGTGCTGATCATCCTAAGGCCCGGCTTTGGCGTATTCCAATTGGAATCCCTGATCGCGCTATCCGCCGCCTTGATGTTTTCCATCTATCACGTGCTGACCCGCATCGTTAGCCGGAATGACAGTTCCAACACCTCCATGCTGTATATGGCTGTGATCGGTGCGGCGATCATGACCTGTATCGGGCCCCTGTATTGGATTGAACCAACGCCCCAAGCCTGGCGTCTGCTGGCGCTATTGTCGCTGACCGGGGCGGTGGGGCACCTGCTTTTGATCAAGGCCCTGGAATGTGCCCCGGCCTCTGTCCTGCAACCGTTCAATTTCACATTGTTGGTCTGGGCAACGTTGATGGGCTATATCGTGTTTAATAATCTGCCCGATATGTGGACCTTGATCGGCGGCGCGGTCGTTGTCGCCAGCGGGCTTTACACAATCTATCGGGAACGCCAGCGCAATGTTCCAGAAGTCCCCCCCGAAATTCGCGTAAAGCCCTGACAAATGCTGTGACGCCCGATAGGCTGCCTTATTAATCAAGAGGAGCCCGCAGTATGAGCGACACCGTAACGTTAAGCCTGACCGAAGCCACCACCCTTTCCACCGCCGCCCTGACCGCCAATGGCGCAGATGCAGAGAATGCCCGCGCCGTCACTGATATTATGATCCGGGCGGAACGGGATCGCTGCGCCAGTCATGGATTGTTCCGCCTGCCGGGCTATTGCGCCTCTTTAAAAAGCGGAAAGGTCAAGGGAACGGCGCGCCCTATCGCCTCTGAAATTGCGCCTGGCGCGGTCCGCGTGACGGGCGACGGCGGCTTTGCACCCCTTGCCCTGGAAGTTGGGCTTCCCGTCCTTGCGAAGAAGGCAAAGTCTCAGGGGATTGCCGGAATGGGGCTGGTGGATATCTATCACTTTGCCGCCCTATGGCCGGAGGTTGAGACCCTGGCGGAACAGGGCCTATGTGCCTTCGCCTTCACACAGGCCTCCCCCATGGTCGCGCCGGCTGGGGGGATCAAACCCTTCTTTGGCACCAATCCGATGGCCTTTGCCTGGCCGCGCCCCGGCAAGGACCCTTATGTCTTTGATCAGGCCTCCGCAGCGATGGCGCGCGGGGATGTGATGATCCATGCACGCGACGGGCATCCCGTCCCCCCGGGAACAGGGATTGATGTTGATGGGAACCCAACCACGGACCCGGCAGAAGTCCTGAAAGGCGCACAATCCCCCTTCGGCGGATACAAAGGGTCGAATATCGCCCTGATGGTCGAATTGCTGGCGGGCGGCCTGATTGGATCGGTCTTTTCCGCTGAGGCTGGCCGATTGGACAACAAGGATGGCGGCCCCCCGATTGGCGGCGAATTCATCATGGCGATTGACCCATCCCATTTCGGCGACGCGGATCATTGGGCGCAGCATTGCGAGGCTTTGTTCAGTGAATTGACTGCGATGGATGGCGTACGCCTGCCCGGACAGCGCCGCCGCAAGGCCCGCACGGAGACACCGACCACCGGTATCGTCCTGCCGCGCTCTCTGGTCGATACGATCAACGGGCTGGCGGGATGACACTAAAATGAGAAACCATCCCAGCCTGCCGATTGATGCGGACCGCCTGTGGCGCAGCCATGAAGAGATGGGGCAATTGGGTGCAACCCCGAAAGGCGGGGTCAATCGCCAGGCCCTGACCGCCCAGGATCAACAGGCCCGCGCGCTGTTCACCCAGTGGGCACAGGCGGCAGGATGCATCGTTGAGACCGATTGTGTTGGCAATCTGTTTGCCCGGCGTCTGGCGCGTGATCCCGATCTGCCTGCCGTTTGCACCGGCAGCCATTTGGATACCCAGCCCACGGGCGGAAAATATGATGGTGCCTATGGTGTTCTGGCCGGGCTGGAAATTCTTCGCGCCCTGAATGATGCGGGAATTGAAACCGAACGCAGTATTGAGGTCGTCGCCTGGACGAATGAGGAAGGAACCCGCTTTGCCCATAGCGGATCCGCGTTGTTCGCGGGAAAGGCCGATCTGGAACAGGCCTATAATGCGACAGACCCAACCGGCATACGATTTGAAGACGCGCTGACCGCGATCGAGGCAAAAGGCCCCCTGCCTTTAGGCAACCGCCCTTATGACAGTCTGTTCGAAGCCCATATCGAACAAGGTCCGATCCTGGAACGAGAAGGTTATTCGGTTGGCATTGTCACCGGGGCCCGCAGTCAGGTGCGCTATGATGTGACCGTGTCCGGCGCAGAGGGCCATGCCGGGACGATGCCAATGACGATGCGCCAGGACGCCCTGACTGCCGCCGCACGCCTGGTCGTGGCGCTGGAAAAGATTGGTCAGGATCACCCGCCCCAGGGTGTGTGCACCGTAGGGGCCCTGAGCGTATATCCCAATTCCAGAAACACCATCCCGGGCACCGTCACGTTTTCCATAGATCTGCGCCATCCAACGCAAGACGGAATCACAGCAATGCGGGCTGCGATCGACGATGCCATGCAGACGGAGCAAGCAAAGGGGAAAGTGACTGTTTGCTGGACAATACTGGATCAGGAACCTCCCCTGACTTTTGATCAGGATCTTGTGGCGCTGTTGAAGGCGGGGGCGGCGTCTTTGGATATCCCGGTGATGGATATCTTTTCCATGGCCGGTCACGATGCCTGTTACCTGTCGCAAGACCAACCAACCGCAATGGTCTTTGTCCCTTGCAAGGATGGCATCAGCCATAATGAACTGGAATCCGCCACCGCAGAAGACCTGGCCGCCGGGGTCGAAGTCCTGGCCAGCGCCATCCTGGCCCGGGCGATGCAACGCTGACGGGACATCAATGGGTCGGTGGCGTGCCCTGCGCAACAGTCCGAATTTCGCAACCAGATAATTTATTGGGTGCCGCGGATTGCCGTACACCAGGCATGAGTATACACCTTGATAAGATAGACGTGTGTGCGACTTTCCGGTCTATGGATCGGCATGTCGCACTCTTTCCGCGACCCTTCTCTTCGGGAGTTTCTGATGCATTTCACTTGGCGTGACCAACCCGCCCCTGCGGTCCAGGCTGACCCCGAACACACAGCCGTCACTGCTACATCAGGCCCGATTGATGGTCAGACCCTGGCGAATAGCGTTCTGGATGCGGCACGGGCGTTGGGCCTGGACCTGGCGCGACAGGGTGCGGCGCCCCCCCATATCCGCACCCTGACGATCACGACCCCGGACCCGGATGCATTTGACGCGGCCCTGCCGGAAATCGATCTGTTATACCGTGAAATTCTGGGGGGAAACTTCGGGGATATCGCCTTGGTCAAGGGCGATTCCGTGACCTTCACGGCTGTTGCCCATGTGCCACCCGCCTCTAAGGATCCAGTCTATCTGGATTATGATGCAGCCAAACTTTCAATGGAATACAGCCCGCGTGTTTCTGTGCCAGAAGCAGCCCAGATCATGGCCGCCTGGCGTGTGGACGGCACCGCGCATCAAAAAACCCGTACCGCGGAAATCAGCTATGGGCCGGACAGCGCCCACACAATAGACCTATACCTTCCACAGGGGATCAAGAATGCCCCCTTGCATGTTTATATTCACGGGGGCTATTGGCAGGCACTGGACAAAAAGGACAATGCGCACCTTTGCAAAAAAATTGTAGAGGCTGGAATTGCGGTCGCCGCCTTGAACTATCCCCTGTGCCCGCCCGCCAGCATCGGTGATATCGTCACGGACTGCCGCACCGCCCTGGCGCATTTGTATCAGACGGCGGATCGGAACGGATATGATGCGGACTGGATCACAATTTCCGGCCATTCCGCCGGGGGGCATCTGGTCGCAATGTTGGCCGCCACCCATTGGCCGCAGATTGATCCAGATCTTCCACGCGACCTGATTAAGGGTACCGTTTCAATTTCTGGCCTGTTTGACCTGGAGCCATTGCGCCATATCGGGCTGAACAATGCCCTGCGTCTGACGGAAGAGGATGCCCGCACACTCAGCCCTATATTGCTCAATCTGGTATCCAATGCGCCATTTGTTGCGGCTGTTGGCGGTGCGGAAAGTGACGAATTTCGCCGGCAAAGCCAGGATTACGCCGACCATTGGCGCGACCGCCGCAAAGATATCGACTATCTGGAACTGCCGAATCTGAACCATTTCACGGTGGTTGAAGCGCTGGCTGACACGCACTCCCTGCTTTACAAGAAAGTGGTAGAGATCGCCAAACCCAAGGCGTGATCAGGGTTCCTGATAGAATGCCAGGCCTTGCGCCCGCCAGGGTGGGGATAGGGCGGTGAGTTTCTGATAGGCAGGACAGTCTTCCCGATGGGTTCCGGGCAGATATCCGATAGACATCAAAAACTCGTTGGTGATTTCGCCCCCGGTAAATTTGAAAGTCTTCTTAAACAGTTTCACCCATTGAGATTTCGTCAACGGATGCTGGCCGGCGATCCAATTTGCAAAACTGCCGTGACTGCCGCGCAGCTGTTGAATGACCTGCGCATTATGGATCGCGGCGTTCACCTTCAAGCGATTGCGCACGATCATGGGGTCATTCAGCAACCGGACAATATCCTCATCCCCGTACTGGGCGACCGTATCGACATCAAAGCCGTGGAAGGCCGCGTTCAGCCCTTCCCGCTTCTTCAGGATCAGGCCCCAATTCAATCCGGCCTGCATGATTTCCATGACCAGACGTTCGAACAACCGACGCTCGTCAGTTTCCGGGAAGCCATATTCCGTATCATGGTAGTCCCCGTGTACCGGGTCCCCAATCGCATAATCGCAATACCAGCCCATCGATCCTACACCAAATGAACGTGAATCACGTCGGCCGCCACCCAATAGGCAAACAGGATGACGAAGGCTGCCAGGGTCGACCACAGGGCCTTTTTTCCGATCATATGGTTAACCGGCGCACCGACATCATGCCCTTCTTTCGGGTTGTCATCCCGCTGCACCCCAATCGGCAAGACGATAAAAAACACCAGCCACCATGCGATAATGTACACAACGATAAAGGATGCGATGCTCATAGCCCCTGCCTTACACCTGTTCCAGTTCCACTAATGTGCCACAGAAGTCCTTGGGATGCAGGAACAAGACCGGTTTGCCATGGGCCCCGATCTTCGGCTCTCCGCTGCCCAGTACCCGCGCACCATCCGCCTGCAATTTATCGCGGGCTGCTATGATGTCTTCTACCTCATAACAAATATGATGCATGCCGCCGGATGGATTGCTTTGCAGGAACTTTGCGATTGGAGAGTCATTCCCAAAGGGATGTAAAAGCTCAATCTTGGTATTGGGCAAGTTGACAAAAACCGTCGTCACACCATGTTCTGGCAGATCATGCGGATCAGAAACGTCACCACCCAATGTATCGCGATACACCGCACTGGCTGCCGCCAAATCCGGCACTACGATAGCGACATGATTTAGTTTTCCAATCATCGCAACTCTCCCATCTAATCCATTCAAACTCTTAACAAATGCACGTCTACCTGCGGGCGACGCCGGGTCATTGCCTGCAGCTTCCTGCGCAGTGCGATTCGCACGGCCTCGACCACCTGACCGTCATCTTTCAATTGGGCCTTGGACAGATTCTCTACCGTTTCTTCGGCCAGATCCAGCAGATCATCCCATTCCGGCCCGTCGGAATCCAGCAAGCCCGCCAGGGTCAACTGCGCCTCATCCGCCAGACGACCGGACTTATCCAGGGCGATAGAAACCACCGCAGCCCCATTCTGTGCCAACCGCTTGCGTTGGCGAATCGATCCATGATCCATGGGAATCAAACGATCCCCATCCACCGCCAGACGACCGGAATAGACCTGATCAATCACTTCCGCGCCGTTATTGGTCAGGCTCATCAACATCCCGTTCTGGGCCACAATGCCATGGGGTACCTGACAGCTTTGCGCCAATCTAGCATGGGCCAGAAGATGCCGGTGTTCGCCATGAACCGGGACGGCCACCTGAGGGCGTATCCAGGAATACATATCCGCCAATTCATCCCTGTTTGGATGGCCCGATGCATGAATTTCCGCATCATTGGCGGTGATGATTGTACACCCCAATTCAGTCAGAGAATTCTGCAATTCGCCAATCGACACCTCATTGCCCGGTATCTCGCGGCTGGAGAATATCACCGTATCCCCCTGCCCCAGCTTGATATTCTGATGATCCCCTCGGGCGATTCGGGCCAGGGCGGCGCGTGGCTCCCCCTGACTGCCGGTGCAGATCCACAGAACCTTCTCTGCTGGCAGGCGGGACGCCGCCTCATCATTCAGGAAAGGCGGCAAATCCTGTAAATAGCCGCATTCGCGGGCGCATTCATTCATGCGCCATAAGGACCGACCCGCCAATGCCGGTTGACGGCCACAGGCAATCGCCGCCTTGGCCGCGCTTTCCAGGCGCGCAACATTGGATGCGAAACAGGCAATCGCAACGCCACCCTGACAGTCGCGCACCACATCCACCAGATTCTTGCGCACATCCCCTTCGGATCCGCTGCGCCCGGAATTCAGCGAATTGGTCGAATCACAGACCATGGCCATCACGCCTTCTTCCCCGATGGCGATCAAGCGGGCCTCGTCCGTCGTCGGACCAACCTGTGGATCGGGATCCAGCTTCCAATCGCCAGTATGCAGGACAACCCCGGCAGATGTCCGGATTGCCAAAGCATTGGGTTCGGGAATGGAATGGGTCAGGGTGATCAGTTCAATATTGAACGGACCAACATCGAAAGTGCCTGACATCGGCACTTCGATAATTTCCACCTTTCGACCAAAATCAACCTCAGTCAATTTCCGGCGCAGAACCGCTGCAGTAAAGGGCGTCGCGTAGATCGGGCATTTCAATTTGGGCCAAAGATACTGAACAGCGCCTAAATGATCCTCATGCGCATGGGTCAGAACAAGCCCGCACAAATCTTCGATACGCTCCTCAATAAAGGCCGGATCCGGCATGATCACATCAATGCCAGGGGTTCGCTCATCACCAAAGGTGATGCCACAATCCACCATCAACCATTTTTCATCATGTCCATACAGGTTCAGATTCATCCCGATCTCGCCCGTGCCACCCAGCGGCAGGAACAGGAACTCATCAGGACCCGGTGTGTCCGTGTCGCGGAAACCAGGCGCGGTCATACAATACCCCCGTTCCGCTGATAGATTTCAACAAGTCCACGCAGGGTCAGGGATCGATCCGTATGTTCAATAACATCCGTGCGCTCGGCGAATAGCTCTGCCAATCCACCGGTACCAATAACTTTCATATCTTCTCCATATTCACGGCGGATTCGGTCCACCATGCCTTCAATCATACTGACATAGCCCCAGAAAATACCCGATTGCATGGCATGCACCGTGGACTTTCCGATCACTGTCTCTGACGGCGCAACCTCCACAAGGGGCAACTTGGCTGAGGCCAGATACAAGGCCTCTAATGACAAGCGTATCCCTGGTGAAATTACACCGCCGCGATAATTTCCATCTCCGTCAACCACATCAAATGTTGTGGCCGTGCCAAAATCGATACAAATCAATGGCCCGCCATAGGTGCGATGCGCTTCTACCGCATTCACCAGACGATCCGCCCCGGCCTGTTCCGGTCGGTCGATCAAGACCTGAATCCCCAATTCCACACCGGGATCACCAATAACGATTGGTTCACCGTCGAAATAACGCCGGCACAGGCTTACCAGATTGAATTCGGTTTCCGGTACCACCGACCCGATCACCGTGCCCGTGATTTTCGTGTGATCCAGCCCGTTTAACGTCATCAACTCACTCAGCCAGACGATATACTCATCTGCGGTGCGTTTTGGATCATTGGCGCAACGAAAGGCCTTTACGAAATCTGTCCCATCAAACACGCCAAAGACAACATTTGTATTGCCGGAATCAATTGCAAGCAGCATTCACGTCATCCTTCAATATCACGCAAAAAATACATCGCCGGCAGAGATCCTGTGTCGCGTGCCCGCCTTATCCAGAACGACCAATGCGCCATCTGCATCCAATGTCTCAAACCGCCCGACAATTTCCTTTGATGTCAGGCGTACACGAATGTCCTGACCGCGCCCATGCGCCTTGTCCAGCCAGGCAGCGTGAATAGATGTGGCTCCCTGTTTATGCCAAATTCCGCGCCAATGGTCGATTCCTTCCAGCACACTGCGGCACAGTGTATCTGCTCCATGGGGATAAGCCTCCTGCGCCACATGTGTCACGGGATAAGGCGCATCCTGTGGATGGTGGGCCACATTGACCCCCATGCCAATCAATATCCACGGGGCTGCTGAGGGACCGCCTGCCTCCAGCAGGATGCCTGCCGTCTTCTTGCCCCCGATCAGGACATCATTAGGCCATTTCAAGGTGACGTCGGGCAGGCCGATTGCATCATAAAGCGCAAGGGCGGCTGCAAAGGAAAGCTGTGCACAATCTGCCAGGGGGCGATCCTCCCGCAGCAGCAATGTCATATACAGATTGCCGGCCTCTGATACCCATTGGCGGCCAAATCGCCCGCGACCGCCGGTTTGAATATCCGCCCGGACAACGGTTCTGTCGGGGGCATCATGGTCGGCCAGATCCCGGGCGATATCCATCGTCGATCCAACCACCTGGAACCGCTGAACGGACCAACCGGGCGGATAGAGCGTTGTTTCAGTCACTGGCGTGTGGCACGGGCGCTGGATCAACCTGCGAACAAGGACGTCGCCGCGTAAGCTGCGTAGTCCGCCAGAGTCTGAGGCAACAGGATAAAGACCAGGATCGCCAGCGACGATACCAGCAATATTCCCTTCATCGCACGCCCTTCCATCGCATCCAGCGTTTCATCCGCTTCGTCAAAATACATGACCTTGATGATGCGCAGGTAATAGAAGGCGCTGACAACACTGGTAACGGCCCCGATGACCGCCAGATAGATCAATCCCGCATCAATTGCCGCACTGAAAACAAAGAACTTACCAAAGAACCCTGCCAGTGGCGGAATGCCCGCCATGGAGAACATGAAGATCATCAGCGCAAGCGCCATGCCCGGTCGTGTCTTTGACAGACCAGCCAGATCAGAGATGTTTTCAACCATCCTGTCCTTGACCTTCATGGACAGGATAATGGCGAAGGTTCCGACATTCATCGCCAGATAGATTGCCATATACATCATGACAGCCCCGGCCCCGGCCTCGGTCCCCGCCGCCAGGCCCATCAGGGCATAGCCGACATGACCGATGGAGGAATAGGCCATCAGACGCTTGATATTGGTCTGTGCAATGGCGGCAAAGGCCCCAAGGATCATGGAGGCGACGGAAATCATCCAGATGATCTGCTGCCATTCCGCGATCAGGTCCCCGAACGGGCCCAGCATGACACGCAGAATAAGCGCCATCGCCGCGATCTTGGGGGCAACCGCAAAAAAGGCGGTCACAGATGTCGGGGCGCCTTCATAAACGTCTGGCGTCCACATATGGAAAGGGACGGCGGAAATCTTGAACGCCAACCCGGCCGACAGGAAGACAAGACCAACAATCAGGCCCGTCGGCGCGGCATCCATATTGGCCATTTCCTGCGCCAATGCGGTGAAACTGGTGGTTCCGGCAAAGCCATAGATAAGCGAACAGCCATACAGCAACAGGCCGGAACTCAAAGCACCAAGCACGAAATACTTCAAACCGGCCTCTGTCGAGCGCAACTGGTCACGCTGAAACGCGGCGACGACATACAGCGACAGGCTTTGCAATTCCAGGCCGATATACAGCGACATCAGGTCATTTGCTGAAACCATCATCAGCATGCCCAAAGTCGCAAAACACAGCAGGATCGGATATTCAAACCGGGCCATGCCTTCGCGCCGGATATAGCGATCGCTCATCACCAGACCACAAAGGGCCGCGATCAGCACAAGAAGTTTCATATAGACGGCGAAACTGTCGACAATGAACAATCCGCCAAAGCCGACACGATTGTCTGTCCCGGTTATGACCACCAAGACAGCCGTGCCCAGCAACACCAGGATCGCCAGAAAGGAAACACGGCCCAGGGCTTTCTTGGCATCAGAAAAGACGCCAACCATCATCAGCGCCATCACGCTGGCGGCCAATGCGATTTCCGGTAGGGCCGGTGCGAATGCGGAGGTTTCGAACATACTAGGTCTCCCCCCTCTTTCTATTGGTTACCGGTAACCAGCGCGGCACCCGATTGGGCCGCGGCCAGTGCCGCATCATAATTTTCCACCAGATTCGTCACTGACACCTCAATCGGATCCAGGAAGGTCGATGGGTATATCCCCATCCACAGGGTCAGAATGATCAGCGGAACAAAGATCGCAATCTCTCGCGGGCTCATATCCAACATGCCTTTGACATCATCCTTTGTCAGCGCCCCAAAGACGACCCGGCGATATAGATACAGCATATAGGCTGCCCCCAGGATCATCCCCGTTGCCAGGAAGGCCGCGACATAGGTGTTGTGTTCAAACGCCCCATACAGGATCAGGAATTCCCCAACAAAACCGCTGGTACCCGGCAGGCCGACTGAGGCCATAGTGAACAGCATGAACACCAGGGCATAGCGCGGCATATTGGTCGCCAACCCGCCATAGCGGGAAATCTCGCGGGTGTGCAGCCGATCATAAACCACGCCCACACATAGGAACAGCGCGCCTGAGACCAGGCCATGGCTCAACATCTGAATGATCGACCCCGCAATCGCGGTTTCGTTCATGGAGAATATCGCCGCCGTCACAAAGCCCATATGTGCGATGGAGGAATAGGCGATCAGCTTCTTCATATCCTCCTGCACCAGGGCCACCAAAGAGGTGTAAACAACCGCGATGCAAGACAGCGTGAAAACCAGTGGCGCATAGGCTTCGGACGCCAACGGCAACATTGGGATGGAGAATCTCAGGAAACCATAGCCCCCCATCTTCAACAACACGCCGGCCAGAATAACAGACCCCGCCGTTGGTGCTTCAACATGGGCGTCTGGCAACCAGGTATGAACCGGCCACATCGGCACTTTCACAGCGAAACTTGCGAAGAAGGCCAGCCAGAGGATCATCTGCAGGTCACGCGGGAACTGTGTCGTCATCAATGTGGGAATATCGGTCGTTCCCCCCGCGCCGTAATACATTGCGATGATTGCGACCAGCATCAGGATAGATCCCAGCAGCGTATACAGGAAGAACTTGAACGCCGCATAAATCCGACGCCCGCCGCCCCAGACACCGATGATCAGGAACATCGGCAACAGAACACCTTCGAAGAAGATGTAGAATACCAGCATGTCCAGGGCGCAGAACATGCCAACCATCATGGTTTCCAGTACCAGGAAGGCGATCATGTATTCACGCACGCGCACTTTGATGGAGCGCCAGCTTGCCAGGATACACAGCGGCGACAACAGGGTCGACAGCAACACGAACCAGATCGAAATCCCGTCCACGCCCATCTTATAGCCAATCCCAACCGATTCCAGCCAGGGCTGATATTCAACCAGTTGGAAATCAGCGGAGGACCCGTCAAAATTAGCCAGCACCAGCAAGGACAACAGAAAGGTTGTCACCGAAGCGACAAACGCAACCCATCGGGCATTGCGTGCCACTTCTTCTGGCGTGCCACGGATGATCATGACAAACAGCGCCCCAACCAAAGGAGCGAATGTCGTCAAACTGAGAAGAGGAAACGAGGCTTCCGACATTTTGAGGTTCGGTCCCTTCCCGACGGCCTTAGTGAGCCAACAAATAGAAGCTGATCAGCACAACAACACCGATCAACATGGCGAATGCGTAATGGTACAGATAACCGCTTTGCAGCAGGCTGATCCGCCCGGCGAGGATTGACGTGCTCTTTGCCACGCCATCAGGGCCCAGGCCATCGATGACGTCGCCATCCCCCCGTTTCCAGAACAGCCGCCCAAGGGCAAAGCATGGCCGGACGAAGAGGAAGTCATACAATTCATCAAAGTACCATTTGTTAAACGAGAACTGGTAGAACGGACCCCAGAAGCGGCCGATGGACTTGCCGCGCTCCAAACCGCCGCGATAGACCCAAATCGCCCCAAAGATCCCGATAAGCCCGACCACCAAGGGTGCCACTTTTACCCAGATCGGCACATGGTGGGCATTTTCCAGCGCCTGATGGCTCTCAAGAATCAGGATCGAATCCCCCCAGAATTCCTGGAAATGATGACCCGTGAAATAGGGTGCAAAGACAACGCCTGCAAAGACGGCACCAATCGCCAATACATACAATGGCACCAGCATGACATTGGGCGATTCATGAACATGGGCCATGACCTTCTCATCACCGCGCGCCGGGGTATGGAACGTCATCCACAACAGGCGCCAGGAATAGAAGGCTGTCATTATGGCTGCAGCAATGCCCAACCAGAAGGCATAACGGCCGATCCCTGTCTCCGCCGCATAGGCGCTTTCAAGTATAGCGTCCTTGGAGAAAAAGCCTGCAAAGCCGATGGATGTGCCCGGAATACCAATCCCCGTCAGCGCCAGGGAGCCAATCCACATCATCAGCATGGTCTTTTTGATATAGGGGGCGAGACCACCCATCTTGCGCATATCCTGCTCGTCGGAGACGGCATGAATCACCGCGCCTGCGCCCAAGAACAACAAGGCCTTGAAGAAGGCATGCGTGAACAGATGGAACATCGCTGCGGGATAAGCCGATACCCCAGCGGCAAAGAACATATAGCCAAGCTGAGAGCAGGTAGAATAAGCAATCACCCGTTTGATATCGTTTTGCGTCAGCCCGATTGTCGCGGCAAAGAATGCCGTCGAAGCCCCGACAAAGGTCACGACCATCAGGGCGGTTTCCGAATATTCAAAAATCGGCGACAGACGGCACACCATGAAGACGCCAGCCGTCACCATGGTCGCGGCGTGGATCAGCGCGGAAACGGGCGTTGGCCCCTCCATCGCATCGGGCAGCCATGTATGCAGCCCCAATTGCGCCGATTTCCCCATCGCGCCCATGAACAACAGCAGACAGACCGCCGTCACGGCTTCCTGTCCGGTCAGCGTGAACCACAGGAAATTGAAGCTGGTCGCTGTACCACCATCTCCAACAATGCCTGGGATCGCATTGAAAACACTGTCAAAAGACAGCGATCCGGTCAGAATGAACACACCGAATATGCCCAGCGCAAACCCGAAATCCCCGACGCGGTTGACGACAAATGCCTTAATCGCCGCCGCATTGGCAGAAGGCTTCTTGTACCAGAACCCAATCAACAGATACGACGCCAGACCGACGCCTTCCCAGCCAAAGAACATCTGAACCAGGTTATCGGCCGTCACCAGCATCAGCATCATAAAGGTAAACAGGCTCAGATAAGCCTGGAACCGGGGAATGCTGGGATCATGGTGCATGTATCCGATGGAATAGATATGCACCAGGGACGAAACCGTGGTGATCACCACCAGCATGACGCCCGTCAGCGTATCGATGCGCAGCGCCCAATCAAAAGAAAAATTCCCGACCGTCACCCAGCGCAGCAATTCAACCGTATAGGCCTTGTCGGTCGGATCTTCCGCCAGAATGCCAACCTTGATAAAGACGATCCAGGCCAGAATGGCCGACAGCACCAACAGGCCGGAAGAGACGATCTGTGCGAACACATCCCCCTTATGCCCGCCAATGGCGCGCCCGGCAAAGCCAGCAACCAATGCCCCGATCAGCGGCAGAAATACGATGAGTGATTCCATGGGAGTACCGCCCCTAACCCTTCATGTTGCTGACATCGTCAACCGCGATAGACGCGCGGTTACGATAGAAGACGACCAGGATGGCAAGGCCGATTGCGGCCTCTGCCGCCGCCACGGTCAAGACGAACATGGCAAAGATCTGACCCGTCAGGTCCTGCAGGAAGGCCGAGAAAGCGACCAGATTGATATTCACGGCCAACAGCATCAATTCGACCGACATCAAGATCACAATCACGTTCCGGCGGTTCAAAAAGATGCCAAACAGCCCCAATGTGAACAGCACGGCCGCAACAGCGAGATAATGTGAAAGTCCGATTTCCATATCCGTCGTTCCCCGCTATATGCCGCTGCCAGAGTCGACCTTGACCACGATCAGCTCATCCTTGGAAGAGCGTGACACCTGATCGGCGATAACCTGCTTTTTGACACCGGCGCGCTGACGCAAGGTCAATACAATCGCCCCCATCATCGCGACCAACAGGATCAGGCTGGCCCCCTGAAACAGATAGATGTAGTCGGTATAGATGATCTGGCCGATGCTGCGTGTATTGCTGACCGCGCCAACGACAGGCCCCAGGGTAATTTCAGACATTTGCGGGCCCAGGGTCCAGGATGTCGCCACCAGCGCCAGTTCGAGGAACAGGATGCCGCCCAATGTTGCACCCAGATAGACATAGTTCTTAACGCCGCGTCGCAATTCGACGAAATTGACGTCCAGCATCATCACGACGAACAGGAACAGGACCGCGACCGCGCCGACATAAACGACGACAAGGATCATCGCCAGAAACTCAGCCCCGATCAGCACGAACAATCCCGCCGCATTGAAGAAAGCCAGGATCAGGAACAGGACCGAATGCACGGGGTTGCGCGATGTTATCACCATCACGGCACACGCCACGCAGATCGCGGCAAATATGTAAAACATGAACCCGGCGAATGCCATTGGTTCCCCCCTCGGTTTCAATCAATCGGTACGCAGACCCGCAAGCGGTTTAGCGGTACGGCGCGTCCAATTCAAGGTTAGCAGCGATCTCCGATTCCCAACGGTCCCCATTCGCAAGGAGCTTATCCTTGTTATAGAACAGTTCTTCGCGGGTTTCGGTCGCAAATTCGTAGTTCGGTCCTTCAACGATTGCATCCACCGGGCACGCCTCCTGGCAGTAGCCGCAATAGATGCATTTGGTCATGTCAATGTCATAGCGAGTCGTCCGGCGCGAACCATCCGCGCGCGGTTCAGCCTCAATCGTGATCGCCTGGGCGGGGCATACGGCCTCGCACAGCTTACACGCGATGCAGCGCTCTTCCCCATTGGGATAGCGGCGCAGGGCGTGCTCTCCCCGGAAACGGGGGCTCAATGGCCCTTTTTCATAGGGATAATTGATCGTGTGTTTGGGGCTGAACATCATCTTGAGAGTCAGCGCCATACCGCTGAGCAATTCAGCCAGCAGGAAAGATCGGGCAGTTCTGTCGAGGCTTGCCATCCAGCGTCTCTCCTTTCCTTTAATTCATGCCTTGGGGTAACAGGTCAAACGCGACCAGGAACCCGGCGGTTGCAATGACCCAGAACAGCGACAGGGGCAAGAATACCTTCCAGCCCAGACGCATCAATTGGTCATATCGATAGCGCGGAAATGTCGCGCGTACCCACAGGAAGATGAACAAAACGAAGGCAACCTTTATGGCAAACCAAATCGGTCCAGGCACCCAGGTGAAGGGTTGCGCATCCACCGGCGGCAACCAGCCCCCCAGGAATAGAACCACGGTCATCGCGCTCATCAAAATCATGTTGGCATATTCACCCAGAAAGAACAGAGCAAAGGCCATCGCCGAATATTCGACGTTATAACCTGAAACCAGCTCTGCTTCCGCTTCCGGCAAATCAAACGGGGCGCGGTTCGTTTCCGCCAGTGCCGAAATGATGAAGACCACAAACATCGGCAGCAGGGGCAGGAAGTACCAGTTCCAGAAACCACCCCCGGCCTGGGACCGCACAATGTCACTGAGGTTCAGCGACCCGACGCAGATCAGCACCGTTACGATCACAAATCCGATGGAGACTTCGTAAGACACCATCTGCGCCGCAGAGCGCAATGCGCCTAGGAATGCGTATTTGGAGTTCGACGCCCAGCCCGCGATGATGATGCCATAAACGCCCAGCGATGAAATCGCGAAGAGATACAGAACCCCGACATTGATATCAGCCAGCACCATACCGTCATCAAACGGTATAACCGCCCAGGCGATTAGTGCCAGTACAAAGGTCAGCATCGGTGCAATCAGGAACAGGACCGGATTGGCACCTGCCGGGATGATGGTTTCCTTCATCAGCAGCTTTAACGCATCGGCGATGGGCTGTAACAGGCCAAAGGGTCCCACCACATTCGGGCCCTTGCGCAATTGCATCCAGCCGATGACCTTACGCTCTGCCAGCGTCAGATAGGCAACCGACAGCATAACCGGAATCATGATGCACAGGATCAGAAGAACCGTGATCAGCGTCGGCCAGACATAGCCAGACCACCAAATGCCGTCAAACAGGTCAGCCATGGGTCCCGGTCCCCTTCCCGTTGCGGTCCAGCACAAATGTCTGTGTGCATTCCGCCATCGTCTCCGACGCCCGCGAAATCGGGTCGGTCATATAAAAATTCTCAATCGGCGTGGTGAATGCGGCCGCGTCCATTGCGCCGGGTGTGCCAAAATCAGCCCAGCTTGCAGCTTCCGCATCATCAATGCGCGACAGATGCGGATGGGCCCCGCGCATCGCCATGCGCAATTCGTCAAAACTGATCCAAGGTAAAGGTTTACCCACTGTTTCGGACAGGGCCCTTATGATCGCCCAGTCGTCCTTTGCTTCGCCTGGTGGGAAGGTCGCCCGGCGGGCCAGTTGAACGCGCCCTTCCGTGTTCACATAGGTCGCATTCTTTTCCGTATAGGCCGCGCCCGGGAAGATCACATCGGCGACATGCGCACCCTTATCCCCATGGTGACCGTGATAGACGACAAAGGCACCACTGTCTTTCAACGGGGCCAGGTCCATTTCATCGGTTCCCAACAGATAGACCAGCTTAATCGCGCCCGTTGCCGCACCAGCCAGAATGCCGTCACGATCAGCCCCCTTGTCGCCAGGGACGAATCCAACATCCAGCGCCCCAACGCGGCTGGCCGCTGTGTGCAGAACGTTAAAGCCGTTCCAGTCTTCTTTAATCATGCCGCACATATCGGCAATTTTCTTTGCTGCGGCCAGAACCGCCGCGCCATCTTTACGCGCAAGCGCCCCCTGCCCCACGATGATCATCGGGTTCTCAGCAGATTTCAAAATTTCTGCAAAAGGATGACTGCCATCGGCGACTTCGCTCAAAGTCTCAGGGCCAGCCCCCAGATAATCGCTGTCATAGGTTGTTTTGATCTGTTCGCCTATGGTCGCAACCTGCATTGCACCGGTCAGCCACCGCTTGCGAATGCGGGCATTAATAATCGGGGCTTCCCACCGAATATTGGCCCCCACGATCAACAGCGCATCAGCCTGTTCAATCCCGGCAATGGTGGTGTTAAAAATGTAACCAGCACGCACGCCAGCATCCAACTTAGCCCCATCCTGACGGCAATCCAGATTGGGGGATCCCAGCATCTCCATCAGCATCTTCAGAGAATAGACGCTTTCCACACAGGCCTGGTCGCCGGTTAGGGCAGCCATCTGCTCGCCCTTCAAACCATTAGCCGCCTTTGCCACCGCAGCCATGGCATCCTGCCAGCTTGCCGGTTTCAGCTTGCCGTCCATGCCCCGGATATAGGGCTTGTCCAGACGCTGACGCCGCAGCCCGTCACAGGCATAGCGCGTTTTGTCGGAAATCCATTCCTCGTTCACGTCTTCGTTCAGACGTGGCAGGACCCGCAGCACCTCATTGCCCCGCGCATCGACGCGGATGTTGGAGCCAACGGCATCCATCACATCCACGCTTTCGGTCTTTTTCAATTCCCAGGGACGTGCATTGTATTGATAAGGTTTCGACGTCAGGGCACCGACCGGGCACAAATCAATGACATTGGCGGATAATTCGCTGTCGACAGCCTGCTCCAGGCTGGAAATCTCTGCATTCTCACCGCGATTCAACAGGCCGATTTCTTCTGCACCAGCAACTTCCGCGACAAAACGCACACAGCGCGTGCAATGAATACACCGGGTCATGATCGTATTGATCAGCGGGCCCATATACTTGTCCTTCACCGCGCGCTTATTCTCGGTATAGCGAGACCCGTCGCGGCCAAAGGCCATGGCCTGATCCTGCAGGTCACATTCGCCGCCCTGGTCACAAATCGGGCAATCCAGCGGATGATTGATCAGCAAGAATTCCATCACGCCCTTGCGGGCCTTCACCACCATTTCAGATTCGGTGAGGATTTCCTGATTGGGGGCCACCGGCAGCGCACAGGAGGCAGCAGGTTTCGGCGGGCCCGGCTTCACCTCGACAAGGCACATACGGCAGTTGCCCGCGACCGACAGACGCTCATGATAGCAAAAGCGCGGCACTTCAACGCCGGCCTGCTCACAGGCCTGCAGCACGGTCATGCCCTGCTCGACCTCTTGCTCTTGCCCGTTAATCTTGATCGTTATCGTCGCCATTCACCCATTCCCTTGAAAATCATTACTGCGCAGAAGAAATTCTATTTCGCAAGACCGGCCAATTGGAAAAGGCAAACACATAAATCATTAGTATGTTAACAACGGGGATAAGTAGAACAAGGCTCCATACACCTTTATAACCGGCTCGAGATACAATTCGCCAAGCTAAATAAATATACAGCGCAGCTATAGCGACTTCTATAACATGTTCCATCGCCTATTGCTCTCCATCAACATGTGGCCATTTCCCAAAAGCAAGAATAACCATGTAAATAATTGTTCCAATTCCTGGGAAAATATTCAAAAGACCCAAGGCTCCACTGCGACCAGCTTTCTTAGCAATCATCCAACTAGGCACAACAAATATCATGATAAAAATCAGCACGATAAACCAATGCCAAACTGATACTATGCCCATCATCCCTACTCCGCCGCGACCGCGCCAACGGCGACGCGGGTGCGGTTTTTGATGCGATCTTCGATTTCGTCGCGGAAATGGCGGACCAGCCCCTGGATCGGCCAGGCTGCTGCATCGCCAAGCGCGCAGATCGTGTGACCTTCCACCTGTTTGGTGACTTCCAGCAGGGTGTCGATCTCTTCGATCTCTGCCTGCCCCTTAACCAGGCGTTCCATCACGCGCCACATCCAGCCTGTGCCTTCGCGGCACGGTGTGCATTGGCCACAGCTTTCGTGTTTGTAGAAATAGCTCAACCGGGCGATCGCCTTGATGACATCAGTGGATTGATCCATCACGATCACAGCCGCCGTGCCCAGGCCGGATTTCTGTTCCTTCAGCGCATCGAAATCCATCAGCACCGTGTCACAGATATCCTTGGGCAGCAGCGGCACGGAGGATCCGCCCGGGATCACTGCTTTCAGATTATCCCAGCCGCCGCGCACGCCGCCGCAATGCCGTTCCAGCAGTTCTTTCAGCGGGATCGACATGGCTTCTTCAACGTTGCAGGGCTTCTCTACATGGCCGGACACACAGAACAGCTTGGTACCAGCATTGTTTTCGCGACCAAAGCCCAGGAACCATTCGGCCCCACGGCGCAGGATGGCCGGCGCAACAGCGATGCTCTCCACGTTATTCACTGTGGTCGGGCAACCATACAGGCCCGCCATTGCCGGGAAAGGCGGTTTCAGGCGCGGTTGGCCCTTCTTACCTTCCAGGCTTTCCAACAGCGCGGTTTCTTCACCACAGATATAGGCGCCGGCGCCATGATGGATATAGATATCAAACGGATAATCGCTACCACAGGCTTTCGGGCCGACCAAACCGGCCTCATAGGCTTCGGCGACGGCCTTTTCCAGAATGTTATATTCATAGCGATATTCGCCGCGAATATAGACATAGCAATGATGCGCGCCCATCGCGATGGAAGCCAACAGGCAGCCTTCGATAAAGGTATGGGGATCATTGCGCATGATCTCCCGGTCCTTACAGGTGCCGGGCTCTGATTCATCAGCATTCACGACCAGATAGGACGGTTTGTCCGACGTGGCCTTGGGCATGAACGACCATTTAAGGCCGGTCGGGAACCCTGCCCCACCGCGCCCGCGCAGGCCGGATGCCTTCACGATCTCAACAATCTTGTCACGACCAAGGTCAATCAACGCCTTGGTATTGTCCCAGGCACCGCGCTTTTTCGCCGATTCCAAGTTCCACGAATGATATCCGTAAAGATTCTTGAAAATCCGGTCTTCGTCTTGAAGTGGCGACCAATCTGGCATCTGTCGGCCCCCTTAACTTCTGATTTGCGGCGCAGGGCCGGTTTGCAGGGTTTGCGGGCCACCCTCTGGCTCAGAGCCGGAGCGTCCATTCTGAGGGCCGGGCGTCACAGCCTCCCCCTTAGCCAATTTATCGATCAGGCCCGTCATGATCTCAGGCGTCAGATCTTCGAAATAGTCATCATTGATCTGAACCATCGGCGCATTACAGCAGGCCCCCAGGCATTCAACCTCTGTCAGGGTGAATTTCTTATCCTGCGTGGTCTGTCCCGCATGAATGCCAAGCTTCGTTTCAATCGCGGACTTGATGTCTTCTGCACCACGCAACATGCAGGGCGTTGTTCCGCACAGTTGAATGTGAAATTCGCCAACCGGTTCCAGATTGATCTGGGTGAAGAAACTGGCAACCTCCATCACACGGATATAGGGCATATCCAGCATTTCAGAGATTGTGCGCATAACTGCTTCGTCGCAATAGTGGCCCTGATCGTGGCGTTGCTCCTGCGCCAGGAACAACAAGGCGAGCACGGCAGACTGCTGACGCCCTTGCGGATATTTCGCAATATTCCGCTGGGCTTCCTTCAGGAAGTCGCCGGTGAATTCAAAGCTCTCAGCACTCATCGTCTAACCTACCCTTACAGGACAAACCGTGATTAACGGTCGATCTCTCCAAACACGACATCGAAAGAGCCCAGCACGGCCACCGAATCGGCCAGCATATGTCCCTTACAGACGTGATCCATTACCTGCAGATGCGCAAAGCCCGGTGCCCGGATTTTACAGCGATACGGCTTGTTCGTCCCATCGGAGACCAGATAGACGCCAAACTCCCCTTTGGGTGCTTCGACGGCAGTATAGGTTTCCCCCTCCGGCACGTGGAAGCCTTCGGTATACAGTTTGAAGTGATGGATCAATGCTTCCATCGACCGCTTCATATCACCCCGTCGTGGTGGGGCAACCTTCGTGTTTTCCGTTAAGACGGACCCGCTGGGCATATCCCGCAGACATTGTTTAATAATCGACAGGGATTGCCGCATTTCCTCAACCCGAACCAGATACCGGCTATAGCAATCCCCGGTCTTGCCGGTTGGGATATCAAAATTCAAGCGGTCATAGACCTCGTAAGGTTGCGACTTGCGCAAGTCCCAGGCAATTCCGGATGCCCGCAATACCGGCCCGGTCAGGCCCCAGGCCATGGCGTCTTCTGGCGAAATAATCCCGATATCGACGGACCGCTGTTTAAAGATACGATTTTCCGTCAGCATGTTTTCCAGATCGTCGATGAATTTCGGAAAACCATCGACCCATTCGGAAATCTTCTCCGCCATCAGGGGCGGCATATCCTGGTGAACGCCGCCGACACGATAGAAGGCAGCGTGCATCCGCGCACCGCAAACGCCTTCATAAAACTCCATCAGCTTTTCGCGCTCTTCAAACGCCCACAACATCGGCGTCATGGCCCCGACATCCAGGGCATAGGCGGGCACGTTCAGCAGATGGTTCAAAATCCGGCTGATCTCGTCAAACAAGACGCGCATATATTGGCCACGCAAGGGCACTTCCAGACCCAACAGACGCTCTGTCGCCAGACAGAAGGCATGCTCCTGTGCCATCGGGGCCACATAGTCCAACCGATCAAAATACGGTATCGCCTGAAGATAGGTTTTATACTCGATCAGCTTTTCCGTGCCACGATGCAACAGGCCGATATGCGGATCCAGGCGCTCGATCACCTCTCCATCCATCTCCATCACCATGCGCAACACGCCGTGGGCCGCAGGATGCTGGGGGCCGAAATTCATCGTCAGAGTTTTGATGGTCGGATCCTGATCGGTCCCACCCAGGGCCTTGCTTGCAAGACTTCTATCGAACGGCTCGGTGAGGCTCATGCCTTATCCCCTTCCGCCTGCTCTTCGGCTTTCTCATCACCCGGCAGTTTCGGGGTCATCCCCTCCCACGGGCTCATAAAGTCGAAGCTACGGAATTCCTGTGTCAGTTTGACGGGTTCATAGACGACCCGACGCTGTTCTTCGTCATACCGCAATTCAACAAAGCCGGTCAGCGGGAAATCACGACGCTGAGGGTGCCCATCAAAACCATAATCCGTCAGAATGCGGCGCAGGTCCGGGTGATCGCCAAAGAACACACCATACATGTCCCAGACTTCACGCTCGTACCAATCTGCCGCCGGCCAGATCGACACAACGGACGGTACCGTCGTATCCGCATCGGCGATAACCTTCACGCGACAGCGGATATTATGCTTCATGCTCAACAGGTTATAGACGACTTCAAACCGCTTTTCCCGCTCTGGAAAATCAACACCGCAAATGTCGACCAACTGGCTGAACAGGCAATGCGAATCATCGCGCAGAAACTTACACAGTTTCAGTAAATTCTGGCACGAGATTGTCACTACCAGTTCCCCATTGATCAGGGTTTGGCTGTGCATCTGCTCACCGAATTTGGACTCGATATACGCCCCAAGGTCTCTCAAGGCTTCGCGTGTCGCGCTCATGATCACCCTAACATCATATCAAAACGGACTGACATGCCATCCCGACACCGCTTATCGCAGGATCGTTCCAGTACGCCGAATTTTCTTTTGCAATTGCAGCACACCATAGACCAAAGCTTCAGCGGTGGGTGGGCATCCAGGCACATAGATATCGACCGGGACGATTCGGTCACAGCCCCGCACGACAGAATAGCTATAGTGATAATAGCCACCGCCATTCGCACAAGACCCCATGGAAATCACCCAACGTGGCTCTGCCATCTGGTCATAAACCTTGCGCAGCGCCGGTGCCATTTTATTGGTCAGCGTTCCGGCAACGATCATGACATCTGACTGACGGGGACTGCCCCGCGGAACGACACCAAACCGGTCCAGGTCATAGCGCGGCATATAGGCATGCATCATTTCTACAGCGCAACAGGCCAGACCGAAGGTCATCGGCCACAGCGACCCTGTACGCGCCCAGTTGACCAGCTTGTCCAGGTTAGCGACGACAAAGCCCTTGTCCTGCAGTGCGTCGGTAACCGCATCCAGCGCCAGATCCTGACCGGGGCCAGGCGGCAGCACGGTTTCTCGTTGACCGGTGGTTACTCCCATTCCAGTGCCCCTTTGCGCCATTCGTAGATAAAACCAACAGTCAACACGCCCAGAAAGACCACCATCGACCAGAAACCGAACAATCCGATATCCCCTAAGGCGACAGCCCAGGGAAAGAGGAATGCAACTTCCAGATCAAAAATGATAAAAAGCAATGTGACCAGGTAGAACCGGACATCGAACCGCGACCGCGCGTCGTCAAACGCCTCAAAGCCGCATTCATAGGCCGATAATTTTTCGGAGTCGGGATGCTGTTTCGCGGCAATCATGCTGCCACCCACCATGAGTATCGCAATGCCCATCGCGATCCCAAGGAAAACCAAGATTGGGAAGTATTGGCTCAGCAGCTCTTCCATCGCGGTCTCCGCACCAGTTAAAGGGGGATACGAGGCAGCTTGAATAACGCCCCACAATCCCCATGTCCCAAAACGGTTCAGCTGATCACCCTTTAAACCAGGGAAGACTGAACACGCCCTTCTAACGCAACGCCATTTCGCACGCCGGACCGGTCCGGTCAAGGCTTCGCGTGCCATCCCAACCCCTGACGATGGTTTACTATAGTAGCTGTTGGTGGGACTTAAAAGTCTCCAAACATGACGAATTGACGCGCCGCAGCATATAAATACGGAACCCCTGATGGAGTTCCGCAAAACATTTGAAATTATTTAAGAAAATGGCGGGAGTGACGGGGCTCGAACCCGCGACCTCCGGCGTGACAGGCCGGCACTCTAACCAACTGAGCTACACCCCCGCATGGGTGGCTGAGCAACGATCCGTCCTCAGCGAGACGGGTGATATTGCACCACCTCCCCCCTGTCAAGCAACCAACGACGCGCATGACATATTTTTTGCAAGAAAAAGCGGGGGAGTGCGAAAATCGGGCATTTATAGTTTTTCTTTTTTTGCCGCGGTTCCCGCGTCACCGGTATTGGGTACCCCCTGAGGTTCAATCAACAGCAGATGTGATTCCACTTCCGCCACTGGTCGGTGCTCAACACCTTTTGGCACGACATATAAATCTCCAGCCTCTAGGAGGACATCCCTCGCCATATTCTGAAGAATAACAAGACTGTATAGAAATTTGAAAAAACTTAATCTGAGTCAATAAATATTATAATAAAAATTTCTATATTTATATAAATTTAATATATATCACTATAAAAATTCAGTAAATCCTTACAGAACGCAATTTTTTTACTATTTTATCCGATCTAATAAATAAATCTTTTAGTTTTCCATTAACTTCAATTGCACCATATCCCTGGATGGCGTCCATTAACTCGTCTCTTTCATTAACACAACATATCAATTCATCTACAAGGTATGGAACATCATCCTTTTTTTGCTTTGACATCATCCAACTTTTTATATCCATTCCCTTCTTGGTTGCCCTTCTCTCTTCGTAACTCCGCTGAAGAGAAGACATCTGTTCAATTTGTTCATCAACCACTTTGCTGACATCTATCGGCTCATAAATCCGGATTCTCTGGTTTCTTGGACGTAAATCAAAATCAAAGTCTCGTTTGTATTGATTATTCCGCACAAAGGCGATGTGTTTCTCTCCATGTGGCTTCGGTGTAATATCAAAAATATGCTCATTTTCATTTTTGTATACCGCATGAAATTCTGCGGTGAGCATTAACTTAGGCCATTCCCATATCGTCCAACCGAAAACGATATCGCCGCCTTCATTTGATATTTTTTCTTCTACACCATCCGAACACCAACCGTACAAGCCGTATGGGTCTGCTACTACCGTAATCAATTCAATCTCACCTCCCAATTCCTTTGCAAAATCGATGTGTTTTTGAGTGATAGTAGTAGGTGTGGTTTCGGTAGTATGAATACCCTGTTGAGCGCGGTAATCGGCTTTAGAGAGTTCCTTCTTTTCCTCATAAGTCATAATCCCTCTGTTATTCATATCATCCAGACCTACGATTAGTTTTCCGTTTCACATGCAGCATAAATGAATTTAACGAAACGAGTAGTATAACTTTTTCTAAAGGGGGTTCTTTTGGAAACTCCGATTAGCAAACGTAGCTCATTACCTGATTAGAAAAACTTAAATGCATTTCCCGCTTAAGCGGGAAATGGCAACACATTAAGTCTGGCAATTCAAAATGATTTCGTATGGAAAAAATATTTACCTTATCACGAAAGCGTGCAGATAAAGCACACCACCATAATCGGGTTCAACATGAATACCAGCCTTAAAAGGCTGGTGGGCGGTGACGGGATCGAACCGCCGACCCTCTCGGTGTAAACGAGATGCTCTGCCAGCTGAGCTAACCGCCCATGTGTGAGGGGGTCTATAGCGTGCCTTTGGCGAAGGATCAAACCTTGCTTTCAAAAAAAATCAACCGCCCTCAAAATTTATGAGAGCGGTTGGTTTTAATTCGTTGAAACAGTTGCCTGCTTCGATTCGCGGTCTTAGTTGACGGCGTCCTTCAAACCTTTACCAGCCTTGAATTTCGGCTGATTGGATGCCGGAATGTTGATTTCCGCACCGGTCTGAGGATTGCGGCCTTTAGACGCTGCACGCTTGCTAACAGCAAATGTACCAAATCCTACGATACGCACATCACCACCAGCTTTCAGCTGACCGGTAATGGCTTCGAGTACACCGTCAACCGCTTTAGCGGCATCGGCTTTGGACAGGCCGGCTGAATCGGCAACGGCAGCGACGAGATCGTTCTTATTCACAGGAACCCCCCTAATGTTTCGGGATGTTAAAAATTGGATAGGATTATCCGAACGAGGCAAAGTGTAAGGGTAATTGAGGATATCCGTCAACGCGAAACACTCAATTTCCCCCGGTTTTCTGCGGATTTTTAGATATCTTGTTTGTAAATTCGGTGTCGGGAGACCGAAATAAAATACAGGGCGTCGGTGTAGTAGCACCGACGCCCTGTTTTATACCATTTTCACCCGAACATTAGGGGAAACACCCCAAAATCTGGCATTCTAGTGGGCAATTGCTCCATCGCGGTCGTCCCCCGATTCGCGAGACCAAACCGGCGCATCCGCCCGTTCCTGATCTTCGGCGGACCATTCAATCGGCACCAAAGAGGAAACCAGGGCATGGCCTAGAACCTCATCGACCGTGCTGACCGGAATAATGGTCATGCCTTTGAGGACATTATCGGGAATGTCGGCCAGATCCTTTTCATTATCTTTCGGAATCAGGACCGTCTTGATTCCCCCACGCAAAGCGGCCAACAGTTTTTCTTTTAGACCACCGATAGGCAGAACGCGACCCCGCAGGGTGATTTCTCCGGTCATCGCCACATCCCGTTTCACCGGAACACTGGTCAGAATGGAAACGATTGCTGTGACCATCGCGACACCGGCCGAAGGACCATCTTTCGGAGTCGCCCCTTCCGGAACGTGAACATGGATATCGTTCTTGTTGAAGATGGTTGGCTTGATCCCGAAAGAGACAGCGCGGCTCTTGATCAGGTTCTCAGCTGCCTGAATGGATTCCTGCATCACATCGCCCAGTTTCCCGGTCTTTGTAACGCGGCCCTTACCAGGCACAAGAACCCCTTCGATCGACAACAACTCACCGCCGACTTCGGTCCAGGCCAGGCCAGTGACGACACCGACCATGTCTTCATCTTCAATCTCGCCAAAGCGGAATTTCCGAATTCCGGCATAGGTGCCCAGATTGTCCACATCAATGGCAACCGAATCACGCTCACCCATCATGATTTCCTTGATGGATTTACGGGCCAAATTCGCAATTTCCCGTTCCAGGCTTCGAACGCCGGCCTCCCGCGTGTAATAGCGGATCAGATCCCGCAGCGCTTCGTCTGTGATCGACCATTCTTTCTCGGTCAGACCGTTTTCACCGCGCTGTTTGCTGATCAGATGGCGCTTGGCGATTTCAACCTTTTCATCCTCGGTATAACCGGGAATGCGGATGATCTCCATGCGGTCCATCAAAGGCTGGGGCATCCGCAAGGTATTGGCGGTCGTCACGAACATGACGTCGGACAGATCATAATCCACTTCCAGATAATGATCGTTGAACGTGCTGTTCTGTTCAGGATCCAAGACCTCCAGCAGAGCCGAAGATGGATCCCCACGCCAGTCAGCGCCCAGTTTGTCAATTTCATCCAGCAGGAAAAGCGGGTTGGACTTTTTCGCCTTCTTCATGCCCTGGATGACCTTGCCCGGCATTGACCCGATATAGGTCCGACGGTGTCCGCGCACTTCCGACTCGTCGCGCACGCCGCCCAGGCTCATCCGCACAAAGGAACGCCCCGTCGACTTCGCAATCGATTTACCCAGTGACGTTTTACCCACACCCGGCGGGCCAACAAGGCACAGGATCGGACCTTTAAGTTTCTTCTGGCGCGCCTGAACCGCAAGATATTCCAGAATCCGTTCCTTAACCTTCTCCAGGCCATAGTGATCGGTATCCAGCGTTTCCTTCGCTTCGCGCAGATCGGTTTTTACCTTGGACCGCTTCTTCCACGGGATCGACAACAGCCAGTCCAGATAGTTCCGCACCACCGTTGCTTCCGCAGACATCGGGCTCATGGAGCGCAGTTTCTTCAACTCGCCCAGCGCCTTTTCTTTCGCTTCCTTGGACAGTCGGGTCTTTTCAATCTGCTCTTCCAGTTCGGACAGTTCGTCCTTACCGTCTTCGCCCTCACCCAATTCCTTCTGGATCGCCTTCATCTGTTCGTTCAGATAATATTCGCGCTGGGTCTTCTCCATCTGCCGCTTGACGCGGTTGCGGATGCGCTTTTCAACCTGAAGAACGCTGATCTCGCCTTCCATGAAGCCGAAGATCTTTTCCATGCGCAGCGAAACCGTTTCCAGTTCCAGCAAATCCTGCTTGTCAGAAATTTTCAGCGTCAGGTGCTGCGCGACAGTATCGGCCAAGCGGGATGCTTCTTCGATCTGATTGATCGAAATCATCACCTCTGCCGGAACTTTTTTGTTCAGTTTGATATATTGTTCAAACTGACCAACCACGGCGCGGCTCAGGGCCTGCAGGTCCGCTTCGGGTTCTTCGGGATCATCAATCATTTCCGCCTGAACCTGGAAGAAATCATCCGTGGCGGTGAATTGTGTGATCCGGGCGCGCTGCACCCCTTCGACCAGCACCTTCACGGTGCCATCGGGCAATTTCAAAAGCTGCAGAACAGTCGCGACCGTTCCAACATCATAAATATCATCCGCTTTGGGATCGTCTTCGCCCGCATTCTTCTGGGTGACCAACAGGATTTGTTTGTCATCCTGCATGACATCTTCCAGGGCGCGCACAGATTTATCGCGACCCACAAACAGCGGCACGATCATATGAGGGAAAACCACAATGTCGCGCAATGGCAGGACAGGCAATTCCACGGCGGTTTTGAGTTCTTGCATAATCATTCTCTCCATGGCGCGGGGTCATTCAGGGAATGAAATCCCGCGCGTTTTTATAATCGGGTGTGTGAGACAAAATCACAGAGATTGTGCGTGTCCTTACCCGGAGACCAAACGGCTGAAGGCGCCATCTTGAACTCAAAGACCCACGCCAGCCGGGCCTTACTAATAGTGGGGCTGTTTGCCCCACACTTCAAGCAAAGCATAACGGAATTCCGGCATTTTTTCGCAGTTTTGCTCATTTGAATACGGATTATGAAAACAAAAGAACCGCGCTGTGGACAAGTCCATCAGGCGCGGTCCAAATGCATCAGCAAAGCTCAATTAAGAAGCATTGCTTTCGACTTCATTCTTGCGATCAGAATAGATGTAGAGCGGCTCTGCCCGACCTTCGACGACTTCCTTATTGATCACGATTTCCTCCACCCCTTCCAGGCTGGGCAGGTCATACATCGTATCCAATAGGATCGCTTCCATGATGGAGCGCAAACCACGCGCGCCGGTCTTACGCTCAATCGCCCGTTTGGCAATTGCCAGCAAGGCATCAGCGGTAAATTCCAGACCGACATCTTCCATTTCAAACAGTTTCGCATACTGTTTGACCAGCGCATTGCGGGGCTTGGTCAGAATGTCGACCAATGCCTCTTCGTCCAGGTCTTCCAGGGTTGCGATCATCGGCACACGGCCAACGAATTCCGGAATAAGGCCGAACTTAACCATATCTTCCGGTTCGACATCCCGCAGGATCACGCCGACCTTGCGGTCATCTTCGGATCGAACATCCGCGCCAAATCCAATGGAAGAGCCCTTACCGCGCGACGCAATAATCTTTTCCAGACCAGAGAAGGCGCCGCCACAGATGAACAGGATATTGGTTGTATCAACCTGCAGGAATTCCTGCTGCGGATGCTTGCGCCCCCCTTGCGGCGGTACAGAAGCCACCGTGCCTTCCATGATTTTCAGCAAGGCCTGCTGCACACCTTCGCCCGACACGTCCCGCGTGATCGAGGGATTGTCAGATTTGCGGGAAATTTTGTCGACCTCATCGATATACACGATGCCGCGCTGGGCGCGTTCGACATTGTAATCCGCAGATTGCAACAGCTTCAGGATGATGTTTTCGACATCTTCCCCAACATAGCCGGCTTCAGTCAGCGTCGTTGCATCCGCCATGGTGAACGGCACGTCCAGAATGCGCGCCAGGGTCTGGGCCAGCAGGGTTTTACCGCACCCGGTTGGGCCAACCAGCAGAATATTTGATTTCTGCAGTTCGACATCATTCTGCTTCTGACCATGGGCCAGACGTTTATAATGGTTATGCACCGCGACCGACAGGACGCGCTTGGCGTAGTCCTGACCAATCACATAATCGTCGAGAACCTGACGGATATCCTGAGGTGTAGGCACCCCGTCCGATGTTTTCGAAACGCTGGATTTGTGATCTTCCCGGATAATATCCATGCACAATTCGACGCATTCGTCGCAAATGAACACAGTTGGTCCGGCGATCAGCTTGCGCACTTCGTGTTGGCTCTTACCGCAAAAGGAGCAGTAGAGCGTATTCTTTCCGTCGCTGCCGCTGGATTTGCTCATCGTCTTTCCGGTTCCTTACCGATCTTGCCGATCTTTTCAGTCATGCATACCGTCAATGCGTCCCACTGACCTCGTATCCAAACCGTATCGTAGACCTAGCGACCCACCCCCTCAAACGGAAAATCACGGATTCCCTTAGGTGTGTCGCGATTCTGTCATACACAGGCGGATCAAACGTGTGACCACAATGATGAAAGCACCTATTAACACCCTGATACTAGGGTATAAACGGCCTGCATCCCTGTTCATCAGCCAAATTCATGCGAAAATCCCTCAGAGGGTCGAATATCGGCCCCCTGAGGAGAATCGGGCTTACTTATCAGAATCACCTTCCGGCAAAGGGCGTTCATTGACGACTTCATCAATCAAGCCAAAGCTCTTTGCCTCTTCCGCGCTCATAAACTTATCACGGTCCATTGCGGCTTCAATTTCTTTCAGACTGCGACCGGTATGATGAACGTAGATTCCGTTCAGGGTTTCCCGCATGCGCAGGATTTCCCGCGCCTGAATTTCGATATCTGTTGCCTGCCCCTGGGCACCACCGGATGGCTGGTGCACCATGATTCGGCTGTATGGCAGCGAGAAACGCTTGCCCGCCTGCCCGGCCGTCAGCAACAACGACCCGGCGGAACAGGCCTGTCCCAGACATACGGTTGAAACGTCACAGCGGATATACTGCATGGTATCATAGACAGACATCGCAGATGTCACGACGCCGCCTGGTGAATTGATATAGAAGGAAATGTCCTTGGCGGGACTTTCTGACTCAAGGAACAACAACTGAGCGCACAGGAGGCTGGCGACATGATCATCAATGCCCCCTGTCAGAAAGATAATACGCTCCTTCAACAGGCGCGAATAAATGTCATAGGCGCGTTCACCGCGGTTGGTCTGCTCAACCACCATCGGCACCAGCGTGTTCATGTAAAGATCGACCGGATCGCGCATGGTAATACTCACTGCTCCCTAAAGCTATTTTCGTGAAATCCAACGGTCACCGACTGTGACCAGGATTCAGAGGCATCGCATCGTCCCCGTGACGATTGCGAGCCTCAGAGTTAATGGCTCAGGCCGGGATGTAAAGCCCCCGTCTATGGAAATCTGCACCGGGCGATGCGGAAACAAACGCCCCGGACGCGTATCTGGCATCCGGGGCGCTGCACTCACCGCATTGAACGGCAGGTTTTAGTCAGCAGATTTCTTCGCCGCGGCCTTCTTGGAGGCGGCCTTTTTCGCGGAAGATTTCTTTGCCGTTTTCTTGGCTTTCTTACCCTCTGCACCATCTGTGCTGTCGTCATCAGACTCCAGCAACTGCTCGACCGGCAGGGACACATCCTTCACTGTCGCCAGTTCCAAAATGTAATCCACCGTCTTTTCTTCAAAGATCGGCGCCCGCAGGCTGTTCATCATTTCCGGCGATTTGGTGAAGTATTCGAACACTTCGCGTTCCTGACCCGGATACCGCTGGGCCTGACGGAACACCGCCTGTTGCAGTTCTTCCTGGGTGACTTCGACCTTGGCCGTGTCGCCGACATGGCTCAACAACAGTCCCAGAAGCACGCGCCGTTTGGCGATATCGCGATATTCGGATTTCAGGACTTCTTCGTCCTTTTCCTTATCTTCCTCGTCGATATTGCCTTCTTCCTTGGCCTTGGTGAATTGCGTCCAGATCTGGTCAAATTCGCCTGTCACCATGCCTTCCGGCACTTCAAAGTCATGCTTTTCAAACAGGATATCCAGCAATTCGCGCTTGGTCTTGGCACGGGCCAGTTCCGCATATTCGCCTTCAATCCGGCTGCGCATCTGACCGCGCAGATCATCCAGTGATTCCAGACCCAGTTCCTTGGCGAATTCATCGTCCAGAACGCGATCGGTATATTCGTGGATTTCGTTGATCTTGCATTCGAACACAGCGGCTTTGCCCGCCAGATTCGCCGCGCCATACTCTTCAGGGAAGGATACGTTGACCGTCAGGTCCTCACCGGCCTTTTGACCGATCAACTGATCTTCAAACCCCGGGATGAATTGACCGCTGCCCAGTTCCAGACGGAAATCGGTTGCTTCACCGCCTTCAAATGCTTCGCCGTCGACAAAGCCCTTGAAATTCATGATCACGACATCGCCCGACTGGGTCTTGCGGTCTTTTTCGATCTTCTGGGTCGCACGATTGTTGCGCGCCAGTTCATCCATGGCGTTATTGACTTCTTCGTCCGTGATCTCCGGTTTATAGCGCGTCAGAGAAAGCGTAGAGAAATCAACCGGCTCAATTTCCGGCATAACATCCACAGCCATCGTATAGACCAGATCAGACCCTGGATCGAAGCTTGAGATTTCGATCTTCGGCTGCATGGCTGGCTTCAGCGAGCGTTCCGTCAAGACAGCCTGGCTGCTTTCAGAAACAGTGCCTTCCAGAATCTCGCCCAGCACGGATTGACCGAACCGCTGACGCAAGATCTTCATGGGCACTTTGCCCGGGCGAAAGCCTGGCATTTTTACAGTCTGCCCGACCTCGATTAGCTTCGTTTCGACCTTTTGATCGAGTTCATCCGCGGCGACCGTGATGGTGAATTCGCGGCTCAGACCTTCGTTCTTTGTTTCGACTACCTGCATGGGAGATTGGGCCCCGGCTCAATTTGTGTTTATGAAATCGCGATACATACCCGACGAAATGATCCAAGCGCCTGACCTTTTAGGGTCGGTGGTGCGGGCGAAGGGACTCGAACCCCCACAGGTTGCCCTACCAGAACCTAAATCTGGCGCGTCTACCAATTTCGCCACGCCCGCACTGCTCGGACCGTTCTTTCCGAAAACGGATCGCGCGCTCCGACCGTTGCCGAAGCGCGCGCGTCATAGCAAACGCGGTACCCCGCGTCAAAGCGTCAATTCCAGTAAAGTCGCACTAATCTGTGGAATTGGTCCGTTCAGGCGACGCTTTGCGAGTATGTTTCATTAAAAGTGGCAAGCGAAAGAACCTTTGTACCAGCAGGATACACTGCGTGGGACTGTGTATGTTCCACGGTCAGTTCATAGCGCACATGCGGAATTCCAAAGCCATCAGAGGCAATTCCCAAAACTTCCGCAGTTTCGACGGCTCTGTTGTTCAGGCGTCGAAAAAAGGACCGCCCAACCGCGACACGATCCTGTGAAACAGCTTTCCGAAAAAACATGTTCCAACCTCTCAAAAAACTCGCCGAAAACCCGAAAAAGTCTCAGCGAAACGCCCCTGGATAGTTTTTCATCAAAAACATGATATAGGTCAATCCTTTACAAAACGTAACTAAATTAAATTCGAGACAATTGTTACTAAATGACTGTCTGCGAACGAACCTTTTCAATCGCAGCTGGTAACAGGCAGGGCAGATCGCTGGCAATCAGTCCTGGCCCAAAGGCAGCAGCAGCAGCCGCATGAACATAAGTCCCGGCACAGGCCGCGGCAAAGACCGACATGCCGCCGGCAACAAATGCCGCAATAGTGCCTGCCAGAACATCCCCGGCCCCCGCTGTTGCAAGACCGGCGGGCGCATTTCCGTTGATCACGGCATAGCCTGCCGGGTCCGCAATGACCGTGTCATAGCCCTTTAGCAGAACCGTCGCCCCTGACCGTTCTGCCGCACGCCGCGCCCGATCCAGTTTGTTGGGAACATCAGCAAGGTCTGGGAACAATCGCCGGAACTCCCCTTCATGAGGCGTCAGCAGTACCGGACCCCTAATCGCATCAAACAAGGTCTGAGGAGAAGATTCGAAAAGAACCAGCGCATCCGCATCAATAATCACGGGACGACCATCCCTTAACACAGCCAGAACCTTTTCATGCGACCCTGCGGCTATCACCCCCAGGCCCGGCCCAATCACGGTACATCCAATACGCGGATCTTCCAGCAATTCTATGAAAGCACGGGTATCCTTGACGGACCGAATGACGGCACTTTCCAGGGCAAGGCGATACAGCGGCCCCTGCTGAACGGGCGCTGCGACCGTGACAATACCGGCCCCGGCGCGTTGTGCCGCGCGGGTTGCCAGAAACGCCGCGCCCAGCAATTCCGCACCACCTGTAACCAGAACATGGCCACGATTGTATTTATGGGATGTCGGCGATACGCGCGGCAGCGCCCGGGCCCATAGGGACGGATGATTGAGCGCCAGCTTCGGATCAACCTTATCCAGAACAGTGTCTGGAATACCGATATCAGCGATCACAAAGTCTCCACAGGCCACGCGGCCGGGCAGCAGCCAATGCCCCGCCTTTCCCCGAAAGAATGAAATTGTGGCCGTTGCCTGTGCCAATCCCCCGGATCGTATTTCACCGCTATCGCCGGAAACGCCGCTGGGCATATCAATGGCAATGACCGGCACGTCACCAATCGCCGCCAGTGTAGCAGCTGCCACACCGTCAATGTCACGATTAAGACCAGCACCAAATACCGCATCAACCACCAGGGTCGCATCCGTCAGAATATCTGGGCCCAATGCTTGACAGGGCCCGGCATAATCCGCTGCCGCCAGGGCTGCATCGCCTGTCAGGGCGTCCCTGTCCCCCAACAGCCCCACGCGCACCGTCCAGCCGCGATCTGCCAGCAAGGACGCAACGACAAAGCCATCCCCCCCATTATTTCCCGGTCCACACAGGACGGCGACAGTGCCGGGATCATATCGATCAACGATAGTGCGCATAACCGCCCCCCCGGCCGCGCGCATTAAATCATATCCCGGTATCCCGCCATCGATTGCCAGACGATCCGCCTGCGCCATCTCCCCCACGCCCAAAAGGCAGCATTTGCGCCAGGCATCAGCGTCCAGCGAGTCCGGCAAAATCGTCAGTAAGGTATCCATATCTGTCATTGGTATAGTCTTACGCAATTAGGGAGGTATTGAAATCCTTTCGACGCGACCCTTACTTTAATTTACGTGATACAGAATTTCAGGAAAGAAAAACGATCATGCGATTTACCCGCCCTCGTCTCGCCTTCCTGACGCTGGTGGCGTTGTTTTTGGCGGCCTGTGACCAGACCGTCCCGAAAACCGTTGTAATCTATGCCAGCACCACCGGCAGCTATGCCCCGCTGCAATCGGTCGCACGAGCGGGCAATAGCGTTCCTGTTTATGCCTTTGCTGCGCCCTTGCGCAGCGACCAGGCCCTCGCCCAAGCCGTTTCGGATATGTTAGCGCAAAAAGACCCGACCTTGCGTTTTCACGGCGGTGGGGATGCCCTGCCCTGGGACAGCACGGATACCCGCATCCTGATCTTGAACGACATGCCCACGGGCTATTCCGGGATATCGGCCTGCCAGGGAAAGCCCTATGAGCCGGTGGAACAGGATGATGCATTGACCTTCAACATGATCGTCTGTGAGGGATCGAACCTGCTGGTGCAGGTGATGGGCACTCTGCCCCGCACGTCCTCGAACCTGACAGCACAGTATGATGAGTTGATCAAACAGACATTGCCTACGGTGCTGATCAAAGAAGATCACAGTCCCAAATAAGGCCCACACTGATCGTCACGCAAAAAACATCGCAGAGTCAGAAACTTGTAACACCCAAGCGATACTACTGGGCCATCGACCAACCGCTCTCCCCCGAACCCCATTGGGCGAGAGCACACTGGCGACGCAACGACCGATGCCGATGAGATTAAGTGTAGGCAGAAGATCGTAGCGTCGTTTTTTTTTGCCTGAACGCCTTTGGCTGGGCATATCATCCAGACAATGACGACAGCCGGACCTCCATCACAGTCTGAACCTTCCCCCCTTTCAGCAATCGATTGGCGGGACGGCACGCCCTATGCCAGCCGTTTTGATGATCTGTACTTTTCCGCCGATGATCCCTGTGGAGAGGTTCAACATACCTTTCTGAATGGCACGGGTTTCGAAACCCTGTGCCAAAAGCCAAAGCTGACCGCAGCGGAAACGGGTTTTGGCACCGGATTGAACTTTCTGGAAGCCTGGGCCGTGTGGGAAAATACAGCCCCACCCGGATCAACGCTTGATTTCGTCTCCGTCGAAGCCTTTCCCATGCCCCGCGCGGATTTGGCCCGCGCCCATGCAACCTTTCCCCAGCATGCAAGCCGTGCCGCGGCCCTGCAGCACCAATGGCCAGGCGCCCTGCCCGGCGCGCACAGGCTGACCTTCGCTGCCGGTCGTGTGCGCCTATTATTGCTGATCGGCGATGTCGCACAGCAATTCCAACAGCATCAATTTCAGGCTGATGCATGGTTTCTGGATGGTTTCGCCCCGGCAAAGAATCCAGATATGTGGCGACCGGAAGTCTTTGACCACATCGCGCGATTAAGTGCACCGGGTGCACGGCTTGCCACATTCAGTGCGGCTGGCATTGTAAAGCACGGCCTGCGTACGGTTGGATTTCAGGTTGAAAAGAGACCCGGCTTCGGGCGCAAACGCCACTGCCTGTCCGCACGGCTGTCCCAAACCCCGAAACAGGGCCCCGTATCTGACCCCTGGTATGTGCTGCCGCCGCCGGTTCCCAAACAGGCGCGCATGGCTGTGATCGGGGATGGCATTGCTGGCTGTGCGATGGTGCGCGCCTTGCGCCTCGCCGGGCGCGATCCAATCCATATTGGCGGAATGAACAGCCGTGATTATGCCGCCAGCCGTCTGCCCCGCGCCGTGATCTCCCCAAAGCTGGTGCGCGGCGATCAACCCTTCCCGGTTTTCTGGCGTCAGGCCTTTCTGGATGCCATCCGCGTCCTGGACGGGCTGGACGGCGATATCTGGAAGGGCCCCCGTGGCGTTGTGATGCCTGCGGGGTCGGACACCCTGAAAGATCAGCAGGACCAGTTGCTGCAGCATCTGAACTGGCCGCTGGATGATCTTCGGCCCGTTTCAAGTAACCAAGCCAGCGATCTTCTGGGACGTCCCTGCCCAGGTGGCCTGTATGTCCCAAAAGCCGGAACCATCGATCCACAGGCCCTGTGCCGCGCCCTTACCCCCCCGCCAACCTTGCGGGCCGATATCGCCCGGATCGCGCGACACGAAGACCAGTGGCGGTTGAGTGATACCAATGGCGACACGGTCTGCCGGCCAGATACCGTCATTCTGGCCTGTGGCCCTGGTGCAGTACCATTGCTGCCCGATCTTCAAGATGGGTTTGGCCTGCGCATCGGATCGGGGCAATTGTTCACTGCCGATAGTCAGAGCCAACCGGGATGCGCCGTGATGGCCGATGGGTATGTCACAGCCATTGAGCCAGACGGACGCCTGACCGCCGGATCAACAATGCAGGGCATGCAAAGCCTGGGTCCGGTTGCCATTGACCCGGCGCAGACAACAGCATTGCAGCAGCGATTGGGCACGCTGCTGCCCAGCATTGAGGATAAGACGCTGACCCCCTGGACCGGATTGCGCTGTGATACGGTGGATCACCTGCCGCTCTGTGGGCCAGTACAGGATATCACCGCCTTTGAGGCCTTATATGGTGGGCTGAGGCAGGGAAAACCGCCCAGTCGAATGGACCCCGCACACTATCTGCCAGGACTCTATACGCTGACAGGTCTTGGCTCCCGCGGGTTTCAGGCGGCATTTCTGCTGGCAGACCACTTAACCGCGCTGTTGGACGGCCGGATCAGCCCCCTGCCCGCCGCGACGGCTGAGGCATTGCTGCCCTGTCGCTTCCAAATCAGACAGCTGCGCAAGGGCTAGTCCCCTTATGCACCCCAAAACGACTTGCCCAGAGACTCCAGCATCCTATCCACCCGTTGTCGCCATGTATGGGTCGCCGCATAATGCGGCAACGCGCGATGGCGGATTGTGTCCATCTCCTCAGCGCCCCGGTCGAATATCGCAGACAGCGCCGCATCAATCTGGCCGCTGTCATAGGGCATAAAGCCGATCCCCAGATCCTGCTCGACCTCCGCCGCCAGAAAACGGGACGGCTCTGTCAGGATATAGGACCCCCGGCTTTGAGCATAGAACACCCGCTCATGCGCGCCATTGCGGAAACTGGGGCTGACATCGATCACAACCTTGGCCGCCCGCATGAAATCCAGGATATCCAGGAATGGCACCTTTCCGTGGACTGTGACATTCGCGCCCATCTTCAAATCCGCACCGGGCTGAACCTCACCACAGTAATGCACATTCTTGTGGGTGATGGCGGCCAGCAGATCGCGCCGCCGCCCGGCGATCAACTGTGTCTCCAATTCCAGAACCAGCGCCGCGCGACGCTCCCGCGACAGGTCCAGCCCGGCTGCCTGACATTCCAGCCCAACCACCGACCACAGGCTTTCCGTGCCGGTGCGACAGCGCTCCAATGCCTTGTCCAGCACCCCCTTAACCGCCGCATCGCCGCCGGATGCCGCCTTCAGCCAACTGGCCGTCGTATGGGGGGACGACACATTGCCGACGATCAGGACATCAATCACCCGGTCGCTCCAGTCCGGCTGGTCCTGCAGCGGGGCGGGCCCAGCATGGGGAAAGAAAACGCTGCCCTGGCCCGGCGCGTCAAAGGCGGTCAGGATGTCATGAAAATCATCATCCACCACGCCGATCAGCCCCAGATTGGGAAACTGCTTCAACTCCGCCAGTTTCCGCAGGGGCGAATCGGTCAGGAAGGAAAACCGGGGCAGTGACCAGGCATCATAGATCGACTGGCCCGCGGTATTGTGGTTCTGGCTCAGATTGGTATCCAACAGAAACTTCCGCCCCTTGAACAGGGCCAGATCCGACAATTGCCCCTTAAACAGCGCCGGATTGGGAAATTCACTATGCAGATGCTCCGTCACCAACACGTCTCGCGCCCGCAATGCATCGGCAATATCAATCTGCATCGTCTCAACAGAGGCGAACGGCGCATAGTTATTGTTGGACAGGCATCGGATTGTCTTAAGCATGGTTTCCCTTCCCGAATGCCAAACGTGGCATTGATAATCAGGATAGCTGAGTCTCTGAGGGAAAAGGAAAAATGGGGTGGCTGATGGGGCTTGAACCCACGACCTCCGGAATCACAATCCGGCATTCTAACCAGCTGAACTACAGCCACCACCGTGAAAATTCGTATGCGGATGCACCGAACCCTCGTAACGGCGTCGCTTTTACGTGTTCCCCCCTTTCCCGTCAAGCGATGCGGGCTTATGGTTTGCCACAAACTGTCATCATCCTTTCATGAAAGAGCCTGCCATGCTGACCCTTGCTTCCGGAATGAGCCGTCTTGGCACCGAAACCGCCTTTGATGTTCTGGCGAAAGCCAATGCCCTGGCGGCCCAGGGCGCGGATATGATCAATCTGGGGATCGGCCAGCCGGACTTCCCCACGCCGCCCCATATCGTCGAAGCCGGGATCAAGGCACTGCGCGACGGGCATCATGGCTATACGCCCGCCAATGGCATCCCACCGCTGAGAGAGGCTGTCAGCCGCGATCTGCACCGCCGCCATGGCGTGGAGATCGATCCGGCGCGAATCGTTGTCGTGCCCGGTGGCAAGGTGACGATGTTTTTCGCCATGCTGATGTTTGGCGAGCCTGGGGCGGAAATCATCTATCCCGATCCCGGTTTTCCGATTTATCGCTCCGCCATTGATTTCACCGGGGCAAAGGCCGTGCCGCTGCCGCTGAGGGAGGAGAATGGCTTTGCCTTCTCCGCAGAGGAATTGCTGTCCCTGATCACGCCGCGCACCCGCCTGATCATCATCAACAGCCCCGCCAACCCGACAGGCGGCGTCACACCGGTTGAGGAGATGGACAAGCTGGTCGCGGGTCTGGCGGATCATCCCACTGTCGCGATCATGTCGGACGAGATTTATTCCTGCATGCTGTATGACGGGCGTCAGCACCGCTCTATCCTGACCTATCCGGAAATGGCAGACAGGGCGATCATGCTGGACGGCTGGTCCAAGACCTATGCCATGACCGGTTGGCGCGCCGGATTTGCTGTCTGGCCGGAGGCTTTGGCAGAAAAGGCGACGCGATTGGCGATCAATGACCATTCCTGTGTCAATGCCGCCACCCAATATGCCTGCATCGCCGCCCTGGATGGCCCACAGGATGCCGCCATCGCAATGGTTCAGGCCTTTGACGCGCGCCGCCGCGCCACCGTCGACGCCCTGAATGACCTGCCCGGCGTCAGCTGTATCGAGCCGGGCGGTGCCTTCTATGCCTTCCCCAATATCAGCAAGACCGGAAAATCCGCCAAGCAGATGCAGAACGACCTGATCGAACAGGCCCATGTCGCAACCATCGCCGGCACCAGCTTTGGCGCCTACGGAGAGGGCTATCTGCGTGTCTCCTATGCCAATTCAAAGGAAAACATCCTAAAGGCCATTGATCGCATTGGGGATTATCTGGCGGGGTGAGCCCCCTATAGCCGGCTGTACCGGAAACACCCAAAACATCCCCGTCACCCCCGCACAGGTGGTTATCCAGGGCCACACGCACCAATCGCGCCTGCCGCCCTGGACCCCGGATCAGGTCCGGGGTGACGATGTGTCAACAAATGTACCCTCACCCTGAGGAGCGCAGCGTCTCGAAGGGGGAGCCCGCTGGAAGCACCGGACTTACAGCCCCTCCTTCGAGACGGCGCTATCGCGCCTCCTCAGGATGAGAACGAAGCGGAAGGTCAGACGTGCAACGCCATAACGCACCATCCCCTCAGCGTCCTTCGCGCCTTCTCTGCGCTCTTTGCGGTTAATCTTTACCATCTCGTCACACCCGCGTAGGCGGATATCCAGGGCCACACGCAGAAATCGCGCCTGCCGCCCTGGAGCCCGGACCACGTCCGGGGTGACGATGTGTCAACAAATGTACCCTCACCCTGAGGAGCGTAGCGTCTCGAAGGGGGAGCCCGCTGGAAGCACCCCACTTACAGCCCCTCCTTCGAGACGGCGCTACCGCGCCTCCTCAGGATGAGAACGAAGCGGAAGGTCAGACGTGCAACGCCATAACGCACCATCCCCTCAGCGTCCTTCGCGCCTTCTCTGCGCTCTTTGCGGTTAATCTTTACCATCTCGTCACACCCGCGTAGGCGGATATCCAGGGCCACACGCAGAAATCGCGCCTGCCGCCCTGGACCCCGGATCACGTCCGGGGTGACGATGTGTCAACAAACGCGCCCTCACCCTGAGGAGCGCAGCGTCTCGAAGGGTGAGCCCACTGTAACCACCGCACTTACAGCGCATCCTTCGAGACGGCGCTATCGCGCCTCCTCAGGATGAGAACGAAGCTGAAGGTCAGACGTGCAACGCCATAACGCACCATCCCCTCAGCGTCCTTCGCGCCTTCTCTGCGCTCTTTGCGGTTAATCTTTACCATCTCGTCACACCCGCGCAGGCGGGTACCCTGAGCCACAAACACCAATCGCGCCTGCCGCCCTGGACCCCGGATCAGGTCCGGGGTGACGATGTATCAACAAATGCACCCTCACCCTGAGGAGCGCAGCGTCTCGAAGGGGGAGCCCGCTGGAAGCACGCATATGCAGCGCCTCCTCAGGATGAGAATGGGACCTCCACTCCCCGTCATACGCGCGGGCAGGTCTATGGAGCCAATTGAAACGCTGCTTTTGAATGGCTGAAACAGAAAATATTCTAAAAAATGCGATTGACAATCATTCTTAACATCATCATCTTTCTAATACGCGATGTGTGAAAGGACGGATTATGTTTGTGTGTGTGTGCAACGCGATCGGTGACAAATGCGTATCCAAGGCCATCAATGATGGTCATTGCGATCCGGACGCCGTTTATGAGGCTCTGGGCGTCGCGCCGCAATGCGGTCAATGCGTAGAAACCATAGAAGAAATGATTTTCGATCACCGTTGTAAATCACGCATGCCGGTCGCGGCGGAGTAATCAGATGTTTCTGGTCAAATCCATGAGCAAATGGGTCTCCTTGGCGGAACGACTGACCAAAGACAATGCCCATTCTGAACAGGCGGACACGAAAACACAGCGCGCGAAAGCCCCGCGTGCCCTTCCTGAGAAGTCGCCTTCAAAACACTGATACCCTGACGCTTAGACCAGAACCCGTTCAGGAGTTATCGAACATCTGTTCCTGAAGATAATTCTGCAGACCGGTCTGATTGATCAGATGCTGTTGAGTTTCCAACCAGTCGATATGTTCTTCGGTGTCATCCAGGATTTTGCTGAAAATGATCCGGGATACATAATCCTGGTTTTCCTCGCACACGACAATGGCAGCCTTCAATTCGGTCTGATTCGTCGTTTCCAGTCCCAGATCACTTTCCAGCATTTCCGGTACCGTCTGACCGATCCTTAAGCGTCCCAGATCCTGCAGATTGGGCAGGCCATCCAGCAACAGCACACGTTCGACAATCAAGTCCGCGTGCTTCATCTCGCCGATGGACTCTTCATATACCGTTTCGGCCAGGCGCTTGAAGCCCCAGTCTTTCAGCATGCGGGCGTGCAGGAAATACTGATTGATCGCAGTCAGCTCATTCTTCAAAATCTTGTTCAAATGCTCAATGACGGCTGGGTGACCCTTCATTGCTCTCTCCTTCACGAAAACTTTTCACCAAACTCTGTACCTAGATGACCATAGGATCGCTGAAATAGCATCCCCTTTGTCGAAAAATTTTGGTCACCCCGGAACAATGCCGCGCTGCAGCAAGTAATTTCCATCATCCGCAGATCAAGACTCGAAGTTCCCCCTTGGGCAGCCTATATTCCCTCTCTTCCGACGATGAAAATCCAACAGCGGGGTTCCATGTCCAATACGACAATTTCCGTGCGCGGCGCACGTGAGCACAATCTAAAGAATGTGGATGTCGACCTGCCCCGGGACAAACTGGTGGTGATCACGGGGCTCAGCGGGTCTGGAAAATCCTCGCTGGCCTTTGATACGATCTATGCCGATGGTCAGCGCCGCTATGTCGAAAGCCTGTCTGCCTATGCGCGGCAATTTCTGGAAATGATGCAGAAGCCGGACGTGGATCTGATCGAAGGGCTGTCGCCAGCAATCTCCATTGAACAAAAGACAACTTCGAAAAACCCGCGTTCCACCGTCGGCACCGTAACCGAGATTTATGACTATATGCGCCTTCTCTGGGCGCGGGTGGGTATCCCCTATTCCCCGGCAACAGGCCTGCCGATTGAAAGCCAGACGGTCAGCCAGATGGTGGATCGCATCATGGATATGGGCGACGGCAAGCGGCTGTATCTGCTGGCCCCGCTGGTGCGCGGGCGCAAAGGAGAATACCGCAAGGAATTCGCTGAATTGCAGAAGCGCGGCTTCCAGCGCGTGAAAGTCGATGGCAAATTCTATGAGATCGAAGAAGTCCCCGCTCTGGACAAAAAGCTGAAGCATACGATTGATGTGGTCGTGGACCGCGTTGTGGTGCGCGATGACCTGCAATCGCGCTTGGCCGATTCGATAGAGACTGCCTTGCAGATTTCAGATGGATTGCTGTTCGCAGAAAATGCCGATGATGGCGACCAGGTGATCTTTTCAGCCAAATTCGCCTGCCCCGTCTCCGGCTTTACGATTGAGGAGATTGAGCCGCGTCTGTTCAGCTTCAACAATCCCTTCGGTGCCTGCCCGACTTGTGACGGTCTGGGCACGGATATGGAATTTGATGTTGAACTGATCGTGCCCGACAAGACGAAATCTCTTTGGCAAGGCGCCATTGCGCCCTGGTCCACCTCGACTTCCCCCTATTACAAGCAGACACTGGAAGCCATTGTACGGCACTACAACGCCTCCCTGAAAACGCCCTTTGGGGAATTGGATGAGAAGGTTGCGACCTGCATCCTGCATGGCAGCGGCGACGAGGAAATCGAGTTTAGGTACGACGACGGCCTGCGCTCTTACAAGACCACCAAGCCGTTCGAAGGCGTTATCCCGAATATGGAACGTCGCTTTCGGGAAACAGAATCCAGCTGGTCCCGGGAAGAACTGGCAAAGTATCAGGCTGTCACCCCCTGCCCGGCCTGTAACGGCTATCGCCTGAAGGCAGAAGCCCTGGCCGTGAAGGTCGGCGGCTGTCATATCGGCGAAGTCTCTCAAATGTCGATTGCTGAGGCTGGAACCTGGTTTTCCGCCCTCAACGAGCAACTAAGCGAGAAGCAGAAAGAAATCGCCTATCGCATCCTGAAAGAGATTAATGAGCGATTGGGATTCCTGAACAATGTCGGCCTGGACTATCTGGCGCTCAGCCGGAATTCCGGCACATTGAGCGGCGGGGAAAGTCAGCGCATCCGACTGGCCTCGCAAATCGGGTCGGGCCTGACAGGCGTTTTGTATGTGCTGGACGAACCCTCCATCGGCCTGCACCAGCGGGACAATGATCGCTTGCTGGAGACGCTGAGGCGCCTGCGGGACCTGGGTAATACCGTGATCGTTGTGGAACACGACGAAGACGCCATTCGCGCTGCCGACTATCTTGTCGATATGGGTCCCGGCGCGGGCATCCATGGCGGCCATGTTGTGGCTGCCGGGACCCCTCAGGAAGTGCTGGCCAATCCCAATAGCCTGACCGCGCAATATCTGACCGGGGCGCAGGAAATCGCGATCCCCAAGGCGCGCCGCAAGGGACACAAGAATCAGTTCCTGAAGATCTTTGGCGCGCGGGAAAACAATCTGCAAACCGTCGACGCGACGATCCCGCTGGGCACCATGACTGTGGTGACCGGGGTCAGCGGGTCTGGCAAATCCACCCTGATCATCGAGACCATGCAGCGGGCCCTGGCGCGCAGCCTGATGGGGGCGCGGGCGCATCCCGGCCTGCATGACAAGATCGAGGGCACGCAGTTCCTGGACAAGATCATCGATATCGACCAATCGCCCATCGGGCGCACGCCGCGATCCAACCCGGCGACCTATACCGGGGCCTTCTCCCCCATTCGGGATTGGTTCTCCGGCCTGCCAGAAGCCAAGGCGCGGGGCTATCAGCCCGGCCGGTTCAGCTTCAACGTCAAGGGCGGCCGCTGTGAGGCCTGTCAGGGCGATGGCATGATCAAGATCGAAATGCACTTCCTGCCCGATGTGTATGTGCAATGCGATCAATGCCACGGCCATCGCTATAACCGCGAGACGCTGGAAATCAAATATCGCGACAAGTCGATTGCCGATGTGTTGGACATGACCGTTGATGAGGGCGCGGATTTCTTTAAGGCCGTCCCCGCCATCCGCGACAAGCTGATCACGCTACAGCGCGTGGGGCTGGGCTATATCAAGGTCGGACAACAGGCGACCACACTGTCGGGCGGCGAGGCGCAGCGGGTCAAACTGGCCAAGGAACTCTCCAAAAAAGCCACGGGCCGCACCCTGTATGTGCTGGACGAGCCCACCACGGGTCTGCATTTCCATGATGTGCGCAAACTGTTGGAAGTGCTGCAAACCCTGGTCGACAGCGGCAATACAATCGTGGTGATCGAACACAATCTGGAAGTCATCAAATGCGCCGATTGGATCATTGATCTGGGCCCCGATGGCGGCACCCGCGGCGGCGAAATCGTCGCCCAGGGCACCCCGGAAGAAATCATCAAGGTCGCCCGCTCCCACACCGGGACCTATCTGGCCCCCTACCTGAACAAGGCCTCTCAAAAGAAGGCAGGGTGAGGCTTATCCCTCTTTGGGCTTCGGACCCACAATAGGGCCGCCGGCGTCAATCCAAGATGTGAAGCCATCAGTGATATGGGCGACATTTTCAATGCCCATATCCTGCAAGGTCGCGACCGTGATCGCAGACCGCCAGCCGGACGCGCAGTGGAAGATAAACGTCTTATCCTCCCCAAAGATCGGCTTGAAATAAGGGCTGTCGGGATCGACCCAGAATTCCACCATGCCGCGCGGGCAATGGAAGGCATTTTCAATATATCCAATCCGCTCCCGCTCTCTGGGGTCGCGCAGATCGACAATCACCACGTCATCGCGCTGTGCCATTTCAATCGCTTCGGGCGCATCGATCTCCCGAATGCGGGCCTTGGCGTCGGCAACCATCTGGGCGCTTGTCATTTTCAAGGGTTGGGGCATGGGGGTCCTCCGGTTTCTTGCCAGAAACCCTAGACCAGGACCCCACGTAAAAAAAGCAGCCTGTTTGGCGAACGCTCTCCCCTTACTCTTTCAATTTTTCCAGATAGGCATCGCTGAAGTCGATTTCCAATTCAACCCATAAAGGCAAGTGATCGCTGGCGTGGAAGGTGCGCCAATCATCCATATAATAGTCCTTGAGATCGGTATCACTGTCGAGGCGAGCGCTCCACATTGCGATATTATCCTGTGCCGTCTGCAGTTTTTTCTGCCAGCGTGTGGTTGCCGCAGATGACAACTCACCCGCATCCAACTTCCCCTGTGCCTCCGCTTGCTCTTCCGCGAAACCTGCCAGTTTATCGCGAATGGTCTCTTTGACTCGTGCACGATGCGCCGGGAAATCTTCTTCCCTAAAAATGCAGTCAAAGAATTGAAAAACATCATGAAAATGATCTGGATTTGCGGGGCGTAATTCGTCCTTGCGCGTCAGAAAGGAAATCTGATCATAGAATTTTGTCTGATCCTTGGTGCTGCCCTTGTGATTAAGAGCGACCGTAAACCCATTTTTCTCCAGTGCGTTGAAGCCATCGCTGCCCGCTGCCTTGATGTTAAAATCACCGACCAGAATATAGTTTGAATCCGATGCCTTGGCCCGCTTCTTCAGGAACTTGGCGATGCCATCAATTTCCGAAACCCGGCGTCGGTACTTCTGTCCGGAATCATTGCCGAAGTAGATATGAACCGTTGCGAATTCAAATTTGAACCATCCGGCCTGGAATGCACACATAAAGGGGGTGCGGGAAAATTGCAGCGTGCGCTCCCCATCCTTGATCAATTGCGAGTCCGGCAGGACAATCTCCCCCGCCACGCCCTTGAATTGAACTTTACGGGTGTCATAGACGAATCCCAACCGCTCCCCATTGCCCCCCGTGCCTTCGGTCACATCGGTGATGATGTAATCATACCAATGCCCCAGCAACCGCATCAGTTCCTTCAATGGCTGCAAGTCGTCGCATATCTCCTGCAGCGCAATGACATCGAACCGGGCGCAGATTTCGGCGATATAGGTGAAATCCTCCAGAGTCCGATAGCCATTGCCAAAGCGATTGTCGTCGAAATTGCGCAAATTCCAGGTGCCCAGAATCAGCGTTCGGGAATCTGTGCGTTCTGGAATATTGGCATCCAATGCAGCGCGCAAACGCTCAATCCCCGCAATTGTACGTCGACGATCCACCTGGTTCATGGTTTTCAAAGGATGATAAAACGGCATGGCCCACCCCATTCGCTGTCGTTTTCACTGTGATTATATCAAAAAAACGCGAAAAGGTGGTATTTATGAATTATTACAGTTTTGGTTAGGATCTCGGCATTTCTCTAACCTTAATTCTGAACCCCACCTGTTTTAAAAATAGTGAATATGAATAAAATACAATCATTGTTGATCTTTTAAAGATAAACAATGTAGCATCAGAACACCATGGCATTGGGGAGGACAAAACCATGAATTACGCACTTCAACCACTGAAGAAATACGCAGATTTTTCAGGCCGCGCCCGCCGTAAAGAATTCTGGCTGTATTATCTTTGTTTTATGGTTGCCACTATTATCGTAACGATTTTCGATATGGTGGTTGGTACCTATGACTATCAGTACAGTGTCGGCCTGTTTTACGTCATATTCTCGCTCGGTCTTTTTATCCCAACACTTGCCGTCTCCGTCCGTCGACTGCATGACACAGATCGCCGCGGATGGTGGTATCTTCTGATCTTTATTCCAATTCTGGGCGGGCTCGCGCTGTTGGTCCTGTTCTGCCTTAACGGTACGGAAGGCCCCAACAGATTCGGGCCAGACCCAAAGACGGAGACTGTCGAAGACCTGCAACCAGCCTAGGACCAGCATATGTGGGTATAGGCCAAAACGAACACCGGCCTATTCCGACATCGGGCGGGGTTTGCGGTCACTGCCGATGGACACATAAGTATAAGTCCCCTCCGTCACCAACACCCGTTCCATGGTTTCGCTGCGCAAGGCCCATGTTTGAATATTGACCGAAATGGACGTCCGGCCTTTCTTTAGAATGCTCGTGTAACAACACACGACATCGCCAACAAAGACCGGCAAGTAAAAGGTCATCGTATCGACAGCGACCGTGACCACGCGTCCCTTGGCGCAGTCCCGCGCGGCGATGCCCCCAGCGACATCCATCTGAGACAGGACCCAGCCCCCGAAAATATCGCCCGCAGGGTTTGTATCAGCGGGCATAGCGATTGTGCGAATCTGCAATTCACCGCGCGGAGTCGCCTTGGAATCAGTGGTCATCTCTGTCAAATCCTATATCTTGTGGTTAAATGCCATTCGCTACACTCTATAAGCTTGCGAGCGCCCGTCCAGCCCGTATAATGACACTATGAGCGACCTATTCCAAAGCACTGTTAAGCAGCAAGACGACTATTCCGCCAAGGACATTGAAGTTCTTGAGGGATTGGAGCCTGTGCGCCGCCGCCCCGGCATGTATATCGGGGGCACGGACGAGCGCGCCTATCACCATCTGGTCGCCGAAGTCCTGGACAATTCCATGGACGAAGCTGTGGCCGGTCACGCCAGCCGGATCGAATTGGAACTGTCCGAAGACGGGTCCTGCACGGTCCGGGATAACGGGCGTGGCATTCCGATTGATCCGCATCCGAAATACAAAGACAAATCCGCGCTGGAAGTCATCCTGACCACGCTGCATTCCGGGGGTAAGTTTTCCGGCAAGGTCTATGCCACATCGGGCGGACTGCACGGGGTTGGTGTTTCTGTCGTAAATGCCCTGTCTCAAAGCTTGATGGTTGAAGTTGCCAGGGACCGCGTTGTCTATCGCCAGTCCTTCAGCCGCGGCCTGCCTTTGGGCAAGCTGGAAAAGGTTGGCGATGCGCAGAACCGGCGCGGCACGACGATCACCTTTACCCCGGATACAGAGATTTTCGGCACCAAGATCCACTTTGAACCGGAACAGCTTTATCGCATGGCGCGGTCCAAAGCGTATCTGTTCAAAGGGGTGGAGATTCGCTGGTCCTGCCCCGCCTCCATGTTGCGGGAAGGATCAGAGGTTCCACAAAAAGGTGTCCTGCATTTCCCTGGTGGCTTGAAGGACTATCTGACCTATACGCTGGGCGACCGGGTCACCATAACACCGCGCGCCTTTGCCGGTGCCTGGAAGGCCAGCGATGGCGTCGGCCAGATGGAATGGGCGATGCATTGGCCCGCCGATGGCGACGGCTTCTGCCACACCTATTGCAACACCGTGCCAACGCCCCAGGGCGGCACCCATGAAAGCGCGATGCGTTCTGCCCTGGCGAAATCATTGCGGGCCTATGGCGAATTGGTTGGCAACAAGCGCGCCACACAGATCACCGGCGATGATATCACGGGCGAAGCCAGCATCATGCTGTCAGTCTTTATCCCCGATCCGCAATTCCAGGGTCAGACCAAGGAAAAACTGGTCTCCGCCGATGCCGGTAAGATGGTGGAACCGGCGCTGAAGGATCGTTTTGACCATTGGCTGGCGGAAGATCCCGCCTCTGCCAATGACCTGCTGGAGCGGATTCTGGAGCGGGTGGATGAGCGCCAGAAGCGCAAGGCCCAGAAGGAACAGCGCCGCAAAACCCCGACCCGCAAATTGCGCCTGCCGGGCAAACTGGCCGATTGCTCCTCTGAAAGTGCTGAAGGCACGGAAATCTTCCTGGTTGAGGGCGATAGCGCGGGCGGCAGTGCGAAACAGGCCCGGGATCGCAAGACCCAGGCGATCCTGCCAATGAAGGGCAAGATCCTGAACGTCGCCTCCGCCTCTGCGGATAAGTTAAAGCAGAATCAGGAACTTAAAGATATCATCCAGGCGCTGGGCTGTGGCACGCGGGCGGATTTCCAGTTGGACAAGCTGCGCTATGAACGGGTCGTGATCATGACCGATGCCGATGTCGACGGCGCACATATCGCCTCTTTGTTGATGACATTCTTCTATCGCGAAATGGCGGGGTTGATCGAATCCGGGCGCTTGTTCCTGGCGCAACCGCCGCTATATCGTCTGACCCAGGGCGGGAAGTCGGTTTATGCCATGGATGACGTGTCGAAAGACGCGCTGCTGAAATCTGAATTCAAACCGAATTCCAAGGTCGATATCAGCCGCTTTAAGGGTCTTGGCGAAATGCCCCCGGCGCAATTGCGGGAAACCACAATGGACCCGGCGCGTCGCACCCTGCTGCGCGTTCAATTGCCAGATCGCAGCCGGGAAGACGAATTGGAGGAAAGCCGCCGCACCGCGCGGTTGGTGGAAACCCTGATGGGGAAAAAGCCGGAATTACGCTTCCAATATATCCAGGATCACGCCCGCTTTATCGATGATCTGGATGTCTGATCGGGGATTTGACAGCACCCTGCCCTTGACGTGATCCATTCGACCGCCCAGATCGTTATTCTGTTGGGGGGCTCAATCCGAAAGGAAATCGATGTGATTCGTCTGACCTCCCGCACTGTCTCACTTCTCTGTGCTGCTATGATTCTAGCGTCTTGCGCAGGAACCGGGGCCACGGTTTACAAACAAAGCTATGCCGCGCTGTATCGCCAACAGGAAATCATCGCCAAGCATTACGAGACCGGGGTCAGCGTTGAGACAATCGGCAGTTTTGCGGGTATGTCCTCGCCAGATTTAGGCCAATCTGTGGCCTCTGCGATGGATCAACACAATGAAGGCCCGCCCCTGCGCTTTTACGCCAGAACAGTGGAAAACTGGGACAAGGATCATCATGCTGCGGTGTTGTTTCAGCCCGCCCCGGATGCCCTGGCCTTTAAGTTGTGTGACGGAACCGCCGTTTCCAGTGCGAAAGGCGATCCCAATACCGCCCTGCTGGCCTATTGCCGCTATGGCAAACCGTATAGCGATGTCTGGGTGACAATTCCTGCGGGCGCAAAGCCGGGGGACAAGGCCTTTGAAGATGCCTTTGCATTCGCAACGCGCATGCTTCTGCCTGTTAATCCAGAAGGACGGGATCGGTGCGATTTCAATTGCCAGCAGATGATTGGCAGTTAGGAAATCAATCCACGGAGGTCCTTGAATTCTGGTGTTCCGGCCTGGCCCAGCCACTCGAACACCACCATTTCCAAGGTGACGACAGAAATACCGGCCTGCAATAGCCTGGCCTTTGCTGCCTGAACACTGTCGGGCGACCTGCTGGATATGGCGTCACCGACAACGAAGACTTCATATCCGGCGGCTTGAAAGCCCAGGGCGGATTGCAGGACGCAGACATGCGCTTCAACCCCGCACAGCACCAGCTGACGCCGCCGCGACCGGCTTAAGGCCTCCGTTATCAGCGGTTCATCGGCACAGGAGAAATGGGTCTTGGCGAAAATCTCCACCTCTGTCAGGGCCGCTGCAAGGGGCGCAACGGAAGGACCCAGTCCTTTTGGATATTGTTCGCTGCACAAAACTGGGATTGAGAGACGCCGCGCGGCTTCGATCAGCTTCAAACTGGCGTTCAGCACATGGTCGCCCTGATGCATTACGGGTAGCAACCGTTCCTGAATGTCTATGACGCACAGCGACGCGCGTTCTCGTTTCATCAGCATTTTCGTCACTCCTGTTCCCAAAAGGCCCAAATATTGGTGAAAACGTAGCCTTCCGGCAACAGTTGGGCAACTCGCCGGGTAATTGCGGCCTCCTGATGTCGGCATAGATTGACAGGGTAAGCATGAGGCCTATAGTCCGCGGCAATCGAAAGCGCAGAAATCCCGGCCTTTTTGAGGGCCGACGAAGAAGGAAAGCATGACAACAACATTTGCAGATTTAGGTTTAAGTGATGCACTCCTGCGGGCCATTGCCGATGCAGGATATGAACATCCGACGCCGATCCAGGAAAAGGCAATTCCGTATGTCTTGATGAATCGGGACATTCTGGGTTGTGCCCAGACGGGAACTGGCAAGACGGCTTCCTTCACACTGCCAATGATTGATATTCTAAGCCAGGGCCGCGGCCGCGCCCGGATGCCACGCACGGTTATTCTGGAACCGACGCGCGAACTGGCGGCACAGGTTGCGGATAATTTTGAAACCTATGGCAAATACTGCAAACTAAACATGGCCCTGCTGATTGGTGGCGTATCGTTCAGTGAACAGGAAGCCAAGATCAACCGCGGCGTTGACGTTCTGATCGCAACCCCGGGCCGCCTGATGGACCATTGCGAACGCGGCAAGGTAATCCTGACCGACGTGAAAATTCTGGTCATCGACGAAGGCGACCGGATGCTGGATATGGGCTTTATTCCTGATGTGGAAAAGCTGGTATCCCTGATGCCGCCGCTACGCCAGACCTTGATGTTTTCCGCGACCATGCCGCCGGAAATTCGCAAGCTGGCCTCTAAATTCCAAAGCAATCCAAAAGAAATCACCGTATCCGCCCCGGCCAGCACCGCAGACACAATCGAACAACGCCTGCTGAAAGTGGATGGCCGCCAGAAACGCAAGGTTCTGTATCGCCTGTTGCAGGATAAAACCATTTCCAACGCGCTGGTTTTCTGTAACCGCAAGCGTGATGTCGCGACCCTGTATCGCGCCCTGGAAGAGGCTGGGATTTCATCTGGCGCATTGCATGGCGATATGGATCAGTACAAGCGCCTGGAATGGCTTGAGAAATTCAAGAACAACGAAATCCAGGTTCTGGTCTGTTCCGATGTCGCCGCCCGAGGCCTGGACATCCCAAGCGTCAGCCACGTCTTCAATTATGACGTCCCAACCCATTCGGAGGATTATGTCCATCGCATCGGTCGCACGGGCCGTGCAGGACGATCCGGCATTTCAATTACACTGGCGACAGAATCGGAAATGCGCCTTGTCGGTGGTATTGAAAAGCTGATCGGTAAGAAAATTCCGGTTGTGACTGAGGTCACGGAAGCGTTGGGCAGCGATGCACCTGTCGACGAGACAAAAGCATCCCCCGAACAGCAAGATGATGCACCATCACAAGACCGCCCCAAACGCCGGTCCAGATCACGCAGCAAGCGTGCCTCCGACGAACAGACAGAGTCGTCGCAGAGTGCATCGTCCAACGATGATGCCGGTAATCAAGATACAGGCGCCCAGAATTCAGGTGCCCAGGATCCAGCCTCGCAGGATCAACCCGAAGACAAAGCCCCCAGCCGCACCCGTGGCCAACGAGGACGAAGCCGGGCAAAATCTGACGATGCGTCCGAGTCTCCACGTCAGGGGCGCTCAAATAATGACCGTTCGGGCAATGACCGTCCGGCGAAGGAAAGTCAGTCGAAATCTGACTCGACCTCAAACCGCCAGGGTGGTCGTGGGCGGTCCCGCAATCCGGGCGTAGAGGCGAATGAAGATCCGCTGCCGGATATCTCTGATCAACCTTTTGGTAAGACAGAGCAGGTCCCGGCCTTTTTGCTGCGCGCACGATAATCCAAGTCCCTTAACAGGGTTTCACTTGCACCGGAACCCTGGTGCGGGGCATTCTTGTTTTGTCTGGTATTGCTGGTAATCGCCGGGCCGATTTTTGGATTGTTAGGAAAGTGAGTCATCCATGCGCACGCTCTTTGTTCAGGTAAAATGCGACCTTGGGGTCGCCTATACCACCGCTGCAGCCGCCATTGAGGAAGTGGAGCATGTGTCTGAGGTTTATTCGACGTCCGGACAATATGACCTGCTGATGAAATGCTATTTGCCGGAAGAGCTCGATGTCGGGCATTTTGTGACCGACCAGATTCAAAAACTGCCCGGTGTTCGCGATACTTTCACGACACTGGCCTTCAAGGCCTTCTGAGGCGGCGGTGGCTGAAACCGTATCGCCCTTACCGGATCGACGTCGCAATCTCTATCGCAGCGACCTTGCAGAAGCTGGCCTGGAAGGGGTTGTGCCCGCTGACCGCTATGTTACAGGTGCGCCAGCACGAATCTGCCAACCGATCGTCCCTGCCCGCCTGACGCCCAATCACGCAAAACCCCGAGACACTGAATTTTTAATGGGGGAACCTGTCCTGGTCTTTGACCGGGCCGATAATTGGGCCTGGGTTAAGTCCCAGCGCGATGGCTATGTCGGCTATATTGATCAGGGGGCACTGATATTCGGGGCACCTGCCCCAACCCACCGGGTCAACACGATCCGCAGTCATTTGTATCCCGCACCGGAATTGAAACGCTTCGCCCTTGCCGCATTGCCCTATGGTGCGCTGGTGACAGTGATTGATAGAACCGAAAAATGGGCGAAACTGGCCGATGGACAATGGGTTGCCCTGGCGCATCTGGTACCGGCTTCACAAACAGCCAAGGACCCGGTTGCAGAAGCCATGCGGTTCCTGGGTGTCCCGTATCTATGGGGGGGCCGGTCCAGTGACGGAATGGACTGTTCCGCCCTGGTACAATTCGCATTGGAAGCCTGCGGCATCCCCTGCCCGCGCGACAGTGACATGCAGGAAGCAGAACTGGGCAGCGCGATTGACCGCGCAGACCTGCAGGCAACAGATTTAATATTCTGGCCAGGTCATGTAGGGATGATGATGGATCGTGACAGGATGATCCATGCCAATGCGACCGACATGGCTGTAAGGGTCTGGACCTTAAGCGATTTTGAGGCGCATATTATCCGCATCGAAGGCCATGAGATTCGCACGATTAAACGCCTGTAATGCCAAACGCCCGTAATGCTAAACGCCGATAAAACAACTCTATAAGGATGATAATCCCCTATGCCCCGCTTTGCGGCGAATATTTCCATGCTGTTTACGGAACTGCCCTTTCTGGAACGGTTTGAGGCCGCCCTCGACGCTGGATTTAGTGGGGTAGAGTTCCTCTTTCCCTATGACTTTCCCCTTGATGAGATATCAGACGCCCACAAAAAAAGCGGCCTGACCCAGGTTCTGTTCAACCTGCCCGCCGGGGATTGGAAGCGCGGGGATCGGGGGATCGGCGCCCTGCCCGGCCGCGAGGCTGAGTTTGAAAGAGGCTTTCACCTGGCCCTGACTTACGCGAACGCCTTATCCTGCAAGAAACTCCACGTCATGTCCGGGATCGCGCCAACAACTCTGGACGACCGGGTCAATCTATCCGCGCTTGAAGGCAATTTACGCCGTATCGCGCCACAAGCGGCCAAACATGGCATCACCCTGATGCTGGAACCGATCAATACCAGGGACATGCCCGGCTATGTCCTGAACAAGACGGAACAGGCTTTCCGCATTATGGGCAATGTCCCGGCCCAGAATATAATGCTGCAACTGGACCTGTATCATCGACAGATCATGCAGGGAGACCTGATCGCCACGATTGAGCGTCATATCCAGAAAATCGGACATATCCAGATCGCCGGGGTCCCCAGCAGAAATGAACCTGATACTGGAGAGATCAACTATCCTTATATTTTTCAACGGCTTGATGAATTGGGATATGATGGATGGGTCGGGTGCGAATACAATCCACGCGGGGACAGCTGGGCCGGACTGTCCTGGCTGGAGCCCTTTCTGTCATGAGTCGCACGCCAAAGGACACACGCGCCTGGCAACGCATGTTGAGCGGCAGGCGTCTGGATTTGCTGAACCCCAGCCCGGTTGATATTGAAATCGAGGACATCGCCCATGGCCTGTCCCGGGTAGCGCGCTGGAATGGTCAAACAACTGGGGAATGGGCGTTTTCCGTTGCCCAGCACAGTGTCATGGTCGAAGCCCTGGCGGTAGAACTGGAACCCCAATTAAGCGTCACACACCGATTACAAGCCCTGCTGCATGATGCATCAGAATATGTCGTTGGGGATATGATTTCCCCCTTCAAAACTGCGATTGGCCTGGATTACCGCGAAATGGAAGATCGGCTGCAGCAGGCAATCCATATCCGTTTCGGCCTACCCCCCACCCTGCCCGCCAAGATCAAGAGCCTGATCAAGAAGGCAGACCTGCATGCCGCCCGGATCGAGGCGACGGGCATTGCCGGCTTTTCCGAACAAGAAGCCAGGAAGCTGTGGGGCAAGCCACCAGCGGTTAAAATCACCGGTCGCTTTGATCCCACCCCAATCCCACCAGATCAGGCCAAAGCGATGATGCTATCGCGCTTTAACAGCCTAATTCCCGCCCTCCCGCCAGTTCGTTGACTCTTTCGCGGTCTTCTTCTCCTCGACGGGTTTTGGGACAAGCTTGGCCTCAACAAGACTGGCGATAAGGGCGTCCATAATCGCCTCAACCGCGCGCTGTCGCAGAAACAACCTTAACGCACCCTGCAATATGGCCCGAAAGAACACGCCGAACCCGGATGACCGGATCAGGGCCTTTCCGACGACATGAACACGGTTGCTGACCCATTTCTCAATTTCCGGCAGACGTTTCTCAAACCCTTTGGGCCAGGGTGGCGTGAATATCCGGGCATTGGGGTCGAGTCCAATTGCGCCCATATCCCCCAATCCATCGAACAGCGGAATGATTGGCACCACTTTTTGGATATTGGTCTTGTCTTCAGGATCTGTAATCTCAAACTGCCAATGGGCAATTTGTGCGGGCGACCAATTCTGCTCCACCAATCGATGACTGACCGGAACGGCAAACCAACCCGACAGGAATCGCTGGGCATTCATGCGGCCCAGAATATAGTCATGGTGGCGAAAACTGATATCCAGAAATCCACCAAACGCCCCCACACTGCCGCAGGCAAGCGGCAGCGCCGCCAGAGCCTGCTTTCCCGTGTCATTCAATTCATAGCGCTTTGGCGCGATAGCATATCGGCTGGCCGATTTTTGAAGGATGGATAAATCTTCCGCCTTAAAGCGGGCCTGTTGCTTCAATGCGGAAATCATTCGCATCAGAACATAGGGTATTGTGGCTTGGTCGTTCTCTGGAGGGTCTGGATCATAGTCATTTGGAAAGGGATCGATCATCAGCAGTTTACGGGTGGAAAGCACCGGATCCCGCTCGTTACGCCCGGTACTGTCGGCAATCAAATGGCGTCCCATCTCAAATGGTTCATTGTTTAAGACACCCCCATCAATCGTCCAATAGTCGAAGTCTTTGGACACATCCTTTGGAAAAGACGGCGGAATCACACGGTCTTGGGTACAGTTATCCCCTTCACACTTCTCTAACGGAACCCGCCAGATCGCCTGTTCATAAAACTCTCTCGATGTTTTGATTTTTCGCGCCCGCAGGGCCCCTGGAAAGGCGGATGTCCCCAGGGCCGCATTTCCAAGATCCCTGAATCCAGACCCTGGCCCATTGGTGTTGAAATCAACAAATGTGTGACCGGTCCAGCCTGGATTGGTTTCCCCAAAGACAAACCTGGCATAATCCTTGTGCATGGAAATGTTGTGTTTGCGCCCTTCAATCGCATTGAAATCCAGATTATAGGGCGTCCCGCGCAGATTTGTTGTGGTCAGATAAACCGGAAGGGGCTGGCGCAGCCATTTCGGATATACAGTGCGGGTTTTCTGAAGATTAATCGCATCATCGCGTATGCCGTCCAGGCTGTCTTTTCCAACCGTATTTAACAGCGAATACAGCGGCTGGTCATCGCGCAGGTCATCATCGGCCAACAAGCCCTTCATATCGATCTTCTCAACCCAGGCCTTGTACAAGACAGAATGTTTGGCGCCCTGTTGGTATAGGGGTCCCCGCACCCCTTTTACAGGCCCGCGCACAATGGAGGGAAGCAAGGCGCTGCAAATCCCTCCGGCGGATGCCCCAAGGACGGCGTCAATCGATACCTTGTGGTTGGCCGGCATGTTGGGATCCCCGTCATCGCGTGCGGCCTCCATCGCGTCCAGCGCTTCGATCAGAAAATCCATGACCCCGGCGGTATAGGCCCCGGCAGAGACCGCCCCGGCCATCACAAGTGAAAGGTGAAAGCTTGTATCATCCTGCTGGTTCCCCAGCAGACGCGTTTCCTTCAACAACATGACAGCCCCCTATCTGTTAGATTAGGGGTAGAAGAATATCACAACTTAAAGAAATAATTTAAAATTATTGCTCGCCATTTTCGCGGCGGAATCCGACAGCGACCACATACATTTCAGGAGATTCTTTCCGGCTGGATTTCGGCTTCATATGAAAGACTTTGGTAAAGTCCTTCTTGAGGATCTGCAGCAGGTCATTTTCTGTACCGCCTGAAAATACCTTCGCGATAAAGGTGCCATTCGGGGCCAGGACTTCGGCTGCAAAGTGGTAGGCCGTTTCCACCAGTGCCACGACGCGCAAATGATCGGTTGGGGGATGTCCTGTTGTATTGGACGCCATATCGGACATGACAATATCCGCCTGCCCGCGCAGCACGGCCTTCAATCGATCCGGCGCATCGTCGTCCATAAAATCCCCGACCAGCAAGGTTGCGCCGGGGATCGGGTCACATTCCAGCAGGTCAATACCAACAATACGGGCCGTCTCCCCACACCGTTCCAGGGCAACCTGTGTCCAGCCGCCGGGCGCACAGCCCAGATCGACGATGCGGGCATTGGGTTTCAGGAATTGATGCTTGTCGTCAATCTCTGCCAGTTTGAACGCCGCACGACCGCGATAGCCCAGGCGCTGCGCCTCCAGCACATAGGGGTCGTTCAACTGTCGCTGAAGCCACAGGGTCGAAGACAGTTTGCGCCCCCGGGCCGTTTTAACCCGAACCTGCAATCCGCGGGCATCATTGACGTTATGGTTGGTTCTTTTGCCACCACCGCCAGGACCGGTCGATTTTTTTGCCATGCTGTCCCTCAATATCCGCGCATCACTTGCGCGAGGGTAAAATGGCTGGGGTGGAAGGATTCGAACCTTCGCATGCTGGAATCAGAATCCAGTGCCTTACCGCTTGGCTACACCCCAACAGGTCCATCCGATAATGTCAGGACGCGCGGGTCATACCGACTTTACCGGCACAGGTCAACGCCAACCCGTTGCAAATCTGTTACAACAATTCCCCCTGGATCAATTAGCTGCTAGTCTTACGCCAGATATCGACGCAGGATGGGCAAATCCAGTCCGAAAAGCACAGCGTAACAGGACATATGCGAAATCAATTCCTATATACCGTGGCAGGCGCCATCATTGCGACATGGTCAGCGATTCTAGGACTGTTCACCCCTATTCCAGCACAGGCGGAAACCATGCAGAAATCAGCCTATGATTTTACCTTTGCATCAATCGAAGGCGGTAACCTGCCGTTGGCGGCCTATAAGGGAAAGGCCATGTTAATCGTTAACACGGCCTCGTTTTGCGGATTTACGGACCAATACAAGGGCTTACAGGCGCTCTGGAATGAATTTCAGGATCAGGGTCTGGTCGTCATCGGCGTGCCCAGCAATGATTTTGGCAGTCAGGAACCCGGCACCGCAAATGAGATCAAATCATTCTGTGAAGGAACTTACGGCATCGACTTCCCCCTTGCCCAGAAGGTCTCGGTAAAGGGAGACCAAGCCCATCCATTTTACGCTTGGGCCGCAGCCGCAATGGGGATTGAAAAGGCACCGCGCTGGAATTTTCACAAATACCTGATCAACAGTCAGGGGGCGCTGGTTGGATCATTTCCCTCCACGGTTCGCCCATCGGATGAGGCCCTTCGATCAGAAGTCAAAGCAGCTTTGCCAAATTCGTGATCACAAATTTTATACTTTGAGGATGCGCATTCCCGGCAGGTCCGTATAGTGCGTCGCATATTCTGAAACCGCACATTCTGTACGGACACTTCACACCGATCCTGATAGGGAGACGCCAGCCATGGCCATCAGTCATTATGAACTTTGTGGCAAAGACCCTGAAATCCTGTTCAGTCCGAATGTCTGGCGCACCAAAATGGCGCTTGCCCACAAAAACTTGGACTTTGAAACCATTCCCTGGCGCTTTACGGAAAAAGACAAGATCGCCTTTTCCGGTCAAGGCAAGGTCCCTGTCATCAAAGACAATGACACAACAGTGATCGATTCCTGGGACATCGCGATCTATCTGGAAAATGCCTATCCGGATCGCCCCAGCTTGTTTGGCGGTGATGCGGGTCTGGCGGGTGTGACCTTTATTCGCCACTGGGTCGATACCGCAATATTCCCCGCCTGCGCGCCCCTGGCCGTATTTGGCGTCTGGAAATTGCTGGATGAAAAGGACCAGGCCTATTTCCGGGAAACCCGGGAAGCCCGGTTCGGCAAGGCGTTAGAGGACATTTGCGGTGACCCGGTCGAACGAATTGATGCCCTGCGCAAGGCCTTTACCCCGTTGCGCAGCATGCTGTCGCAACAATCCTATCTGGGTGGCGATGCGCCGCTATTTTCCGATCACATGGCCTTTGCGCCCCTGCAATGGCTGCGATGCGTGACAACGCATACCCTGTTTGAAGACAGTGACCCGGTTCAGGCATGGCTTGAGCGGATGTTAAAGGCCTATGGCGGCCTTGCAGGCGATGCAAAAACCATAAGATAAACCCCTCTGGCATTCAGAAAATGCCTTTCCAGTGACGCAAAAAGCCGCCTTGAGTCATTCAAAAGGATGAATCTGGCGGCTTTTTGCATCACGGGCTGGCGCACATAGACTAAAAATTCACAAAAGTTTTAAATTTTACAAATTTCCCATCAAATATCGGCAAAAAATACATAGTTAAATAAAATCAATAGCTTGCTAAAAAATTGAATTACAAACACCTTAGAACATCCTGCCATTTCTGTCGCTAAATCGATAATTTCAGACCGTCTTGTCGCTATTCCGATTTTGCATCCCCCTGACTCTATTTCTGCATTTGTATTCCGTCGCGAAAAAGCGCATTTCCCCGTCATCGCAGCGGCCACGAGGGCCCTGCACCCAGACAACTGCTTACTTTAGGGAGTGACCGTTATGACCATCCTTACCGTCGACACCAATCGTCAGGGCATCTCCCTGAAAGACATGATCGCAGACGCCGTATTCGCCGTGATCTCCTTCGCTGAATCAGCAATGGACCGCATTTCGGCAGAAATGAACCGTCGTGCGACCATCCGCCAGATCAACGGCCTGTCCGATGCCATGCTGAATGATATCGGCCTGACCCGCGGCGACGTCGAAAAATTGGTGAAAGCATAACACCATAAACGTCTTTAAGGACTAACGCTTAAGGACGGTGCGGAAAAAAGTAAAAAACCCCATCCAGAGAAATCTGTGATGGGGTTTTTGTTTGCCTGTAGAAAGTATAAATTTTTAAGTACCTTCAATATTTATCTTTTTCTTAATTTTCACAAATCCCATGCCGTATCGGCCATTCGGTTTTTGCACATGTCCCCTCTGTTTTATGCAGTTGCTTAGATTGGTCTTAAGGATCATTTCAGGCATTAACAAACGAACCATACTGGTTCCCCTGTCGCGCCCCGGAGAGCGCGCAGGAACACAAAGTCTAGGAGTGGCCTATCATGACCGTTACCGCTTTTGAATCAGCCCAGCGCGGCGTTACCGTAAAAGACATGCTGGCCCGTGCGGCCTATCAGGTCATTGCATTCGTCGAAAACGTACCCAGTGCCGTTGCGGATTACCGCGAGCGTCGCAAGACCGCAAACCAGTTGCACGCCTTGTCTGATGACATGCTGCGCGATATCGGTTTGACTCGTGGCGAGATCAATCAGTTGACCGCACGCCGCTAAGGCAATCAGGTCACCGCTCAGACGATCCCGTTTGCGTCGACTGGCATATGCCGGGCGCAGGGGAACAGCGGCTGTCGTCTTTGGACATTTTTCGTAATCCAAAGACGAGTGACAAAACCTGAGCCGCAGTTTCATGAGACCCCGCTTCATTAAAACATGATGCGGGGTTTTTCATTTGCCGCGAATCAGCCCTCAAAAATTCTTTAATCCATAGACGCGCGCGACAAAATGACCTAATATTTTCTAATGTTAGGCTTATTCTGTGCTTTTGAATAAGCTGTTAGGTCAGTCATACGGCCGTGGGGGCAATCAGAAGAACACACTCCTAGGGTCGGGGAATAGCGAAGGAGCGCAGGTTTCCCATGAATAGCCGTTTACCACCCGCAGTCGTGCAAGAGCGGGTGACCGTTCAAGTTAAATGGTTCAATCCCACCAAAGGGTTTGGGTTTGTTGTGCCGGAGGATCAGGCTGGCAGCGATGCGTTTCTGCATGCCTCGGTCCTCCCGCCAGAAGATGCCAATGGCATTGCCGAAGGGGCGACGCTGGTCTGTGATCTTGCCCAGGGAGATAAAGGCCTGATGGTCGCAACAGTCTATTCTGTTGATACCTCCACGGCGACGTCGGGACCCTCATCGGGTGGGCCACGCGCCGGTGGGTTTGGCAGTGGCTATGGCAGCCCGGATCGCCCGCCCCGTCGCCCAACGGGCCCTCCTGCGGAAAGTGGTGAGGGAACCGTCAAATTCTTCAATGATTCTAAAGGGTTTGGTTTTGTAACACCCGATAATGGCGGCGCGGATGTTTTTGTTTCCGCCCGCATATTGGGGCGTGCCGGCATTCAATCCCTGGAAAGCGACCAACGTGTCCGTTTTGAGGCACGTCCCGGCGACAAGGGGCCAATGGCCGACAAGATTGAACTGATTTGACCCTGGATCTGGAGTCCGTCCGCCAGCATTGGGATGCCAAGGCGACGGCTTGGGCCAATCATTCCGACACTCTGTCGACAATGGCGGATCGATACAATCTGCCTTTGCTGGAGGCTGCAGGGCTGAAGGCGGGCGACCATGTGTTGGATCTTGCCTCTGGCGTTGGAGAACCTGCTTTCACCGAAGCGCGACTGGCGGGTCCCGATGGGGTGGTGATTGCAACAGATCTGGCCGAAGCCATGCTGACCGCCCTGAAAGCGCGGGATACCGAAAACCTGTTGCGCCTGACCACCGCAGATATGCAGCGCCTGCCATTCTGGAATTCCTGTTTTAATCGTGTGATCTGCCGCTTTGGCATTATGTTCGTGCCAGACCCATTGAAAGCCCTGAGGGATGTCAGGCGGGTCCTGATGCCGGGCGGGCGCGCCGCATTCATGGTTTGGGGACAACGTGAAGACCAAACCATGTTCTCACTGTTATCCAATGCGGTTGAGGCCCTGACCGGAGAACCGCCGGATGACCATCACTTTCAAATCTTCAGATTTGGCGCGCCGGGTGCCCTTGCTGCTCTGTTCAAAACAGCCGGTTTTAGGGACGTGACAGAAACCTCGCACAGTTTCACGCCCCTGGCGCCCCTGGATGTCCCCTTCTGGCATGCGCCGCTGGAAATGACATTCGGGCATGTCGTGGATCGACTGTCCACACAGGAAAGACGGAAATTGGACGACGATATTCTACATCGCCTACAGGCTGTGCGGGAATCAAAAGGCTATCGTCTGTCCGCGAAACTGCACATCATTGCCGGTTGTCAAAGCATGTAATTGCCCAGTTGATCGCGCACGTCATCGGGCAGAGGGATTGGCGTAGGCCCCGTCATATCCATACAAACCGCAACACTGTCATAGGTCGCATAGCATGTATCATTGGCGGCATTGAACATCTGGGTGCGATAACCGAATGATTTCCCGCCGATGCGCGTCACGCATATTTCAAACCGCAGTGGTGTGTTCTGAGGGACAGAGTCCGCGACCACCAGATTTGCTGTTGCGGAATAGGTAGACCGATTGATCTCTCGCCGGGCCTGCTCCCCGACTCCAACGGTGTCTAAAAAGATGTCAGAGGCGCGATCACAATTGCGATAATAGAAAAAAGCCAAGGCAGTCCCGTTTTCGTCATAAAAGCCTGGTTCTTGTGTTACAAAATCCCCAGACACCTTCAAAACCGGCATTATCACCCTCCTCTATCATCGTGCAAAAGACTGACGTATGGCGCCCGTCTGTGCAATAGTCCATCCTGTGCAACAATTAAGAATGTTCTTCCACAAACCGGTTGGACCTGATCCTGAAATGAGCCGCCTGAATACCGCCACAAATCCCGACCTCAATATGGGGGCGTTCCGCCGCCGCTGGATCGCTATCCTGGTTGTCCTGGCGGTTCTCAGCGCGATCCCGCTCTTTTATCTGGCCTATGGGTATTTCACGAATGAGGAATTACAGCGCGCGCAAAACCGTGTTTCCCTGTATCGCAGCACTCTGGTCAACGCGTTAGAGCGATTTCAGCATCTTCCTTTCGTTCTGGCCCGCGATACGCATGTTTTAAAGGCGGCACGGGGTGAGGACCGCGCAGCATTAAGCGTCCGGCTGTCCCGATTTGCGGCGCAAACGGATCTGGATGCGATTTATCTGATGGATCGAACGGGATTGACCGTCAGTGCCTCCAATTATGATGCGCCGGTCACATTCCTGCACCAAAATTATGGATTCCGACCCTATTTCAAGGCCGCTCTTTCTGGTTCTCGCGGGCAATTTTATGGAATTGGTGCAACAACCTCTCTACCCGGTTTCTTCGTGGCGGAGCCTGTGCGGGATGAAATTGGCACCCCTGTGGGCGTGATTGCGATCAAGCTGGGCCTGTCCAACCTGGAAAAGTCCTGGAAGGACGGCGGTGAATTTGTCTTTGCTTCTAATGCAGATGGTGTCGTGGTTCTGTCGTCCGAGGCATCCTGGCGCTATCATACTTTAACTGAGATCGACAGCCATCGGCGCGCGGCAATCCGGGCAAATCGGCAGTTTGGATCAGAACCCCTCTCCCCTCTGGATTGGACCGTAAAGGGCGAGTCCACCGTTATTCTGGATGGCGCACATTACCTGCATGTCACAACCGCGATCCCAAAGCTGGGATGGACACTGCATTTTCTGACCGATGAAAGCCCGATCTGGCAGCGCTCTATGATGGTGGTTATCGTAATTGCGATCATAACGTCGGTGCTATTGACCATTGCACTTTTCCTGCGGTCAGAGCGTATTCGCATCGCGCTGCAGGCCTCTCAGGCCGACAGCCGCCAATTGCGTGCGACGAATGCGAAATTGGCACGGGAAATCGAGGAACGCCGAATGGCGGAGCAACGCCTGGAACGCGCCCGCTCTGAACTGGCCCGCGCCAGCAAACTGGCGGCCTTGGGCCAGCTTTCCGCCTCTGTCACCCATGAATTAGGGCAGCCAATTGCCGCGATGCGCAATTATCTGGCCGCAGCGGAATTTGATGATGACCCCAATGGTCGCAGGGACCGTTTGAACCGGCTGAATGGTCTGGTGACACGCATTGAAAGTATCTTTAACCAATTGAAATTTTTCGCAAAACCTGGTTTTTCCGGAGCCACAGATGAACGCTTGGACGAAATTGACCTGCGTGATGTCTGGACCGGCGCACAGGAGCTTCTGGATGTCGATATCCAGAATGCCGGCGTTGATTTAACCCTGTCACACCCCGGTCATCCCGTGCTGGTGCGGGGCAATCGTCTGCGGTTGGAGCAGGTTCTGATTAATCTGGTGCGCAATGCCATTGCGGCCATGGAAACCACCAACAAACGCACCCTGCATATTGATATTGATGTAAAAGGGGCTCGGGCGGTTCTGTCTGTTGCCGATAGCGGTCAGGGATTGGGCGACTATTCCCTGGAGCAATTGCAGGAACCCTTCCTGACGACCCGCGCATCGGGTGAAGGAATGGGGCTTGGCCTTGCCATATCCACTGAGATCATTAAAGAGCATGATGGGCGTCTGACAGCGCAATCCCAGCCTGACGGGGGTGCATTGTTTGCCATGGACCTGCCCCTGGCGGAACAGAAAGAAGCGGCGTGACACAAAGGGACGGAGAAGGCTATCGCGTCATCGTGGTGGATGACGACAAGGCGATGCGAGAGTCCCTGACCCATTTGTTGAGTGCCGCGAAATGGCAGGTTGAGGCATTGAGCCGCGCCGAGCAAGTCGCCACCCGAATTCCGGCATTCCAACCCGATGCAATCTTAAGCGATGTGCGTATGCCGGGCATGAGTGGCCTGGAACTGTTGAAAGATCTGTCCGCCACCCATGCGCCGCCAGTCATTCTGATTTCCGCCCATGGTGATATCCCCATGGCAGTTTCCGCCATGCAGGATGGAGCTTATAGCTTTCTGGAAAAGCCGTTTGACCCACGTCGCCTGTTGACCGCCCTGCGCCATGCCGCCGAACAGCATCGCCTGACCCTGGACACGCAACGCCTGCGCGCAGGGTTGGCCCGTCTGTCTGGATTGGATCGCGTCCTGTTGGGCAATGCGCCCGCCATTCAGAACCTGCGGGAAGATGTCCTGGACCTCAGCGAAACCGCCGTTCCCGTCATGCTGTTGGGGGAAACCGGCACAGGCAAAGAACTGGTTGCCCGTGCCCTGCATGATTTAAGCGCACGATCCGCAGGGCCTTTCATTCCCGTCAATTGTGCTGCAATCCCGGATGCCTTTTTCGAAACCTCCATGTTTGGAACAACCGCCAACGCCCAGGCTGACGCCGTTCCCGGCATTTTGGACAGCGCCGACACCGGCACGCTGTTTCTGGATGAAATCGGCGCCTGCCCGCTGCCGGTTCAGGCCAAACTGCTGCGCATTCTGGAAACGCGGGAATTCACGCCCCTGGGGTCCGCCGTGGCAAAACGGGCGGATATCCGAATTCTGTCAGCCTCCAATGAAAAGCTGGACGCCGCTGTGGCTGCGGGGAACTTTCGGGAAGACCTGTTGTATCGGTTGAACACCGTCACCCTGACCCTGCCGCCGTTGCGGGAGCGCCGGTCAGATATTCCGATGCTGTTTTCCTATTTCATGGAACAATACGCCGCGTTGTATGAAATCGATCCCCCAGACCTTGGCACCGATGATCTGGCCGCACTGCTGGCCCATGACTGGCCAGGCAATGTGCGAGAACTGCGCCACGCTGCAGAACGCCGAATCCTGGCCGCCAGACGGGGGCGGGGATCGGTGGTTGAAGCCATCCGACCCGATGGCGATTCCGCCGAAGTCCCCGATACCCTGCGCGAGGCTGTTGCCGCCTTTGAACGTCAATTGATCGGTCAGGCCATCAAAACCCATAAGGGCCGCATGGACGCGGTTGCCGAAGCCCTGGGCATCGGTCGCCGAACCCTGAATGAAAAGATCGTCAAGCTGGGCCTGAAGAAAGACGATCTGCTGACCTAGCGCACGCTATGTGGGTGCTTGGCCCTCTAGATGACCCGCTTTTTTGCCGTAATCACCCGCGTATTGATGCCGTTCCAGCCCAATTCCCCCGAAAGGCGCGCATACTCAATCTTGGGACAGCGATTCATCACCACCTTGATACCCGCAGATTCAGCCTTCTCCGCCGCCTCATAATTGATCACCCCCAATTGCATCCAGATCACCTTGGGCCGCGGCTTCAGGCTCAGCGCCTCATCAACGACGCCCGCAACCTGGTCGGATCTGCGAAAGACCTGGACCACATCAATGGGCACGTCCACGCCAGACAAGCTGGCGATCACGGTTTCCCCCAAAAGGGTCTCTCCGGCAGAGTTCGGATTGATCGGAATGACACGGAACCCTTTCTGGATCAGATACTTCATCGCGAAATAGCTGGGCCGATTCCAATTCGTGCTGGCCCCCACCACGGCATAGACCTGACTTTCCCGCAGAATATCGCGGATATAGGCGTCAGAATAATAGTCTGTGGCATGATCGAATTGAAGCGCGGTTGCTGCGGTCATCATTCATGTGTCCATAACGGGGGGCGTTTGTTGATGAAGGCGTCTATGCCTTCCTTGCTGTCGCTGTAACTCATGTTTTCCACCATCACACCACCTGTATAGGTATAGGCCTCTTCCAGCGACATTTCGATCTGGCGGTGAAAGGCTTCTTTGCCGGTTTTGAGGACCTTGTGGGATTTCGATGCGATCACATCCGCCAGGGCCCTGGTTTCCACTGCCAGGGCATCTTCTGGGACGGCGCGGTTGATCAAGCCGATGGAGACGGCCTTTTCGGCGGAAATCAATTCCCCGGTCAGCAACATCTCCATCGCCTGCTTGCGATGCACGGCCCGACTGAGCGCGACCATGGGGGTGGAGCAGAAAAGCCCGATATTGACGCCCGGCGTGCCAAACTTGGCGGTATCTGAGGCAATCGCCAGATCACAGGTGGCAACAACCTGACAGCCAGCCGCCGTCGCGATCCCCTGCACTTTCGCAATCACCGGCTGGCGCAGACGGGTGATCGCCAGCATCATCTGGGAGCATGTCTTGAACGTCTGTTCGCGAAACGCCTGACTTGGATTGGCCTGTAATTCTTTCAGATCGTGCCCCCCGGAAAAGCCACGCCCGGCCCCTTCCAGCACGACAACCGCGATGGCCGGGTCCTGATCAATTTTTGCCAGAGCCTCCAGCACCGCATTCATCAAGCCAAGAGACAGCGCATTATAGGCTTTGGGCCGGTTCAACGTCAGCGTCGCGACAGCACCGTCATCCTGGCGCAGAACCAAAGGGTCTTCCGTTGGCATTCTCAGCACTCCCAACCTAAAGGATCATTGCGACAGCATCCCTGATCAGTGCAGCTTGTTCAAGTCGCGTGGCGTTGCTACCAAAAGGGATAAAACACCATTCAGGGATCAAACATATGCCATCGGACAAACTTACCCAGGCTCAATTAGATCACATCCTCAATACGGATGCCCCCTTCTCCGCCCATTATGGCTTTATCGTTGAAGAATTCGACAAGGGCACGGCCACAATCCGGCTGCCCTATGACACGCGCCATATTCGCCCCGGTGGCACGATCAGCGGCCCTGCCATGTTCGCCCTGGCCGATTTCGGGATGTATGTCGCGGTTATGGGCGCAATTGGGCCCGTCGCGCTGGCGGTCACAACCAACATGACCATCGATTTTCTGCGCAAACCGGCAGAGCGTGACCTGATCGCGGATGTCCGCCTGATCAAACTGGGTAAGCGCCTTGCAATCGGCCGGGTGGAGATCCGCGCGGAGGGCGAAGACGATATGTGTGCCCATGTAACCGGCACTTATTCCATCCCGCCGCAATGACTCTGATCGGTCCAAAATGCGATTTTTTCCGCAAAAACAGTCACTTTTTATGAGGTATCATAATACCGTTAAGTTAATTAATTGAAATATAACGATTATTTTTAATATAGGCCGAAAAACAGGCATTGACGTTCCCCCGGACAGGGGCTATCAACCGCCGTCCCTGACGTGGGTTGGGAAACAGACGAAACGGCCAAGGCAGCGCCCCATGCGCGACCGGCCCTTAAGAATGGCAGGCAGCAATGATGAAAACTTATTCGATGAAGCCGGCGGAGGTCCAAAAGACCTGGTTCGTCATCGACGCACAGGACATGGTCCTGGGCCGTATGGCTTCTGAAATCGCAAAAATTCTGCGCGGCAAGCACAAGGCGGGTTACACCCCCCATGTCGATTGCGGCGACAATGTCATCGTCATCAATGCGGAAAAGGTGAAACTCACCGGCCGCAAACTGGCAGACAAGACCTATTACTGGCACACCGGCTATCCGGGCGGGATCAAAAGCCGCACGGCTGGTCAGCTGCTCGCCGGTCGCTTCCCGGAACGGGTTGTCGAAAAGGCGGTTGAGCGCATGGTGCCCCGGGGTCCTCTGGGCCGCGTGCAAATGAAGAACCTGCGTGTTTATGCCGGGACCGATCACCCGCATGAAGCACAGCAGCCGGTGGCGCTGGATCTTGCAGCCCGTAACCCGAAGAACAAGCGGAGCCAGTAATCATGGCCGATGAACAGCAAACACTGACCGATCTGTCCCAACTGGGCACCGCCACGGGCGTGACCAGCGCGGCTGTTGCACAAGCAACCACCGCCCCGGCAGAACCTCAAAAAGATGAATTCGGCCGCGCCTATGCGACCGGTCGTCGTAAAAACGCCATTGCCCGCGTCTGGATCAAGCCAGGGTCCGGCAAGGTCACCGTCAACGGCAAGGATCAGGTCACCTATTTCGGTCGCCCGGTTCTGCGCATGGTACTCAAGCAGCCTTTCGAAGAAGCCGAACGCGTCGACCAGTTCGACGTGATGTGCACCGTGAATGGTGGCGGCCTCTCCGGTCAGGCAGGCGCCCTGCGTCACGGCATCAGCCGCGCGCTGGTCAATTTCGAGCCCGCTCTGCGCGGCCCTCTGAAAGCCGCAGGCTTCCTGACCCGCGACAGCCGTAAGGTCGAACGTAAGAAATACGGTCGCGCGAAAGCCCGTAAGAGCTTCCAGTTCTCGAAGCGCTAATCGGCGATCTTATCGTACCGAATGGAAAGCGGCCTTCCCGAAACGGAAGGCCGCTTTTTTTGTTTTAATCTGCCTTGTAGAAATCTGTCACAAATGTTTCGGTAATTTTTTCCGACCTCAGAAGTCAAAGGTAATGCTTAGGTTAAATTTTTCTGCAGCAGCTTCTGCAATAAATCACTAAACACAATCTTGTTCACGGGCCTTTACTAAGCATGGAAAACATTTGGGGCATTTTGTAGAATTACAACAAGATGAAACTAAACAGGGCTATCGTTGAAAAAGTATCAGTTTATCTGCTTTCTAGCTCATGTGGTCATTGCCAAATAAATCAAAATCCCAGAAATTTGCGAAGCTAGGTGATCCAAGGTGAGAAGCTCTTCAATCCCCTAATCCCTTGGATTAAAGATGAATGATTTTCACGTCATCCCACTTGTCTTTTAGATATTCTGCAACAAGCCGCCTGTGACAGTGATGTGGTGTATCTTCACTACAAAGCAGACACCCGCCGTCAAAATTGTTCCGATCAAGTTTCTCGACCTGTCTTTGCGCCAATAGCTTTAAGAACATACCTTCGTATTCCTCCCAAGGCATTTCTTTTCGTTTTTTGTAGTTGTCGAGGATGTCTTTAGTAGGCGCTAATTCAGGCATATGCTCGTAGGCCATCCCACATAGTTGATCTGCAAAAAACTCAAGATCATCTCGTTTTGCAAAACCTGCAAGCTGCGAAACATTATTCAAGCGAACATCAATAATTTTTTTTGCATCAGAACTCTTTAGTCGATCAAAAAACTTCCTAGCAGAAGTTTTTGTAAAACCAATTGTAAATATTTTTATCATTGTATTGCCCCATCCTGGGAAATTTCCATCTCCTCAGCGTATGCAATCTTTTCTTCCTGACGTTCGAAGGCTTTTTCTATGAGTTCACTGTCAGAAAGAAAAAGGTCGCTTTGATGCATTTTGAATTGCTTGACCAGCCTTTCAATCGCGGAGGATTGAGACTCTGTTGATCCATCACTGAGGATATGAACAACATAAAAGCCTTCTTTCTCTAAGCTCCGTGAGACTAGAACGGTTCTGTGACAATCAAGGGGGTCTTTTTCTGCACACATGAGTGCCATTCTGTACCCACGTTCAACGCCTAAACGAACACGGTTTATTCCTGAGCGGAATAAGTCGGTGTTTGCCAATCGATCGAACTGAACTTTGCCATTGATATAACAGGAACGGTCGGAACTCCGAGCGCCGAACTCTTCACCGAGAAAGACGTACTTAATATCGTGCTCTCGTAGTGAAATGGCAAGAGTTTCCCTATTAAATTGGGGATTGAATCGGCTATAAGGAGACGATCTTACATCCACGACCACGCTGACACCATTCTGTTGCAATATCTCAATAAAATGCTCAATCGTGTGAGTCGAGTGCCCTACTGTATATACTGCATTCTTCATATCTAAAATCGCCACCCTGATCCGCATCTTCTCATTCGTCTATTAAGATCTAATAAGACCGTATCTCATCAAGAAAATCCGGGAAGGTATAAATCCCGTTTACTTGAAGCCAATATCCGTCTCTATCTTCTGATTTAAATCGGCGACCAACGCCGATCCTGAGGTAAACCTCTTTCTGGGACTGTATGAATTTTTGAAGTTCGCTTAGTTTTCCATCTTCTTGGTGCTTCTTAGCATAATCAAAGAAACCTCTATCGGTGATAGAAAGATAGCGAAACGAATGACCTGTGCTATCAGTAAGTGACGCCCTTATTTTTCCAGGCTTAAATTTATCTTCGTGAATTTGAAGGGCCGATTGTGGAATTTTAATGGTAATAATTGAACAGGTAGCTTGTTGTCCCACAGGGATATGCTTTTGACCATCGGCAAACTGAATACCAAATCCAGTAGCAACCGAATTAGATAATGTTCGCTCCAGAATCACTTTGAATTGATTTTTCGACGCTGGTTTAACATATCTCAAGTTTTCGTGTGAAGCGTCCTCAATATGCGGATTTTTAGCATCATCCTTAAGTCTAATGTCACCATCCAATATCGCTCCGGGATGAATATTTAATTCCTGGACCCTCTTGTTCAATAAGTATGGCATCGGTCTAAGGCACTGACCAGTGGCCATATCGATCACAGCAGTGCAGACTTCTTTTGGTGTAGAAAATCTGGTTAAATCAGTGACAATGTATCGGCTCATATTTCTACCTCCAGAAGTGATCCCATTCTGGTGACATTTTAACGCTAACCTCATCTTTTTGTCACGCTGCCCGAAACCAGTCGGGTGCTTTATCCTGGTAGGTGGCAACAGGCGCTGGTCTTGAATACAGATATCCCTGTGCCAGATCGGCCCCTGCCTTTTTAACAAACTCTGCTTCGCCTTGTGTTTCAATGCCTTCAGCGATGACTTTGATGCCTTGATCCTTGGCGATATTGATCAGGTTTCTGACAATCGATTGCTTGAACATGTCGGTGTCGATATCGCGTATCAGCTCCATATCAAGCTTCACGAAATCCGGGTTGAATGTGTGCAGCAGGTTCAAACCGGACCAGCCAGATCCAATGTCATCCAGGGCGCACATGAACCCGGCACGGCGATAGAAGTTCAGAATGCCCTTAAGATGATCAGTATCGGTAATGCGCTCCGTTTCGGTTATTTCAAAAACGATATCAGAGGGCTTTAACCCAAGGTCATTGATGGCCGCAGCCGTGGTGCGCAGGCAATAGGCCGGGTCATAAACGCTGCTGGGATTAAAATTTACAAAGATTTTTCCCAGATACCCTGCCTTCGCAGCCGTCTCCACCGCAGTTGCCCGCGCGATCAGGTCGATTGAAAACAGGACATCTGCGTCTCCGGCAACACGAAACACATAATCCGGTGGAATAATCGCACCATTCTGGTCGCGCATCCGCAAAAGGGCTTCCATCCCAAAGGGCGTATCCAAATCCTGAAAATCATAGATCGGCTGATACCAGGTTTCGACCTGACCATCACAGACCTTTTCAATGATCCAGCTTCCTTTGATACGGTTTACAAAAACATCACCATTGACCACACGCCCGATATCAAGTGCGCTGGGATCTTTTCCATCGGTCGTCAAGACACGAACATTCTTCAACTCGTGCTGGGTCATATTGCCATACAGAGCCACAACGAAAGCATTGCATTCCGATGCGGAAAGCGTCAGGGAAATGCATCGATCACCAAGCTTTTCCACCTGTATGCCCTTGCGGTCACACAAATTGGCCAATTTATCAAAACTGTCCTGAGTTGGCACATGAAACCACAGTCGTGTCGTATCAAACACCAATGGCTCTACATGTTCACAGTCCGGACAACGCATCGTTGACAAACCATACTTTTCGAAAGGCATTGTCATATTCATATCCTTATGGAATGAGTTAATTCTTAATATCTTTCAAAGCATTACGATTTTGGTTACGTGGCAGATCATGCCGATTTCGTTTTAAAAAAGACACGATTTCTGACGCACCAAATGAGGTCTGAAAGTAAGAATAGCCCCCGGATCTGCACACTAGATCTTATCTGCCAAAGTCTCGCTGAGGGCATCAAACACGATGCGGATGCGGCGATTGGTGCGCAATTCCCGATGGGCGACCAGCCAGATGGGAACCGCCATTGGGGCCAGCCTGGGAAAGGCACGCTCGATCCCCTGAACCCGGTCTGCGACTTCTTCGGGCATCACCCCTAATCCCAGACCATTCTGCACCATTGCCCACGCTACCGCTTCGGTCTGGCAGGTGATGCGCAACGCACCCTGATCGGCCAGAGATGGCATATTCAGGCCCATATCCACCAATCGGTCGATCAGGGTATTGCTGCGTTCATATCCGATGAAGGACACCTGTGTCAGATCATCCTGTGGGCCGGGCCGACCGATCTGATCCAGATAGGCCGTCGTCGCATACAGGCGCATGGAAACATTGCGGATGAACTTCGCAATCAGATCGCCCTGGGTGGGGCGGACATGCCGTATGGCGATATCCGCCTCCCGATGCTTCAAATCCTGCACATCGGTTGACGCGATGATCTCCACCGTGATTCCGGGGGCTGATTGGCGCAGCATTTTCAAGGCCGGTGGCAGCAGGTTGGCCGCCAGACCATCGGTGGCCGTGATACAGACATGCCCCTCAACGCTTTGGGCATGGCCAGAGGCGGTCAGGGAAATTTGTGTCGCCGCCTCCCCCATTGCCTGCACATGATCCAGCAGTTCCCGACCCGATGCCGTTAAGGTCAAGCGGCGTCCTGTCCGCTCAAACAGGGCCACGTCAAAATGCTGCTCCAGCGCCGCGACCTGTCGGCCCAATGTAGGCTGGGTCAATCCAAGTGCGCGACTGGCTGCAGAGAATGACCCTTCCTGAGCCGTGACCAGAAAGGCCCTGGCCAGATTCCAGTCGAATGTGATCGATGTCCATTTCATGCATTTATGCATAGCATATAGACACAATACGGCAATTCCCTATTTATTTTGCATAGGCTATACCCCGCCGCAGCAAACACAAACGCGAAGGGATGTGGGATATGATTTGGTTGATATCCGGTATAGGGCTGTGGATCTTTGCGCATCTGTATCAGCGGGTCCTCCCCGCCCACCGCGCCGCCTTGATCGAACGCTGGGGAGTAAAGCGGGTAAAGATCGCCATCGCCCTAGTCATTCTGATCAGCATTATCTTGATGACGATTGGCTATCTGCAATCGGAACTGATTTATCTGTATGCCCTGCCGGTATGGGTTTGGCATTTGAACAATGCAATGATGTTGATTGCGCTGTTTCTGATGGAAATTGGCCGCGTGCGCGGCGTGGTGCGCAGCAAGATACGGCACCCGATGTTGGTCGCTGTCATTCTGTGGTCCATTGCACATCTGCTGGTGAACGGGGATCTGCCCTCTGTCCTTCTATTTGGCGGTCTAGGCCTTTGGGCACTGGGTGAAATGGCATTGATCAACATCACTGAGGGGGCCTGGAAGCGCCCAGAACCCGGAAAGTGGATCAATGACCTGAAGATCCTAGCCGTTGCCAGTGTGATCTATGGCGTGGTTGTCGGTATTCACTATGGCTTGGATCACCCGGTCATCGCCCTTCTGTGGTGATCCGGGTTGGTGCGCGCACTTCTGAAGACCTAGAAGAATACAGCGTCCCTGCCGCCATCCTCTGGACAAGTAAGGGTTAGAAGGCTACTTACTCTGGCCCGGCTGATGGCTGGATCGGTTTGTGTTTCTAAGGATAATGACCATGGCAAGTGCCAACGACATTCGCGCCAAGTTTCTGGACTATTTCGGCCAGAATGGACACCGCATCGTAGACAGCTCACCCCTGGTGCCGCTGAATGATCCGACATTGATGTTCACCAATGCCGGTATGGTGCAGTTCAAGAATGTCTTCACCGGTCAGGAACATCGTGACTATGTCCGCGCGACCACCTCGCAAAAATGCGTGCGTGCCGGCGGCAAGCATAACGACCTGGAAAATGTCGGCTATACCGCCCGCCACCACACCTTCTTTGAGATGCTGGGCAATTTCTCCTTCGGGGATTATTTCAAGGATACAGCGATCGAATTGGCCTGGAATCTGGTGACCAAGGAATACGGCCTGCCGAAAGACAAGCTGCTGGTGACGGTCTATTCTGAAGACGATCAGGCCTTTGATCTGTGGAAGAAAATTGCTGGCCTGCCGGAAAGCAAAATCATCCGCATCCCGACCTCAGATAATTTCTGGCAGATGGGCGATACCGGCCCTTGTGGCCCCTGTTCCGAGATCTTCTTTGACCATGGCGACAAGATTCCAGGCGGCCCTCCCGGCAGCCCGGACGAAGACGGCGACCGGTTCATTGAAATCTGGAATCTGGTCTTCATGCAATATGAGCAGATCGAGCCCGGCAATCGCATTGCGCTTCCCAAACCCTCCATCGATACCGGCATGGGGCTGGAGCGGATTGCTGCGGTGCTGCAAGGCAAGCACAACAATTACGACATCGATACGATGCGCGCCATCATTCTGGCCGTGGCAGAAGCGACAGGCGTTGATCCAGATGGCCCGCAAAGCGCCAGCCACAAGGTGATCGCAGACCATTTGCGCGCCGCCTCTTTCCTGATCGCCGATGGCGTGCTGCCCTCCAATGAAGGGCGCGGTTATGTGCTGCGCCGGATCATGCGCCGTGGGATGCGTCACGCCCATATGCTGGGCGCGCAAGAACCGCTGATGTATCGATTGGTCCCGGTTCTGGTGAAACAGATGGGCGGTCATTTTGAAGAATTACGCCGCGCAGAGGCCTTGATTACAGAAACGCTAAAACTTGAAGAGTCGCGTTTTAAGAACACGTTAGATCGCGGCCTTAAACTTCTTGATGAAGAATTGGCAGATGTTCCAGAACAGGGCGAACTGTCCGGTCGTGTGGCCTTTACCCTGTATGACACCTATGGATTCCCGCTGGACCTGACCAAGGACATTCTGCGCGGTCAGGGCCGCAGCGTGGACGAGGCTGAATACACCGCCGCGATGGAAGAACAAAAGGCCAAGGCCCGCAAGGCCTGGTCCGGGTCCGGCGATGCCGCAACAGAAAGCGTCTGGTTCGACCTGCGCGACCAATTGGGGGCCACGGAATTCTTCGGTTATGAAACTGAAAAGGCTGAGGGCGTGATCACCGCCCTGGTCAAGGATGGCAAACCCGTCGATACTCTGGAAAAGGGAGATCAGGCGATCCTGATTGCCAACCAGACCCCGTTCTATGGCGAAAGTGGCGGTCAGATGGGCGATCAGGGAATGCTGAAAACCGCTGATGGTGCGGTGTTCAAAGTCACCGATACCCAGAAGAAGCTGGGCGATATGGTGCTGCATATCGGCACCCTGACCGAAGGCAGCCTGCACCGGGGCGATGCCCTGGAACTGCTGGTCGATGGGGAGCGCCGGTCCAAGCTGCGTGCCAACCATTCCGTGACCCATTTGGCCCATGAAGCATTGCGCCAGGTTCTGGGCGATCATGTAACTCAAAAAGGGTCCCAGGTGAATGCCGACGCCATGCGCTTCGATTTTGCTCATCCAAAGGGCTTGAGCCTGGAGGAAATTGATCAGGTAGAGCGTTTGGTCAATGCGCAAATCCGCATGAATGCCCCCGTCACCACCCGCCTGATGACACCTGACGAGGCCATTAAGGCCGGTGCCCTTGCCTTGTTTGGGGAAAAATATGGTGAAGAGGTTCGCGTCGTGTCTATGGGTGCGCCCAAAGACGATGCGTCCGGCCATGTCTATTCAACGGAACTGTGCGGCGGCACCCATGTGCGACGCACTGGCGATATCGCCTTGTTCAAGATCATCAGCGAAAGCGCGGTTGCCTCAGGCGTGCGGCGCATTGAATGCCTGACCGGGCAAGCGGCGCTTGATTATCTGGCAACCCAGGAAAGCCGGGTTAAATCCATCGCGGCGCAGATGAAGGTCAGCCCCGCCGATGTCACCGACCGCGTTGTCAGCCTGATGGAAGAGCGCAAGCGGCTGGAGCGAGAAGTATCAGAACTAACTCGCAAGCTAGCAGCAGGCGGAGGCGGCAACGGTACCCCGCAGGAAGCCAAGGAAATCGCAGGCATTAAATTTGCCAGCCGGGTTCTGGATGGGGTATCCCCCAAGGAATTGAAACCCCTGGCCGATCAGCTGAAAACGCAATTGGGATCTGGAATTGTGGCGGTGATCGCGGTGAATGATGGCAAAGCCTCCCTAGTGGTCGGTGTCACCGATGACCTGACGCAGCGCTTTGATGCCGTTTCGCTGGTACGTGCCGGGGCCGAGGCGATGGGCGGCAAAGGCGGCGGTGGACGCCCGGATATGGCACAAGCCGGTGGGCCAGATGGGGCCGCGGCGGCGACCGCTGTTGCTGCGATTGAGGCCGCACTGGGATAGACGCGCCCTCTGCTTTATGGCTTATTCCAACAGGCACAATACGCCATAACAGGCGCCAAATCCGAACCGGAAAATGGCATAGAGCAGGATGTCCAGGATCAGCATCGCCCCCAGAAACAAGACCACGGCCCGCCAGGTGATGCGCATGCGCCCTTTTCCCCGGCGTGATTGCGTTGCGCCAGGAGCAGCATGTCCCGCCAGTTTCCTGCGCTTCTGTTCTCCCATACCACACTCCCTTCCGTAGATGGCTAGATGAGCACGATCCAACTGGATTGGGAAAGCCCCGATGAAGAGACATGGCGTCACAGGATCACAGCCTGTGGCCGCAGCACTGCCTTTCAAAGCTGGTCCTGGGGCTCTGCCAGCATGGCGGTTGGCGATGCTAACGGGCTACGCCGCGCCTATATCTTAAAAAATGGTCGCCCGGTCGGTCTTCTGCAGGTCTTCGACCAAAAACGGCTGGGCCTGTTCACTTTGGGACAGATATTGCGGGGTCCGTTATTTTTTCACCCTGTCATGCCGGAAGATCGAATCGACGCCCTGCGCGCCGTGCAATCCCACTATTCTTTAAGCCGTCTTAAACGCCTATCGATTTTGCCGGAGCTACCAGATGGACCCGCAACACAGGTCCTACTCAGTGACTCTGGCTTTCATCAAGTCTTGCCAGAGTATGATACGGCCTGGTTGGATTTGAAGCAGCCTTTGGACAGTCTGCGCGCACGGTTTCGCCAGAATTTCCGCAACCAATTGCGCCGCGCAGAAGATCACGACATACGCTGTGCGATAGAAGAGGACCCCAGGCCCCTTCTCGCCCTCTACGATGCGCATCGGGCCAGCACAGGATATTCAGGACCCAGCGGGGCGATGCTGTCCAGCCTTCCCACGCAGGATGGCCTGTGTCTGCAGGCCTATGCCCCAGACAATCACTTATTAGCCGGGGTATTTTTCGTCCTGCATGGCGTGGCGGCCACCTATCAGGTGGGCTGGACATCACCAGAGGGGCGTGCCTGCCATGTCCATAATCTGCTGCTGTGGCGCGCCCTGCCCGCCTTGACCGATCTGGGCATCCGCCATCTTGATCTTGGAGGTCTTGATTGGAACAAGGCCCCTGGCGTTGCGCATTTTAAGACGGGTCTGGGTGGCGAGAGCTTTTCCCTGCCCGGCACTTTCGTGTAAAGAAGCCCAATCCTATTCCGTTGGAGACCTATCATGCCCTTCCCCGACCCGGCGAGCCTGAGCAAGGCAGAGCTAGAAACCGGCAGCCGTCTGGCCCCGAAATTTGATGCCAATGGCTTAATTGTGGTGATGACCGTCCATGCCGATACCGGCGAGGCGCTGATGGTCGCCTATATGAATGCTGAGGCGCTGGAACGTACCCTGGCGACGGGAGAGGCGCATTACTGGTCCCGCAGCCGTCAGGAGCTCTGGCACAAGGGCGCAACATCCGGACAGGTGCAAAAACTCGTCGAATTGCGGGTCGATTGCGATCAGGACGCCATCCTATTGCGCGTCATGCCCCAGGGCGATGGCGGATGCTGTCACGTTGGCTATCGCAGTTGCTTCTATCGCAACGCATCGACAGACGGCACATTAACAACAATTGATACCAAGCTGTGATCGCTATTCCGCAGCAGCAGGCGTCATTTTAGGCGCCACCGGGGTTTCTTCATCCGGCAGACGCGGCAGCAGCAGTGCCACCATCGTGACCAGAACGGCCAGAACGCTATAGGCTAGCAGCAGATCGGTGAACTCACCCGTCGAATGGCGCACTTGTGTGATCAGATACAGGCCCACTGGTCCGGCCCCGAAGGAGACAACGAATTTCGCCCCAAATACCAGGCCTTGATGGTTGGCCGGTGCAAAGCGCGACAGCATCATATTCTCCGCCGGCAAAATCGCCGTGCCCGCCATGGCCAACAGGACCGCCGCCAGCCCAAGCGGGATGCCGGAATATTCCGCCAGAACAAACAACAGGGGTGCCTGAAACAGCCACAGAAGCACATAGACCCGTTTCAGGTTATAGCGATCCGCCAGAACCCCGCCAACCAGCTGCATCGTCGCCCCAATGCCATAGACGACCCCAACTGCCGTCCCGACCAGACCGATCTGACCAGACAGCAGATCAACCATGCGTTCTTCAAACAGCTTGGGCATAATGTTCTGCACAGTATTGTATATCAGCCCCAACATGCACATCGGGATCATCATCAGGGCGACGGCTTTCAAATTTCCCGCTGCGCTGGCTTTGCTGGTGCGGTTCGCGGCAACTTTCGCCCCTTCTGCAATCCAACCGGTGCGCAGGGCATAAAACATCGCAATGCCAATCGACAGGCAGATAACGCCTGGAATGACAAAGGCTCCGCGCCAGCCAAAAATTTCAATGATCCAGCCGGTCAGCATCGCGGCTCCGGCTGCGCCCATACCGCCAAATATACCATTAAAGGCCAACCGCATACCGGTCTTGCCCTCGCTGGTCTTGATCACCCAGGGAATGCCGACCGGGTGGTAGATCGCACCAAACAGGCCCAGGCCGCCCAGAAAGATCATCAGGGCGGTCTGTGTCTCGACAAAACCACACAAGATCGTGGACAGGCCCATGCCCAGAAACATAACAACCAGCATGCCCGGACTGGACCAGCGATCCGCCAGCCGCCCCGCCGGCAGGGCGCAGAACCCGATCAGCATGGCGGCCGGAAACCAAAGCTGCATCAGCGCCTCATAAGGCGTCTGCCAATCCCGCTCTATCGCCAGAACGATGGTAAAATACATCGCGGCAAAATAGTGGAACAGAAAATGCCCAGCGTTGGAGAAACCCGCAGCCAGCTTTGGGGATGGTGTCGACATACCGAAATCCAAAGAATTTCACGAGAGTACAGTCATCGCATCATTCACGAGTTTGCTCAACCATAAGGACCTGCACAAAACCTATGAAATCCCAGACCAGATTGCCCCCACGCACCATTCGCACCCGCCGCCCTGGCTCCCGGATCACGTCCGGGATGACGGTATTTCGAGACAAACGACCCCTCACCCTGAGGAGCGTAGCGTCTCGAAGGGGGAGCCCGCTGGAAGCACCCGCCTTACAGCCCCTCCTTCGAGACGGCGCTACCGCGCCTCCTCAGGATGAGAATGGGACCTCCCCTCACCGTCATACCCGCGAAGGCGGGTATCCAGAGCCACAAGCACCAGTCGCGCCTGCCGCCCTGGACCCCGGATCAGGTCCGGGGTGACGATGTGTCAACAAACGCGCCCTCACCCTGAGGAGCGCAGCGTCTCGAAGGGTGAGCCCACTGGAAGCACCGGACTTACAGCCCCTCCTTCGAGACGGCGCGAATGCGCCTCCTCAGGATGAGAATGGCTCCCCCCCCCGTCATACCCGCGCAGGCGGGTATCCAGGGCCACACGCATAAATCGCGCCTGCCGCCCTGGACCCCGGATCAGGTCCGGGGTGACGATGTGTCAACAAATGTACACTCACCCTGAGGAGCGCAGCGTCTCGAAGGGGGAGCCCGCTGGAAGCACCGGACTTACAGCCCCTCCTTCGAGACGGCGCTACCGCGCCTCCTCAGGATGAGAATGGGACCCTACATCCCCGTCATACTCGCGCAGGCGGGTATCCAGGGCCACACGCACAAATCGCACCTGCCGCCCTGGATCCCGGATCAAGTCCGGGATGACGATGTATCAGACAAACGACCCCTCACCCTGAGGAGCGCAGCGTCTCGAAGGGGGAGCCCTCTGTAAGCACCGGACTTACAGCCCCTCCTTCGAGACAGCGCTATCGCGCCTCCTCAGGATGAGAATGGGGCGGAAGGTCAGACATGGCTCCCCATAACACACCATCCCCTCTGCGTCCTTCGCGCCTTCTCTGCGCTCTCTGCGTTTACTCTTCCCGTCCGGGAGGACGATGGTCTGTACCGTTCATCCCCACCAGACGGCTATTTGCCTTTCCAGACCGGTTTGCGTTTTTCTGCGAAGGCGCGGGCGCCTTCTAGTTGGTCTTCGGAATGATACAGCTTCTGGATGGTGGGCAGCTTTTCTTTATTCAGTTGGTCCAGGGCTTCCTGAAATCCCATGACTTCCGTGGCGCGCAGGGTTTCTTTGATCGCGGCGAACACCAGTGGCGGGCCTTCGGCCAGCAATTCTGCCTTTTCCCGTGCTCGCTCCATCAACTTATCGGCCGGCACGACTTCATTCACAAAGCCCCAGCGTGCCGCTTCCTCTGCATCCAGTACGCGCCCGGTAAACAACATTTCCATCGCCACATGATAGGGGATGCGGCGCGGCAGTTTGATCGTCGCGGCATCCGCAATCACGCCCGACCGGATTTCCGGCAGCGCGAAGGTCGCATGTTCTGCTGCGATAATGATGTCGCAGGACAGCATGATCTCAAAACCACCCCCGAAAGCGATGCCATTCACCGCAGCGATCACCGGTTTGTTCATGTCGGGCAGTTCCTGCAATCCGCCAAAACCGCCAACGCCATAATCAGATGAGGGAGCCTCCCCCTCTGCTGCGGCCTTCAAATCCCAGCCAGGGCAAAAAAACTTCTCCCCCGCGCCGGTCAGAATGGCACAGCGCAATTCCGGATCATCGCGATAGGCGGCAAAGACATCCCCCATGATCCGACTGGTCGCGGCATCGATTGCATTGGCCTTGGGGCGGTCCATTGTGACCTCCAGCACGCGGCCATTGCGATGGGTCTTGATTGGTTCTGACATTATTAGCTCCTCCCTTTAAGGTGCATCGACCCAACGTATCACGGCATCCACCGCCAACACACCCTGCCCCTGGGGCAGGACGATCAGCGGATTGATATCCATTTCCACCAGTCGATCCTTGTTTTCCTCAATGAACCGGGCAACCGCCATGATCGCGTCAATCAAGGCCTGACGATCCCCAGCAGGTTTACCCCGGAATCCAGCCAACAGCTTTGCGACCAGCAGGCGATCCAGCGCCCGTTCAACATCTGCCTGTGTCGCGGGCAACAGCAAGACTGTGGCATCCCCAATCAATTCCGCCAGAATACCGCCCGCACCGATCATCAGCATGGGGCCGATCTGGGGATCGCGGGTCATCCCTAAGATGATTTCGCAAACCGCATTCTGGGCCATCTTTTCTACGATGAAATGCGGGGCCAGCCCCTCCATACGGGTCACAGCGTCAGACACGGCCTGACCGTCGATCAAATTCAGGGCGACGCCGCCTGCCTCTGTCTTATGGGCCAGCGTCGCAGAACAGGCCTTGACCACGACAGGATAGCCCAGCGCATCTGCTGCCGCGACGGCCTCCGTCTCCGACGCAACCAGGACGCCTTGTGGCACCGAGAGTCCCTGGGCGGACAGAACCTTCTTGGCGCGCCACTCATCCAGCATGCGATCCTTGCCGCCGTTCAGGTCTGTATTGGGCAGTAATGGGGCTTGGTTCAGGGATCGACGACGGGCACCAGTGTACCAGGCCGCCACCTTAACGGCCTTCAGGGCATCATCAAACCCTTGCAGAGGTACAATGCCTGCGGCCAGGAAAGAGGCCTGAAGGCGGCGTGGCATGTTCTCGGACAGGCTGGACGCGACGATGGTCGGCCGCCCCGTCGCCGAGGCGGCGGCAATGATCGCCGCCTCGGCCTCTTTCCAACCGAATAGGTCCAACCCCTCCCGGAGTGGGGTATCCAGCGCCAGCAATCCGACATCGAAATCGTCAGCCAACGCAGCAGAGAAACACGCGGTCATAGAGGCCTGATTGCCCCAGATATAGGTGTGATAATCCAGTGGATTATCGATCACCACCTTATCCCCCAGAACGGCATTCAGTGCATTCTGCGCCGCACTGGAAAAGGCTGGCATGGGCAGACCGATCTGATAGGCGATATCGGCCATGATACCGGCCTCCCCGCCAGAACAGCTCATGGTCATCAGGCGATTGCCGGGTAGACCGGGAAACAGATGAAACAGCTTCAGATATTCTAAAAGCTGCGACAGCGACTCCGCCCGAACAACGGCCAGCCGATCGCACAACGCATTAAACGCAGCCGACGATCCAGTCATGGAACTGGTATGAGACAGCGCGACCCGGGCCGCCGCCTCCGAATTTCCGGTTTTCAGGACGACAACGGGAATGCCCTTGCGGGCAGCCTCCTGCGCCGCCTCACAAAAACCGGGGATGTCCCCAACGCTTTCCACGAACAGGCCAATTGCGGTAATTCGGTCGTCCCGCAACAGCGATTGCATAATCTGGGGAACGCCATCCTTCGCCTGATTGCCCAAGGCGGCCAATTGCGCGACGGGCACGCCACGCTCCTGCATCGACAGGCTGATCGCGACATTGCCGCTTTGGCTGACCAGGGCAACGCCGCGATCCAGTCGATGGCCGCCATGATCGTCGGGCCACAGGGCGACCCCTTCCAGATAATTCACCGTGCCATAACAGTTTGGCCCCAGCATGCCCATCGTACCCGCTGCTTCCAGCAAGCGCTTTTGCCGGTCCAGACCAACAGCGCCAGTTTCCGCAAAGCCGCTGGCATAGAGCACAACACCGCCCGCCCCCATGGCGGAGAGCTGTCGCACGGCCTCAATCGTTGGTTCTGCCGGGATCGCGATGAAGGTCGCATCCGGTGCTTCCGGCAAGTCATCCAGACTGGCAAGACTTGGAATGCCCGCCATGCTGGGTCGGGATTTACTGATCGGATAGATTTTACCGGGAAAGCCGATGCGCAGGCATTCCACGACACATTTTTCTGCTTCGCGCCCCCCGATCACCGCAATGCTGCGGGGGCGTAACAATCGGTCCAACCCTTGGGCCATGGTCTAAAATCCTCTAACCGCCGAGCGGGCGCAACAACGCGCGGGAGATGATATGCCGCTGAATCTCGCTGGTGCCTTCCCAGATCCGCTCAATACGGGCATCGCGCCAGATCCGCTCCAGGGGCAGTTCTGACATCACACCCATGCCGCCATGGATCTGGATGGCTTCATCCGCGATAAAGGCCAGGGCTTCGGTCGCCGACAGCTTTGCAATCGCAGCGTCCATGTCTTCCATGCAGTCATTGTCATATTTCCAGGCCGCCTCATAAGTCAGCAATTCTGCTGCCTTCAGCTTGGTCTTCATATCTGCCAATTTGAAGGAGACACCCTGAAATTTGGAAATCTTCTGGCCGAATTGTTCGCGGTTTGCCGCCCAGTCCAGCGCATGTTCCATCGCCCGGTCACAGCGCCCCAGACACAGGGAGGCCACCTGCAACCGTGTCGCGCCCAGCCAGTCATTGGCGACATCAAAGCCTTTATCAACCTCCCCCAGGACCTGGCTCTCCGGGATGCGGCAATCATCGAATTCCAGGATAAAATTGTGATAGCCCCGGTGGGAAACGTTGTTATAGCCAGGACGCATCACAAATCCAGGCGTGCCCTTGTCGACCAGGAAGGTCGTGATCTTCTTGCGCTTGCCACGGGCGCTGTCTTCTTCGCCGGTTGCCGCCATCAGGATCACGAAATCGGCCCAATCGGCATGGCTGATGAAATGCTTAACGCCATTGATGACGAAATCCGTACCATCCCGTTTGGCCGTGCATTTCATACCGCGCACATCGGACCCGGCGCCGGGTTCCGTCATTGCGAAACAATCCACCTTCTCTCCCCGGCAGGCGGGATACAGGTATTTTTCCCGCTGTTCCCCAACACAGGCCTGCAACACATTCGAGGGGCGATAAACTATATAATTCAGCGCCATACTGGCACGCCCTAAAGTGCGGTCCAACATGCACATGGTCAGTGTATCCAGCCCACCACCGCCGACATCTTCCGGCATATTGGCGGCATAGAGACCCAGTTCGATGGAACGTTGTTTGATCTGTTCCCCCAATTCCGGGCGTACCTTATCGGTCCGTTCAACCTCTTCCTCATAGGGATAGAGTTCTTCTTCGACAAACCGACGCGCGGTTTCGATGATCAGGGTCTGCTCTTCACTGACGCCAAAATCCATGGCTTACTTCCTCCCATATATGCATTTCAATCTGTCCCGCGCAGATGGGACTTAAAGCCCAATCATTCCCTACCGCCCTGGACCCCGGATCACGTCCGGGAAGACGGTGCATTAACAAAATGCCTCCTCACCCTGAGGAGCGCAGCGTCTCGAAGGGTGGGCCCTCTGAAAGCACCCTACTTACAGCCCCTCCTTCGAGACGGCGCTACCGCACCTCCTCAGGATGAGAATGAGACGGTTTGCACAAGTGGTCCAGGATGACAGGACTGTCACTGTGCATTCGCCTTACGGATGCGCAGCAGAACTTCGCCTGCCCCTTCGCGGTATTCAGACAAGGCCTCCATGATCGAAATCAGGCAATTATCGCGCAGCTTTTCCATCTCCGGGATGGTCGTGTTTGCCAATTGCTCATCGGTCCCCTCGACAACTGTATCGATCAGTTCATCTGTCAGTTCCGGGGCGACCAATTTGGTCCAGGGGAGCTTCAGGGCCGGGCCGAATTGGTGCATGAAATGGCGCATGCCCTCGTCCCCGCCTGCCAGGGCAAAGGTGCGGTTGACGCCCATGAAAGCCCAGCGCAGGCCGGGTCCATAGATAATTGCATCATCCATTTCCTGGGTCGTCGCATGGCCTTCAGCCAGCATATGCAGGTTTTCACGCCACAGGGCTTCCTGCAGACGGTCCGACAGGAACCCTTCAACTTCTGTGCGGCATTGGATCGGATGCATGCCGATGGATTCATAGAACGCCCCTGCCCGGGTTCTGTTTTCCATGCTGGTCTTCTTGCCGCCGACAATTTCGACCAGCGGCAACAGATAGACCGGATTGAACGGATGACCGACCAGAACCCGTTCCGGGTGCTTGCATTCCGCCTGAAAATCGCTGGGCAGCAGGCCGGAGGTTGAGGAGCAGATCAGTACATCAGACTCAGCCGCCGCATCGATCTGGCTGTGAATCTTGACCTTCAAATCCAGTCGTTCCGGCACGGATTCCTGAATCAGATCAGCAGCTTTCGCCACATCTTCAATGCTGGATGCCATCCGCAACCGATCCTGGGACGCTGTTTTGTGCAGGCCAACCTTGGTCAGGGCAGGCCAGGCATTGGCAACCTTGCCCCGAATAATCGCTTCAGCATTGGGCGCCGGGTCATAGGCAATCACGTCATAGCCATTGGCTAAGCACCGCGCAGCCCAACCGCCCCCGATGACACCGCCGCCAACCAGGCCAATCGTTTTAATCTCACGCATGATGGATATGCTCCTCAGACCAATTTCTTAAGGGAGAATTTTTCGCGGGCTTCCTGCGCGGTGCAGACTTTTGCGCCCATCAGCTCGATGATTTTGGCAGCCTTTTCCACAAGTTGTGCGTTGGTCGCCATGACACCGCGTTCCAGATACAGATTGTCTTCCAACCCGACCCGAACGTTACCACCCAACAGGACGGCCTGGGCCACCATTGGCATCTGCATGCGGCTGATCCCAAAACCCGACCAGTTGGCACCGGGGGGCATCATATCCGCCATCGCCTTCATTGCTGTTGTATTGGCTTCCGCGCCATAGGGAATACCCAAGCACAGCTGAAACAGCGGCGGATCATCCAACAGGCCTTCCTGGTGCAACTGCTTTGCCAGCCACAGATGGCCCGTGTCGAAGACCTCGACTTCCGGCTTCACACCGATGTCCTTCATGCCTTGCGCCAGGGCGCGCAACATCGGGGGTGTATTGGTCATGATATAGTTACCATTGCCGAAATTCATTGTACCGCAGTCCAATGTGCAGATTTCCGGCAAACATTCCCGCACATGGTCCAAACGCTCTGACCAGGGCGCCATATCGGTGGCTGCATCATCAATCTTCATCGGATCTTCCGGCGGGCCCAGCGTCAGGTCCCCGCCCATTCCGGCAGTCAGGTTCAAGACCACATCGACGCCACTGTCGCGCACGCGGTCGCAGACTTCCTTGAATTTCGCGACGGACCGACAGGGAGTCCCATCGTCTTCACGCACATGGATGTGGACGATGGCCGCCCCGGCCTTTGCCGCTTCGATAGAGCTTTCGGCAATCTGCTTAGGTGTCTTGGGCAAATCAGGATTCTTGTCCTGGGTCGCGCCGGACCCGGTGACGGCACAGGTGATCACAACTTCAGTATTCATAACGGACATTGGGCTTTCGCCTCCCTTTGTTTCAGATCAGCCTTTGGCAATTGGATCGCAGCCTACGCTGCGGCAAAAGGTCTGCATATCAATTTCCGACTTGAGCATGATGATTTCCGACTTTATTTTGGGGGGATGTTCCATTTGCCCCCAAGTAACAAGACAGAGCGTATTGGCTTCCTGCTGCTGCCCAAGTTTTCCATGCTGGCGTTTTCGGCGATGCTGGACCCACTGCGTATGGCAAATTGGCTGTCAGATAAGCCCCTGTATGAATGGGTGTTGATTTCCCGTGATGGGGCCCCGGTTCAGGCCGCGAATGGGGTCAATGTGGGGGTGGATCATTCCCTCGCCTCCGCCCAGCGGCTGCCGACATTGATCGTTGTCGCCAGCTATGATCATGAAAAGCTAGCGACACCGGACATCCTGGCCTTGTTGCGTCGTTGGTCCAGTTTTGGCACGGCCCTGGGTGCGCTGGATAATGGTACCTTTATTCTAGCCAGCGCCGGGTTGCTGGACGGCTATCGCGCCACGGCCCATTGGGAGATGCTGGAAAGCCATATTGAGCATTTCCCGCGTGTCGCCTTCACCCAGGATCTGTTCGTCGTTGACCGGGATCGCTTTACGGCGGCAGGGGGCACATCCGGTCTGGATATGATGTTAAGCCTGCTCCGTCACCGGCATGGGGAGGACCTGGCGACAAAGGCTGCTGACGAATTTGTCTATTCCCGTATCCGGGAACCCGGCGATTCGCAAAGGCTGGCATTGCGAGAGCGATTGCGCGGCTTTAACCCCCGCCTGATCCGTGCCATTGAAAAGATGGAGGCTGCATTGGAAGACCCCCGTCCCATGGCGGATTTTGCCAATGCAGCGGGCATTTCTCCCCGGGAATTAGAGCGTCAGTTCCGCAAATGGCTGAAGACGACGCCTGCTGCCTATTATCGGGGATTGCGACTTGACCGTTCCCGACATCTGTTGCGCCAGACCGACCTGCCCATTATCGAAATCGCGTTTCGCAGCGGGTTCAGTTCGGCTGCTCATTTCAGCCGCAGTTTCTCTGGCCGGTTTGGACACCCACCCAGCGCGGAGCGTCGCCCGCTGACGCCAAAACTGTAATCTCTTTCAATCGGATATGCGGCTTTGTAGACTGCGCCTGCTGTGGCCTGTGGAAAGGATCATTTTGTGCCTAATGAATTTACCTTTTGTCCAGTGATCCTGTCCGGTGGGTCCGGCACACGCCTGTGGCCCCTGTCGCGGCGCACCTATCCAAAGCAATTGCTGCCTTTGATCGGGGGGGGATCCTTACTGCAACAAACCGCCCAGCGATTGGCGCGCCTGCCCGATAGCAGCGATCCCATCGTTATCGCCAATGATGACCACCGCTTTCTGATCCGTCAGCAATTGACAGAAATTGGTGTTACGCCCTCCCCCCTGATTCTGGAGCCGGTGGGTCGCAACACGGCCCCCGCTGTCGCCCTGGCATGTCATGCAGCGTTGCAGCGCGCGGCGGATCCTATCCTTGGGATATTCCCGTCTGATCATCATATAGCCAACGATGCCGCCTTTCAGAGTGCCGTTGCAACGGCCATTCATGGGGCCAGTGCCGGTTACATCGTCACCTTTTCCATCACGCCAACCCGTCCTGAGACGGGATATGGCTATATCCGGCATGGTGATCCTGTATCGGACCTGCCCGGTGTTGAAACAGTCGCCGCCTTTGTGGAGAAGCCCGATGCCGTCACTGCACAGCGTTATCTGGATACCGGCAATTATGGTTGGAACAGTGGCATGTTCATGTTTCGCGCTTCGGTTATGCTGAAGGCATTGGAAGCCTTCGCGCCCGATGTGCTGACCCATTCGCAGGCGGCGCTTGCCAATGCTTCCCTGGATCTTGGCTTCACGCGACTGGATGCAGCGGCCTTCGCTGCCAGCCCCTCCATCGCGATTGACGTCGCTGTCATGGAAAAAACTGATCAGGCGGCCACAGTTGCCGCCGATATGGGCTGGAGCGACCTTGGCTCCTGGGAAGCATTGCATGGCTTTGCCGACAAGGATTCCAATGGCAATGCACTGCAGGGCAAGGTGCAATTGCGCGATACCAGAAACAGCTATTTCCGATCCGACGATGGCCGCCTGCTGACCGGTATAGGTGTTGAGGATATGATCGTGGTTTCGACCGCAGATGCCGTTCTGGTCGCGCCTCTGGCCCGGGCTGGAGAGGTGAAAGACCTGGTATCAGACCTGTCCGCCCTGAACGCGCCTGAAGCTGATTTGCATCGCAAAGTGTCGCGCCCCTGGGGGACATATCAGGATATCGACCGGGATGACGGCTTTCGCGCAAAGCGCATCGTGGTGCATCCAGGCGGCCGCCTGTCGCTGCAGCGTCACCGCCAACGATCCGAACATTGGGTCGTTGTCAAAGGCACAGCCCATGTCACCATAGACGGGGTAGAAACCGTCCTGACCAGAAATCAAAGCACCTATGTCAGCATCGGCGCGACGCATCGCCTGGAAAACAAAAGCAACGAACCCCTGCATCTGATCGAAGTGCAGGTCGGTGATTATGTGGAAGAGAATGATATTGAGCGGCTGGACGATGTCTATGGGCGCACGACTTAACGCTTGTCGTAGTATCCAGCGCGCACCGTTGCCCCGATGAAGTTGCACACCAGACGCTCCGCATGGGCCATGGTCAGCTTGCCCACATCATAGCTGGGTGTCATTTCCACCAGATCCATCCCCAGAACCCGGCCCTTATTAACCAGACCATGGATCAGATCATAGGTCTGTAACCAGGTCAGCCCACCCGGTGTCGGGGCCAGCACACCCGGCATGATGGTCGGGTCCAATCCATCGGCATCGATCGTCAGATAATAGGGACCGCCATCGGGAATGCGGTCCAGTACGGCCGGAATTCCCATAGCATGCATTTCATAGGCCGTGATCAGATCCGCGCCATAGGCCCGGGCATCGTCGATTTCCTGCTGTCTGGCGCTGCCAATACCCCGCATGCCAATCTGAATGATCTTATCGATCCAGGGTAATTCTGAGGCACGGCGGATCGGGCTGGAATAGCCATCATGCTCGCCGTTCACCTCGTCCCGCCAATCCAGATGCGCATCGATATGCACCAGGGTGATCTTGTCGTGACCTGTGGCATCCAAGGCCCGCATGACCGGGATGGGAATGCCGTGATCCCCGCCGATCACGATGGGTGTGGCCCCCGCTTTTAGGATCTTTCGGACGGCAGCCTCTGCCCGCTGGTAATGAATTTTGGGATCACTCATCTCCGCCGTGACATTGCCGCAATCAACCAGCCGCACCGGGCGGCCATCCAGCAACGGCCCACCCAGATCCCAATCGTAATGGGTCAATGTATAGCTGGAATCAAAAATCCCATGGCGGCGCAGCGCATCCGGGGCCAGGCATTGATCATTAATCCGTGCCTGCATGCTGTAGGGCATCCCATAGGGAATCCCCAACAGCGCCACATCCGCGACCAAGCCGTCCAGATCCCCCGCAAAGGGCAAATCCAGAAAGGTTCGGGTCAGACCCGACGGCGGCTCGGTCAGCGGTGTGTCGTCCATCATCAGATATCCGCGTAAACGTGGGTTTCCGCCTTGCCACCCGGATGGGTCACAGCGCCTTTTACAGCAGGCCCGACAGTTTGCGCGAATTTCCACAAGGCGCCTGATTGATAATCATGGGCCCGCGGCTTCCAGTCCTTGCGGCGTTCTTCCAACTGGTCCTCTGTCAGGTCGACTTCCATCGTTCCTGCGACGGCGTCCAGGCTGATGATATCGCCATCGCGCACCAGACCAATCGGCCCGCCCACAGCGGCTTCCGGCCCGACATGCCCAACGCAGAAGCCCCGCGTCGCGCCAGAGAACCGGCCATCGGTGATCAGGGCAACCTTGTCACCCATTCCCTGGCCATACAAAGCTGCCGTGGTGGCCAGCATTTCGCGCATGCCTGGGCCACCCTTCGGCCCTTCGTAGCGGATGACCAGAACCTCACCCTCTTTATATTTGCGCTCTGCCACCGCAGCGTAAGCCTCTTCCTCGCTGTCGAAACAGCGGGCAGGACCGGAGAATTTCTGGTTCTTCATCCCAGCAACCTTCACGATCGCGCCTTCCGGTGCCAAATTCCCGCGCAGGCCGACAACGCCGCCTGTTTTGGTAAGGGGATTGTCGGTCGTGCGCACAATGTCCTGATCCGTCGGGAACACGACATCGGCCAGGTTTTCCGCAATCGTCTTGCCAGTCACCGTAATGCAGTCGCCATGCAGATAACCACCATCCAGCAACGCCTTCATGATGATTTCCACACCGCCGATTTCGAACAGGTCCTTGGCAACATATTTCCCGCCCGGTTTCAGATCAGCGATATAGGGGGTGGATTTGAAGATTTCGGTCACATCATTCAAGTCAAAATCGATACCGCATTCATGGGCCATGGCTGGCAGGTGCAGCCCGGCATTGGTCGACCCGCCAGAGGCCGCAACCACGCGCGCGGCATTTTCCAGCGATTTGCGCGTAACGATGTCACGCGGGCGGATATTCTTTTCCAGGCAGTTCATCACCGCCTTACCCGATGCCTCACACCAGGCATCACGGCTTTCATAAGGGGCTGGCGCACCGGCTGATCCCGGCAGGGCCAGACCAATGGCTTCCGACACACAGGCCATGGTATTGGCGGTAAACTGTCCCCCGCACGACCCGGCGGACGGACAGGCCGCACATTCGATCCCATGCAATTCTTCCGCATCGATCTGACCCGATGAGAACTGACCTACGGCCTCAAACACATCCTGGACGGTCAGGTCACGGCCTTTATAACGGCCCGGCAGGATCGACCCGCCATAGATAAAGACAGACGGGACGTTCAAGCGGATCATCGACATCATCATGCCCGGCAGCGATTTATCGCACCCGGCCAGGCCGACCAGCGCGTCATAGCAATGCCCGCGCATCGTCAATTCAACCGAGTCGGCAATCAAGTCCCGGCTGGGCAGAGAGGAGAACATGCCCGCATGACCCATCGCGATCCCATCGGTCACGGTGATTGTGGTGAACTCGCGCGGCGTGCCATTCGCGGCCTTCACGCCGGTCTTCACCGATTGCGCCTGACGCGACAGCGAAATGTTACAGGGTGCGGCTTCGTTCCAGCAGGTTGCCACCCCTACAAAGGGTTGCGCAATTTCTTCTTCCGTCATGCCCATGGCATAGTAATAAGAGCGATGTGGCGCGCTGGACGGACCGACGGAGACATGGCGGCTGGGCAATTTTGATTTATCAAACGTCATTATTGTGCGTTTCCTCTTTTAAGCGATACGAAAGATCTATGCTGTTCTATCATCCCGAACCGATCTGGAAAACGGAAACGAAGGCACAGGATTTAAGAATATTACCAACTCTGTTTCATTTGGACCAAGCCATCATGCCTATAAATTAGGCAAACGATTAAAATATATGCATAATCAATGTTCAAAAATGCCTGTTTGCACCGTATAACAAATTGATATTACACTATATTTCTTATTCATGCGGCTTGGCACGGCAAGTGCTGTAACCGGTTAGAATGGACAGAGCCGCAGAGACTCTGCGACGTGTTACGCGTCGCTAATCATTGACGCTAGTTTTTGAGGGAACAGTGATGAAAAAAATCGAAGCGGTTATTAAGCCGTTCAAGTTGGACGAAGTGAAGGAAGCCCTGCATGAAGTTGGTATTCAGGGCATTACCGTCACGGAAGCCAAAGGGTTCGGCCGCCAAAAAGGGCATACGGAATTGTATCGCGGCGCAGAATATGTCGTGGACTTCCTGCCGAAAGTGAAATTGGAGATCATCATCGATGATGCATTGTGCGAACGAGCTGTCGAGGCGATCCAAAATGCGGCGAAGACCGGCCGCATCGGCGATGGAAAGATTTTCGTCTCCAGCATTGAAGAGGTCATCCGCATCCGCACCGGCGAAACCGGGTCGGAAGCAATCTAGCAATCCTGCCTGTCATACGGGGCGGTTTCCGCCGACCCGTATATCAGGCAGTTGGGTTTTCTTGGAACAATCAGACACAAATCGAGAGGAAAAACGATCATGTCCGATGCAGTGAAAAAAGTTATGGAAATGATCAAGGAAAACGACGTTCAGTACGTCGATTTCCGGTTTACGGATCCACGCGGCAAGTGGCAGCACACCGCCCAGCATGTCAGCACGATTAAAGAAAGCATCTTCAAAGACGGCATCATGTTCGATGGTTCGTCCATCGCCGGTTGGAAGGCAATCAACGAATCCGACATGATTTTGATGCCGGAACCTGAATCCGCCGTCATGGACCCCTTTGCTGTTCAGCCCCTGTTGATTCTTTTCTGTGACATTCTGGAACCGTCGACCGGCCAACCTTATGACCGCGACCCCCGCTCCACCGCCAAAAAAGGCCTGGCGTATATGGAAAGCGTCGGCATTGGCGACACGGCCTATTTTGGCCCTGAGGCAGAATTCTTTGTGTTCGACGATGTGAAATGGTCGATCAATATGGAGAAGATGTCCTACGAAATCGACTCGACCGAAGGCCCATACAATTCCGGTTCGGATTTTGAAGGCGGCAATCCGGGTCACCGCCCCGGCATCAAAGGTGGTTACTTCCCGGTACCCCCCGTTGACAGCGAAACCGATCTGCGTGCGGAAATGGTTACGACCATGCTGTCCATGGGCCTGGCGATGGAAAAGCACCACCATGAAGTGGCACCGTCCCAGCACGAATTGGGCATGAAGTACAACACGCTGGTGAAAACTGCTGACCAGATGCAGATCTACAAATACGTGACCCACATGGTCGCCCATCAATATGGCAAGACGGCGACTTTCATGCCCAAGCCAATTGTTGGCGATAACGGGTCTGGCATGCACACCCACCAGTCAATCTGGAAAGACGGTAAGAACATGTTTGCTGGCAGCGGCTATGCCGATCTGTCTGAAGAATGCCTGTTCTATATCGGGGGCATTATCAAACATGCCAAGGCCCTGAATGCCTTCACCAACCCGTCCACCAACAGCTACAAACGCCTGATCCCAGGGTTTGAAGCCCCTGTGCTGCTGGCCTATTCAGCGCGGAACCGCTCGGCATCCATTCGTATTCCGTACGAAGCCGGTGCAAACGGCAAACGCCTGGAAGCCCGCTTCCCAGACGCCATGGCCAACCCATACCTGGCCTTCACGGCCATGCTGATGGCGGGTCTGGACGGCATTCAGAACAAGATCCATCCGGGTGAGCCGATGGATAAAGACTTGTACGACCTGCCACCGGAAGAACTGCAAGACATCCCGACTGTTTGTGGCTCTCTGCGTGAAGCGCTGGAATCCCTGGACAAGGATCGGGCCTTCCTGAAGAAGGGCGATGTCTTCACCGATGACCAAATCGACAGCTATATTGCGCTGAAGATGGAAGATGTCTATCGCGTGGAACACACCACCCACCCGATGGAATTTGCGATGTACTATTCGGCGTAAGCTGATTATACGACAGGCGTAACGTCAGCGGCCCCGCCCCTTGTAAAAGAGGCGGGGCCGTTTCGTCTCCAGCATCATGCACCCGCATGAGCTGAAAGATATACCCGCATCATGCGCCCGCATGAGCGAAACAAATAACCGCATCATGCGCCCGCATGAGCTGGTCGGAATAGTGTTTGAACCAGGCCCCAGATCACGGTGTGGCAGTATCTTCCGAAACAACTTTCTCGCTACCAATATGATCACGCATGGTGCGTTCTGGTGGAAAATTGACCGTCACCTTTGTGCCGACACCCTCTTTACTGGTCAGCGTCAATGTGCCGCCGTGCAACTCTGTCAATTGTTTGGACAGGGACAAGCCAAGCCCCGTCCCTTCATGGGTTCGATAGGCATCTGATCTGGCCTGACCAAAGGGCTCCATGACCTTTTTGATATCCGATTGCGCAATGCCGATGCCGGTATCCGAAACCGTCACACACACCCCACCTTGCGGGTTACAGCCGGTTGCAATGACGACGCGCCCCCCCTTCACATTGTATTTCACGGCATTGGACAGCAAATTCAAGAAGACCTGTTTGATCAGCCGATCATCCGCCCATAAATGATTGGGGGACTCTTTGGTCTGCAAAGATATGCGCACCTTACTTCTGCCATTCTCCCCCCCAACCATCCGGATACATTCGTCCAGCAGAGTCTTAAGACAGACAGATTTTTCATACAGTTCCACGTGACCGGCATCGATTTTCGATAGATCCAGAATATCATTGATCAGTTGCAGCAAATGCTCCCCGGATCGTTTGATGTCATGAACATATTCCAGATAACGTGGGTGTTTCATCTCACCATATAACTCGCTGGTGATGACCTCTGAAAACCCAATTATCGAATTTAAAGGAGTGCGCAGCTCGTGGCTCATATGCGACAGGAACTGGGTCTTAGAGGCGCTGGCATGTTCTGCAGAGGTTTTCGCCAGTTCCAGTTCCCGACGTTCTTTGCGCTGCTCGGTAATATCTGAATACAACGTCACCATGCCCCCATCCGGCAGTGGGTTACTGTTAATTGAGACAACTGTGCCATTGGGCCTGGTTCGAGTTAACGCATATGCCTCAAATTTCTCCACTTTCGCCATTTCGCTGGCGACGAAACTTTCAACGTCCACATCCCCGTATTCCCCGCGCAAGGCATTAAACCGGATAAATTTTTCAAGGGGGTCCCCCTGATTAAACTGAGCTTGGGGAAATCCCATGAGGTCCAGAAACCTGGAATTGAAGGCGACCACCCTTAAGGTATGATCCAAAACGCTGATTCCGTCGGGAATGTTCTGCAACACAGTCGCCAACTGACGGGATTTTTCCGTCAGGCGCTCTCCCGAGCTGATGAAATTTTCAATTTCCATCAACAGCCGTCCCATAATCGCCGTAGCGATTGTACGAATGACCAACAGGACAACAATGGTTTGATCGAAATGGAACGGACCAGCATTTGGATTGAAAACAATCAACATCACAACGCCAAATACTTGTATAATCACACCAAAAATCAGGAACTGCGGAATACCCATTCCCAATATGCCGCGACGAACGCAAAGATGATAAACAACGCCAACTCCGGCACTAAAAAAAATGCCACAAACCCCTATAAACGCCCCCGGCCCGCCCAGCCAAAGACGATAAGCCGCAGCGATGAATGAGGATACAACAGCGACAATCGGACCACCGAACAGGCCGCCAAGGGACAGGACCACGGCCCGCGCATCGAAAATCAATCCTTGATGCACCTGAAGTGGCGACATTATCCCGACCACGGCAATGATGCCAAACAAGAGGCCCAAAGACAGCTTGCGCGTGATATATTTCCAGCGAGTCAGCCGCAGAACAAAGCTGTACAGAAGGCACATGGAAAAAAGCAGCGCCAACCCCTTAACCAGTTCAATCATCAAAGCAATGCGCTCCTAACATGTCCATGTAACACTGATAACCTGCTGATATAACTCAATATTACGGCGGGCGCCTAAAAATCCGGGCACATCAGCCACCTCCTCGGCCCTAAAAATGCGGCAAAATTAGTAATAAATGGTAAACAAAAGCTGAGTTTTTTCAGTTTAGGCGTCAATTAGAATGGCCACTACCGCCAGCCATGCGCCGGATGCAGGCCAAGGTTACGTTTCATGCGTTTGTGCTGCAGCGCAACAAAGCGCATCTACGGGGTAGTCCTTGAGACTAAACCCTGTAATCCAACGATGGAGACAGATTATGGATGCCGTACTTTGTTCGGCCTTGCTGCTGATGGCAGCCGCGGCGGCAAATGCTGAGATGCTTTCTCGCGCATTTGCGTAAATGCCCAAACTCAACCAATCTGAAAAAGCGGCCCTGACCGATTTCTGCCGGGGCCGCTTTTATTTTGTTGGTGGGAAACGCTCCGACGAGTCCAGAAAATTCAGCACATCTTGGAACATTCAGGCATTCTTTAGAATGCCATCCATCCACCGTCCACCAACAGATTGTGCCCGGTGATATAACTCGCTTCCGCACTGGCCAGGTAAACCGCCGCGCTGGCGACGTCGTCGGGTCGGCCTAATCGGCTCATTGGTGTGCGCGATTGCGAATAGTCCAGACCAACCATCCCGTCCGGTCGCCCCGTCAGAATTTTACCGGGTGCAACGGCATTACAGATGATCCCATCTTTTGCATAGTCAACGGCGATCTGGCGAGTCATGTAGACAACACCAGCCTTAGAGACGCCATAGCTGAAATCGGACGGGGCACAGACCATTCCATGTTGGGAACTGATATTCACAATCCGCCCCCGCGCCTCATCATCTTGCAAGGGGGCCTGTTCCATCATCTGCTGTATCGCGCGCTTGCAACCGAAATAGACGCCTTTCAGGTTAACGGACATAACACGATCCCAGCTCTCTTCTGTCGTGTCTAATAATCGGCATCCATCGCTGATCGCCGCATTGTTTACCATCACGTCCAACCGTCCAAAGGCTGCAATCGTTTGATTGATTGCCGCATCAATCGCCGACCAGGATGAAACATCTGTCGGGATGGAAAGACATGTCCCACCGGATTCACCAATCAGGGATTGTGTGGTTATGCCCCCCTCCAGCGGATCAGATACTGTGTCCGCCAGGACAACGCGCGCGCCTTCTGATGCAAACCGTCGGGCAATGGCGCGACCGATCCCCGATGACGCCCCCGTCACGAAGCAAACGCGGCCGGACAATCGACCTGTCATGGACTGTTTCCCGTCACAGTTGAAGGGTCCGTGTTTCCGCCACACAACAAAACACCGACCGTTTCTCCGTCTGCCGGTTCGTACACGCCAGACGTCAATGCGGCAATGGCTGTCGCACCGCCGGGCTCCAGGACCAGACGGAATTGTTCCCACATCTGTTGCTGCGCAGCACCAATTTGTTCGTCAGACACCAGGAGACAGTGATCGACATAGGCCTGTGCAGCGGCAAACCCCAAATCACCAACACGCCGCGCGCCCAGGGCATCGGCGGCCAGCCCAGACACCTGTACTTCTGCCGGTTCGCCTTTTTCCCAGGCGGTATACAGGGTTGGCGTGCCTGTACTTTCCACTGCGATCACCCGTGTGCGCCCCTGATACCAACTGGCAATTCCCCCAATCAATCCACCGCCACCCACGGCGACCAGAACCGTGTCCAGGTTTGGTGCCTGATCTTCAAATTCTACTGCCACTGTCCCCTGACCCGCCAGAATCTCGACCTGATCGTAGGCGTGCAGCAGTAAGGCCCCGGTTTCTTGCTGGCGTGATTGACAAGCCGCCAGGGCATCCGCGAATTCACGTCCACCAACATGCACTGCTGCACCATACGATTCTAACCGTGCCAATTTAGCCGGCGCGATTATCTCCGGTACAAAAATTTCAGCTCTATGTCCTAATTGTCTGGCCACATAGGCAACGGCAGCCCCATGATTACCGCCAGAGGCTGCAATAACGCCGCTTTTGGGGACATCCATGGAAAGCATGGCATTGAACGCGCCGCGCGCCTTAAAGGAGGCAGTATGCTGAAGCTGCTCCAGTTTAAGAACAACAGGTGTATTTGGCAGCAAATCCCCTTCAGGAAGCGCTATAGTTGGTGTTCTTCGGACGTATTGTTGAATCCTGGAATGCGCGGATAAGATGTATTTTTGCGTTAGCATAAAATCTATATCTCGAAACGTGGAATAAACAGCTACGCCTTGATATACGTGGAGGAACAGACAATGCAAGGATGAGTTTAAATTCTATACTTTTGTATTTCTGTTCTAGATAAGTTACCTGAGTGTGATATTCTACAATCTACTGGGGTATCGGGGTGAGGGTATTGTCTATGTCGCTCGACTTTGAAGAGCCATATTTTGAGTTTCTGACTGCGCCTGTTTGTAATGAGGCCCGGGCATTGCACGCCTATTGGCTACAGCATCAATCATCAGATGACCGGAACGGCATAATTTTACCCAAACGGGATGATATCGCATTGCCGGATCTTGTGGCGCTGGGATGCGCTGATCGGGCCTTTATCATGGAACCGATAGAAAACGACGATTGGCAGTATCGATTACTGGGCAGCGAGATTGTCCGCTATTTCGGACGGGATGTCACAGGCGTCCCCTTCCGTCAGCATATGCTGGAATGCGAGGCCGACACCGCGATCAGGATATCAAACGAAGCCGCACGCACCCGAAAGCCGGTTTTTCTGAAAATGCGATTTGTCAGTGGGGAGCATTCGGGAATGATCGAAACCATGTCACTGCCGATTTTGGCCCGTGATGAGACAACCATCTGGCTGTTTGGCGCGACATTCTTTCCTGAATCCAATTAACATCCTTTACGCATCATCATTCCCAACACAGGCGATGATATCGTCCAAAAATCCGTGATCAAACAAGTCCGTGTGCCGTGCAGACGGCTTATGAGCAAATGACTTGGGCATGTTGGCGGCGTCATACAGGCGTCGACCATGGGCAATGGGTATCACCCGATCCAGATCACCATGTCCGATAAGGACCGGAATCTGCACTGCGGAAATTCGATCAACAGAGTTAAATCGATCCTTTAACAGCAGGCCAACCGGCACGAACCAGTAATGCCGGGCCGCCACAGCCGCAATGCTGTCATAGGGGGCATCCAGAATTAAGCACCGCGCGGCATCCGGCTGCATCGCCAAAGTGACGGCAATACCCGTCCCCAGAGACTCCCCATACAGCACCGTCCTTGCCGACCCGATGCCCTGTTGGCGCAACCAGGTCATGACAGCCTGAGCATCGGCCAACAGGGCGGTTTCCGATGGCGTCCCCCCTGCCCCGGAATTGTAACGATATCCTGGCATCAGAACGCCCCATCCCATGGCATTGAATGCAGCCACACGTTCTTCCCGATCCGCCTGGGTTCCGGCATTGCCATGAAAATAGACGACCACCGGCTGGCTAGTGTCGGATGGGGGCGCCCACCAGGAAAACAATCCCAAACCATCATGCGATGGAATTTCCTGGATCGTCACCTTTCCGTTCAGGTCTGGGCCGGGTCTGGGGCGCGAAGGATCAGGATGATACATTAAGGAACGCTGCGCCACATAAAGGCCCGCAACCAACAGGGCATATCCGATCACAATCGCCACGGCGATGTTTGCGATTACCCCCATACCCATTCTCGCCTCACCGTATTTTACCCACACGTCAAAGCGAAACCATATCCCGACCGATGATTGTTTGCATCCCATTAGCGAAGCGATCGTGCAGATAGCCATCGAGCCCTATGAGCAATCGATATCATAACAGGCCTCTTTCGTCATGCCCTCGCAGGGGCCACAGCCCCCCGATCTGCCTCTTTTATTGGGACTTTCAGGCTCTCAATCGTGCAAAAAAAGATCAACAACTCCGCCTTACGATAATACCGCGCATGTCCGATGAAAGCATATTTTCTGATTTTGATTATATCTTTAGCGCAATCTATTGAGACTTTACCTTGCCGAACCCTGGCAAATCTTGGTATGGACGCCACAGCAGGAATCGTTCTTAATATGCTGTGCATACTCCGGTATTGCTTTCAGGTTTTGATTCTGGATCGTGCTGAGACTTGGAATTGAGTGAAACACGGCAGGCAACGCAGAGGCGCAAATAAATGACGGATTTGTCCCGCGAGGAACTCCGGGCACACCTGTCTGCGGTAGAGGCGCAGGTTAGAGCCGCCTTGCGCATTGTTGCGGCCGAATCGAAATCGGTTCAGCAGGCGCACAGCGCCCTGCGCGCGGACTTGTCCGCCGCCCTTATCCGGCTGCAGTCAGAAATGAATGACGGCAACAAGCGCGTCGACGGTAAACTGGAACGGGCAATCACCGAAATCAATGGCCTGTCCCGGCAGCGCCGCATGACCGCCGCGATCCTGACGACGTTGGTTTTACTTTTTGGCATTACCCTGGGTCTTTTTGCGGGCGGCGGGTGGTATCTGTTCAGTCGCGGCGGTCAGTATGAAAGCAGCTTCATGCCCAGCAGCGGCCAGCAAACAACATCGCAGCAATCCAGCAGCAATGCAGCCCCCGCCTCTTCGACACAGCAAAATTCAACGTCTTCCGCTACAGGGTCATCGACCAGCATCGCGATTCCTTCCAATGGATCACCTGCTGCGACCCAGCCTGTCGAAGAACCCCGTCGCGTCCTGTCTGCACAATAAAGAACACAAATTCAGTCCCACAATTGCCCCGCTCACGAGATGACCGGGTAATACTGGTCTGTTTAATGGATCGCATAGCCACCCCATAAAGATTGTATTAAAATTTCACTTGCTCCATTTGCGCGACTCGAAACACCTTTTGAGTGTACAATTGGGCAAAACAGATGATTCTTCGCTTTGAAACAGTCTCCTCAGCCCTATGGCTGGTTACGAGTCGGCGCGATATCGCATCGGTCGAACCCGATGGAGATGGCTGGACCGAACGTTGGACGCGGCTGAACCGTAATCGTGCCCTGGCTTTTCTGGAAGGGCTGCACAATCGACGAGAAACCATCCGAATTTTGCGCGAGGCCCTGTCTCGTAACGGGGATATGCGTCTGGGATCACAGGAAGACGATGCGATACTAAGGGCTGCCGCAGATCAAATGGCCTTTGGCTGGGCTGTGGAGATCGACCGTGTCCCCCCTTATGGTGGATGGCAGGATCCGGACCCTGCCCCGACGCCGGTCGCTTTAGAATCAATCCCACCACAGGAAAATCCAACCGGACTGCCTGACAGGAAAGAAAAAGACCATTTCATCATTGTCGAGTTGGTCGGCGAGACGGGCGATCCCATTCCCAATGAGCTGTGCCGCCTGACCCTGCCCGATGGGTCCATCGTAGAGCGCGAAACCAACAGCCAGGGCAGACTGGAAGAATATGGCATTCTGGAGGGAGACTGCATGATCGAGTTTCCGAACCTGGATCAGGATGCCTGGGCCCCCTATAGCGGGACGATACAATGAGCGACGCGACCCCTGACATCCAGTTCCAAGCCCCGCTGGGCACGGGTCAGCACGCAGTCCAGCCAGGGGAGACGACGGATTCTCTGGCGGAAACATATGGCCATTTCTGGAAAACCATTTGGACCCACCCCGACAATGCTGCGCTGGTTTCTGCCCGGAATGATCGCAACGTCCTGTTGCAGGGGGACCAGGTCTTCATTCCAGACAAGCGACCAAAATCCGAATCCCGCCCGACGGATCTTATTCACCGCTTTGTGCGCAAAGGCGTTCCCGCACGGATAAAGCTTCGGGCGTTGGCGCCCGATGGCACACCGCTCACCAATTGTGATTACATCCTGCGGGTCGGCACCCGCCGTTATGAGGGGAAAAGCGATGCAGATGGTATCATTGATCAATCCGTCGCCCCATCAGCACAAACCGGACAGTTGACCGTTTATCCCGCACAGGAGGATATGCCACAAGAACTGCACTGGACCCTGACAATCGGCAGTCTGCAACCGGTAGACACAGTATTGGGCATCCAGGCGCGACTGCAAAACCTGGGGTATGACCCCGGTGCGTTGGATGGCCGGTTGGGCCCTGCGACACGCAAAGCAATTGGGCATTTCAGACTGCGCAACAATCTGCCGGATGGCACCGCCGCAGATCAACAATTTGTTGATGCGCTGGAAAAACAACACGGGAGTTGAGCCATGTCGATGCAGGATGACGACGGCGTCCCGCAAAAGGCCTTTGTGACCTTATCAGATGGCGACGGCATGGGCTCTGTATCGGTATCACCCTCCTGGCTGGTCTATGCCTTTGTCGAAACCGTTGAGGAGATGGTGGACGCTGACCAAGAGCCGGCTCCCCTGGCAGAAACGACCGTCTGGATCGAGCTGGATGTCATCGATGCCCAATTGGTCCAGCACTATGCATATGAGGCGGAATGGGACCCCATCGATCCAGATACCGCGACCCGCGAGCAGATTGCGGATCGGAAAGCTCTTCTGGGGTCATTTTTGGACCATACCGACGAGAATAAGACCGTCTATATAAATTATCACAGTTATCTGGATGCAACCACCGAAGAACGACAAATTTTTCTGGGGGGTGATTGGCATCTGATCACCTTGAAAAATATCTTGTCATCAGAGGCTGACCTGGGACAGGGGAGCGATGAATTTGCATATGACCCTGTTGGGCGAAATATTTTCCTAGCTCGTGATGCGTATACGGATCAAGCGGTCGAAGTCATTGATTTCGGATTTCATGCGCCAGATCCCAGATGCCTCGCCTTTTTGCGCGAAGTCATCAGTCTGAATCATATTGCAGACGATATTGACCCGGGCGACGGCGATGGCGGCGCGGTTCCCCCCATACCTGTACCGTCTGGCCCCCCTCCTATCGTTACCTTCCCAAGCAAGAATTTATTTGTGATGGCATACGACTTCAGCGCCGCCCCTGCCTATGATTCCGACGGGGAAAACGCTGGCATGTGGGACGGACAAATCTATAATTCTGCAGATGCGCCAATCTGGGTTATAGACGTCGGGGATCAAAGACTGACAACCGCCCCAGAAGACAATCATGCCAATTGGAGAACGCCAGACGGCCAAGCCTATACCCTGTTTGTGTTTGAAGATCAGCGTGTGATTTTTGCAAATAGCGCCTTCACCATGGCATCACCGCCGTCGCCCTATAAGGACAGTCCCGACCTCGCCATGCCCGCCCCTATCGGCATTTTGGCGTATTAGGCATGGCGGTCTGGGTCGATACGGTTGGCACGGTCACGGTTCTGCTGAATACGGGGGGATGGCACCCGTTAAGCATTGCCGGACAAGCCTATATGCATACGGCCAATACCAGTTTGCACAGTGTAAGAGCGGTCGATGTGGGACAAGGGGACTGTAACGCCATCATCGGCGCACGCCGGAATGGGGGCGGCGCTGTCACAGGAACCCGCATCATCACCTATTTTGATATGGGGGGTGGTTGTGGTCGCTGTGCCAGAACCAATCCGGACTATGGAAATGTCGCTAACATGGCGGCGCGGTTTGATTTTGCCGTCAATCCCTCGATCATCCTGTCCCATTGGGACAAGGATCATTATTACGGGGCGGTCAACGCGCCCACTTCTCACGGGATGAACTGGCTGACCCCCCGTCAGCGGATTGGCGTCCAATGTGCCCGCTTCGTCAATAGATTAACCAATATCCAATGCTATCCAGCGGCTGGAAACGCACATCGGTATCAGATCGCTAATCAGGGTGGCACTGCCCATGGTGGCAATGGACATATCTATGTCGAGCAAGCGACCGGGAATGCCAATGACAGGAACCTGAATGGTCTTTGTGTGACCGCAATTACGCGCGATGCCCTGGATGCGGCAGATGTCGGTAAAATCGTTATGCCGGGCGATGCCCCCTACCAGGATATTCCATCCCTGGCCGCACCACCAGTTGGTGCACCGGGGGGAGCTCTTGCCGCCCTGTTTGCGTATCACCACGGATCGCGCACCCATTTTACGCTGGCAACCCGCGCCGCGATCCCCGCAGCCCCAACGGTCAATACGCCACTGGCCTTCAGCTACGGTCTGACGGCTGGCAATGCTAATGGGTTCGGGCATCCCCACGCCACAGCAGTCGCGCATTATCGCACCGGCAACGGCGTTGGCGCAGGGTGGAATGCGCGCAGCAATACGGCCAGTGTGCAGCCAAACACGACGGCAAATGCGACGCTGGGCCACAACGCGGCAACCCGCGGCAGCCGGGACTTTGATTTCTGATATCCGCTAATGGATTACGGTCAGGTCAGCGGTGCCCGCGCCAGATTAAAACCAATCTGCATCAGATTTCGGTCTGCATCCGGCGTATTCCAAGCGGCATGCGCCGTCAGGGTAACGTTCTCCAATGCCGTCAAAGGATCATCAGCAGGCAATGGCTCTGTGCAGAATACATCCAGCGCCGCATGACCCAACGGGCCATTCTTCAAGGCGTTCATCAAAGCATCGGTATCGATGATTTCACCCCGCGCCACATTAACCAGAACTGCACCCTGTTTCATGCAGGCAAACAGATCCGCATTGATCATTCCAGCCGTTTCCGGCGTCGACGCGACATGCAAGGAAACAACATCCGATTGGCGGAATACGTCTTCCAGCGAGACCTGCTGACACGGCAGATCGCCTGTCATCGGGCTGCGATTCCAGGCCACAACCTGCATGCCGAAGGCTGCCGATATTCGCACCATTTCCTTGCCGATCCCGCCCAGGCCGACAACCCCCATTGTCTTACCGCGAAGCTCAGGCCCGCCCAGCACGGACCATTGCCCTTGGCGAATACCGCGATCCATGACCGAAATCTGACGACACGCATCCAACGCCAGGCCGAAGGCAAATTCAGCAATGCTGCGGCTGCCATAATCCCGAACAACCTCAACCGTAATACCCAGGCTGTTTGCATGTTGGATATCGATGTAAGTCGCCGCCCCGGTGCCCAGGAAGACAATGCGTTTCAGGGTTGGGGCCAATGCGTTCAGTGCTGCATTCGACATTGGGCTGTGACCGTTGACCGCAACCTGTGCCCCGTCCAGCCGCGCGATCAGGTCGTCATCCCCAAAGACCTTACCCCCCTGATAGACATCTACCCCCTCCATCAAACCTGGAAAGGTTTGGTTCAGAGAGGCAAAATCACGGGTGCTGTCGAAATAGACGATCTTCATGGCCTTAACTGTCAAAGCCGTCTGGCAGGTCCAGGCCGATATGAACATCCTTCAACTGACGATCCGACACACTGGCCGGGGCGCCCATCATCAGGTCCTGTGCCATCTGGTTCATCGGGAAGGCGATGACTTCACGAATATTCGTGGTGCCAGCCAACAGCATGACAATGCGGTCAATCCCAGGCGCAGAGCCCCCGTGCGGCGGTGCGCCCAGCTTCAACGCGCTGATCATGCCACCGAAGCGATCATCGACCACTTCCGGCCCATAGCCTGCAATTTCAAACGCCTTATACATAACATCGGGCAGATGATTCCGGATCGCGCCAGAGCTCAACTCTACCCCATTGCAGACGATGTCGTATTGGAATGCCTTAATCGACAGCGGATCCTGGTTCTGCAGCGCGTCCATCCCGCCTTGCGGCATTGAGAAGGGATTGTGGGAGAAGTCGATCTTCTTCAAGTCTTCGTTGTATTCAAACATCGGGAAGTCGACGATCCAGCAGAATTCAAACCGGTTCTGATCAATCAGCCCCAGTTCTTCACCGATCTTGGTGCGGGCGGCGCCGGCGAATTTAGACGCATCATCAGCCTTGCCCGCGACAAAGAATATCGCATCGCCGACCGACAGGCCTGCAATGTCTGCGATCTGGGCAATGCGACCCTCATCCAGGTTCTTGGCAATTGGGCCAGCGGCCCCATCCTCACGCCAAACGATGTAACCCAGACCCGGCTGTCCCTGCCCCTGTGCCCAGTTGTTCAGCTTATCAAAGAAGCTGCGCGGCTGTCCTCCGACATCTTTTGCCGGAATGCCCCGCACCACGGCACCGCCTTCGACCAGCTTGGCGAAAATCTTGAAATCGGATCCCCGGAAGGCTTCGGACACATCAACAATTTCAATCGGGTTGCGCAGGTCCGGCTTGTCAGACCCATATTTCAGCATTGATTCCGCATAAGGAATGCGCGGGAATGGCAGGGCAGAGACACTGCGGCCATCGGCAAATTCTTCAAACACGCCATGCAGCACGGGCTCGATCGCGGCAAAGACATCGTCTTGCGTCACAAAGGCCATTTCAAAATCAAGCTGATAGAATTCACCCGGCGAGCGATCCGCCCGGGCATCTTCATCCCGGAAGCAGGGGGCGATCTGGAAATAACGATCAAAGCCGGAGATCATCAACAACTGTTTGAACTGCTGTGGTGCCTGTGGCAGCGCATAGAACTTGCCTGGATGCAGCCGTGACGGCACCAGGAAGTCCCGCGCGCCTTCCGGCGAACTGGCAGTCAGGATGGGCGTCTGGAACTCAGAAAACCCCTGATTCACCATGCGACGGCGGATCGACCCGATGATCGCGTTGCGCAGCAGGATGTTGCGGTGCATTTCTTCACGGCGCAAATCCAGGAAGCGGTTCTTCAGGCGGATTTCTTCTGGATAACCCGCATCCTGATTAACCGGCATCGGCAGGGCCGCAGCAGCCGACTGAACGGTGCAGTCTGCAATGCTGACTTCAACAGCACCCGTTGGCAGATTGGCATTGATGGTTTCTTCGGTGCGCTTCAGCACCTTGCCGGTCACGGTGATCACCGATTCCGCGCTCAACCCCTCGATCTGCTTCAACAGGGGCGAGGACACATCCACCACGCATTGGGTCAGGCCGTAATTGTCCCGCAGATCAACAAACAGCAGATTGCCATGGTCGCGCTTGCGATGAACCCAGCCGGAAAGACGAACCTCCGCACCGGCATGGTCCGCGCGAAGTTCCCCACAAGTATGCGTGCGATAGGCGTGCATCAGGCATTACTCCAAAATTATATGAATTCAGACCGCAACGGCCCACAAGTTTCCGGCGCGAAAGGGCCCGTTTCCGCCCGAATTGTCAAGGCCGCAGGAAGGGGATGGGTGGGATTGAGATATCAAAGTCCAGCCCATTCCATCATTCAATGTAACGGGAAGAACACGCAGAGCGAAATCAATGGGCGGCGCTAAGGAGATCTGCAGCATGTTCGTCCCTTAATCACCCGGGGGTCTGATTTTGTCGGTTGCATCCAACGGCCCGTGCCCAGAGGTCAGAACACCGCGCAGAACCGCCTGAATTACTGCCAATGTTTCAGTTTCGTCCACCCCGTCTGACACATCCATAGCGGCCCGTTCAAACATCGCGGAGAGTAAGGATGTCAGTGGTAAGATCGGAAGCTTGATTGTTGCGCTTTCCGCAATTGCTTCTTCTAGTCCAATGCGCAGGGTCTCATCACCATGTCGGGCCTCGATCTCTCGCATTTCTGCCAAGCCCAGAACCGCCGGGCCTTCAATTAAAAGAAGTCGAACACGCCCGGCCACCTGCATGGCCCGCATATATGCCGATGCGCCGGAAAAAAGGCGTTCCCGTGCAGACAGGCTGGGGTCATCTTCGTTTTCAATTGCCAAGGCAACTGCCGCCGCCTCTGCGTCCACCACAGCGCGAAAAATCGCCTGCTTGTCTGGAAAATGATGATACAGCGCGCCCCGCGTTACCCCTGCTGTTTCCACAAGCATCGGGGTGCTGGTTTCGGCATAGCCGTTTTTTACAAACAGATCGCGCGCTGACTTAACCAATCTTGCCCGCATTTGCGCGCTGCGATCAGAATTGGATCTGCGTTGTTTTTTAATTTGCATACAGTCTGCCTGTTTGTTTATAGTGATTTCAGCACAATAATCACGTTCTCACAAAAAGGAAACGAGGAATGAAGATCACCAGCTTTTATCCGGTTCTGATGGTACAGGACGTATCGAATACTGCGGCATTCTATATCCGTCATTTCGACTTCCGATCCATGTTTGAAGCAGATTGGTACGTCCATTTGCAATCCATCCACAACACGACGGTAAACCTCGCCATCCTGAAAGGCGACCATTCCACTATACCTGTTACCAAACAGGCCCAAGCGTCCGGAATACTACTAAACTTTGAGGTAGAGGATGCGGATCAAGCGTTCGAACGCGCCCTGAAGGAAAATCTTCCGATCCTCCTTTCCCTGCGAAACGAAGAATTCGGGCAACGTCACTTTATTACACAAGACCCGGAAGGCGTTCTGATTGATGTTATCACCCCAATCCCCCCCACCGACGCCTATGCCAGCCAATATTCCCAGGATGAGGTTCCACAATAACTTTATTTCTGTAAAAGACCAAACACCCTAAAATCTAAAAGGTCAGCAAGACCAAACAATCCAAAGGCAACCGACGTTCAAACCAGCACGCAACCGCTGCTATTCGTAAAACAATTTTTCCTGTTCTTCCAACGTAGCGGGATCATAGCTGTAGACCTCAAAGCGTTGGACTCCATTTTGAAATCGGTCCAAGTCCGTATAGTATGTCTGGTTGTAATTCGATATGCCAAAAACATAGATCACTTCGCCATCTGCATTGGTCAGGGGCGCATAAAGGCGCTCTGCAAAGGAATGATCCTTTGTTTCCGTAACATTAAAGCCGTGAATAATGCACTGTTTCTCTAAAAGATAATTAAACCGCTTTTCGACATGTTTATGGCCACCCAGGGGGATGATTTCGGAAAGGGGCTTGCCCTTCATCCTGACGCCCCAATTGGTTCTGATATGGTCGCCGGAAATGGCACTGACATAGCTGCCATCTGGCAGCTTTTCATACAGCCACACTTTTGCCAGAGCGCGACCAAGGTCCAGCGGATCAATAGCTGTGCGCGGTGGGATACCGTCAAATTTCTTGTACAGGGTATGCCATACCTGAACGAATACGCGTATATCCGGATCCAGAATTCTTTCTAGAATAATCACCCCATCAAACCTTTAAGCCAAGAGTTTCTTATTAAACCTGTGGACCTCCTTTAGACGTGATACCAAGGGCACAGTGCATTCTACTAAAATGAAATATTGGTAGGGTTGTGCAAGAATATAAATCAAATTTTACAGCATGGCCCGACAAATGCGAATTTCTTCCAAGCAGGCACAAACCATGCGGCTGTCAGATGCCAATTCGATAAGGCCGCGGTCCCTTATATGCTTTATTCCCCTCAAGCTTGGACAGGATTAATCCTTAAACAACGAGTCACTCGTCCGCTGCAGGCTTGTTCGCATGGGCGTTCAGGAAAGCTTCCAGGTCCTTTTGCGACACGCGCCATTCGCGGCCAAATTTAATGGCGCGCAGATCAGCATCATGGATCCATGCCCGCACTGTCGCTTCCTTGACCTTCAACAGATCAGCAACTTCATGCAGGGTTAAAAGCGGCTGGCTCAGCATTTCAGTATCTTTTCACCGGAAAATGTTCGAAAAGTTTAACGCTGTATCTTGATGTTTTCAAGGTTATATCGTATTTAAAGCATGTTTATTAGTGTTTATCACTCATTGGGGGGCAGGATGCCAGTCAAAAAGATCTATAAATCCGTCGCGGAAGCCTTTGGTCATGACACCGCCCCCGGCCTGACCCTGATTGCCGCCGCCGTTCTGGCGATGGTGGTCATGAATTCAGGCCTGGCTGGCACCTATACAGAGGCACTGGCGACGAAGTTCACCATTTCCTACGGTGATATCGGCCTGTCCAAGGCCCTGATCCTTTGGATCAATGATTTCCTGATGGCGATTTTCTTTCTGCATGTCGGGCTGGAAATCAAACGCGAGATTGTTGAAGGTGAGCTGTCCAGCATTCGATCTGCTTCGCTTCCCGCCCTGGCCGCTATTGGCGGGATGATCGCCCCTGCCCTGATTTATGTCGGCATCAATATGGGGGACCCCACCGCCCTTAAAGGTTGGGCTATTCCCGCAGCAACCGACATCGCGTTTGCCTTAGGTATCTTGGCCTTGCTGGGTAAACGCGTACCGACCGCGCTGAAGGTATTTCTGCTGGCTGTCGCCATTATCGACGATCTGGGCGCGATTGTGATCATTGCTCTATTCTATACCGCCGATCTGTCTGGCCTTGCGCTTGCCATTGCGGCCCTGATGATTGCCGCCATGATGGTCTTGAACCGGTATGGCGTCCGGTCCATCACGCCTTACATGCTGTTGGGCCTTGTGCTGTGGGTTGCGGTTCTGAAATCAGGCGTCCATGCCACCCTGGCAGGGGTCGTGGTCGCCTTCTGTATTCCGATCACCGGCGCAACAAAGGATGAGGAAGGACCCCTTCATATCCTGGAACATGCCCTGACGCCCTGGGTCGCCTTTGGGATCATGCCCCTGTTTGCTTTTGCAAATGCAGGGGTGTCGCTTGCCGGAATGACCCCGGCTGCGTTGCTGGAACCCATTGCGTCTGGCATCGCGCTTGGTCTGTTGCTGGGTAAGCCAATCGGCATCATGGGGGCCTGTTTCCTGGCCGTGAAACTGGGGTTTGCAAGCCTGCCCACAGGCATCAAATGGCACCACATGCTGGGGGTTGCGCTGTTGGCGGGGATTGGGTTCACCATGAGCCTGTTCATCGGTAACCTGGCTTTCGACACGCCAGACCAGGCCGCATCGGTTCGGATCGGTGTGTTGTCAGGATCCATCATCGCCGCCCTTGCAGGATACACCTTGCTGCGTGCGACGAATAAAACATCGAACTGACGCGATAGATGGCAAGCCTTATTGGATAGGATACGGCGGTGGATTGGGCCCTTGCGATACAGAACCTGATTTCACCGCCTGTCCTGTTTTTTGCCCTTGGGTTGGTTGCGGCGTTAGCCCGATCTGACCTTTCCATTCCAGAAGCCATTGCCAAGGCCCTGTCGCTGTATCTGATGCTGGCGATCGGGTTCAAGGGCGGGGTCGCCGCCAGTGATAATGGTCTGACCGTGGACCTGCTGTTGGTGATCGGCGCGGCTGGCGTGCTGAGCGCCAGCATCCCCATACTGGCCTTCTGGCTGTTACGAGCAACCACGCAAGTATCACAGATCGATGCGGCGGCAATCGCGGCGCATTACGGGTCCATCTCCATTGTCACCTTCATTGCCGGAACAGCCGCCCTGGATGCGGCTGGCATTGCCTTTCCGGGCATCATGGTCGCCGCCGCCGCCGCGATGGAAGCACCCGCCATCGCCATCGCCCTGTTTCTGGCCCATCGGGGACAGGCTGGTACCCCCCAGACGCCAAAAGCCCCCTGGCGGGAAGTGGCCCTGAATGGATCCATCGTCCTGCTGATTGGCGCGTTTGTTATCGGGATGGTCACCGGTCAGAAAGGGTATGGCGATATCGAACCGTTCATCGCCCATCCGTTCAAAGGGGTGTTGTGCCTTTTCCTGCTGGATATGGGATTGGTCGCCGGGCGGGAATTACGCCAGGTCCGAAAGACGCTGACACCATCCTTGTTGGCTTTTGGGCTGTATATGCCGCCCATCGCAGGCATGATTGGTGGGGTGACGGGCGCATTGATCGGTTTGCCAGATGGGGGCATTGCCCTGTTGGCGATCCTGGCTGGAAGCGCATCCTATATCGCGGTGCCAGCAGCCATGCGCCTGGCCCTGCCACAGGCAAAGCCCGCGCTGTATCTGACGCTTTCCCTGGCGATTACCTTCCCCTTTAATCTGACCATCGGCATCCCCTTCTATATCGCCCTGGCCGGGTGGCTATCCTAGAAAAGGCATAACGATGACACAAACCTATCCCAAAAAGCGGCTGTCGATCATTATCGAAGCCCCTTTTCTGAACCGGCTTCTGGACCTGTTGGACGGGCTGGATGTGCCTGGCTATACGGCGCTGCCTGCCTTAGCTGGGCGCGGTAAAAGCCGATCCTGGCGTCGCGACGCGCTGTCTTCGGATGCGGGCCGCATGGTACAGGTGCTGATCGTTCTGGATCAGGGCAAGGTGCCCGCCGTTCTGCAGGAAATCCGGACAGTGCTGGACCAACAGATCGGGATTGTCACCCTGTCAGATGTTGAGGTTCTGAGACCGGAGCTTTTCTAGCGCCTGATCAATCGTCTGTTCAAACTCTGCCATCGAACCGCCGACACCATGGGCCTGTAGCATGGATCGTAAATTGTCACTGGCCCCGGTGATGAAAAACCGCACGCCGACCTGCTGTGCCTTTCGTGCCGTTCCTTCCAGAACATTGGCAGCGGTCGAATCCAGGAATGGCACCTGTGACAGGTCGATTATGACGTGTTTGCGCCGTTCTGAAATGCGATCCAGAACGCGCCCGACAGTGCTGGCCGCCCCAAAGAAAAACGCCCCCGAAATGCGATAGACTTCCGCATCCAGCGCATTCCCCTGCCCGGCATCTATCAGGTCCTTATCTTCCGAAATACGGTCTGATTGATCACTGACCATCAGCGGCGTTTCGCTTTCAATCGCCAGGTTCTTACCCATGCGGTTGATAAACAACAGCGCGCCCAGTGCAACGCCAACGACAATCCCTTCTGTCAGGTCCCGCAGCACCACCAGAAGGAATGTCACCACCAATACCAGCAAATCCCCTTTAGAGGATTTTGCCACGGCCAGCATAGCGTGTTTCTCCACCATATTATAGGCGATCACCACCAGCACGCCCGCCAGACTGGCCAGCGGGATATAGGATGCCAAGGGTGCCGCCAACACCATGAACGCCAAAATGATCAAAGAATGCAGCATGCCGGCGACAGGCCCCCTGGCACCGGCACGAACATTGGTGGCGGTCCGGGCAATCGTGCCGGTCACACAAATTCCACCAAAAAAGGCAGATCCAATATTCGCAACGCCCTGGGCTACCAATTCACAATTGGACCTGTGACGCCGCCCCGTCATACCATCTGCGACAACAGCGGAAAGCAGTGATTCAATCGCGCCCAACAGGGCAAAAGCAATGGCATCCGGCAGCACCGCCAATGCTTTCTTGAATGAAAAATCCGGCAATTCCGGCACGGGAAGACTGGATGGAATGCCGCCAAACCGCGTGCCAATCGTCTCCACCGGCAAGGCCAAAAAGGTGGCGATCAGGGAACACAGAACAACGGCAATCAGAATTCCGGGCCAGGACGGCCGCCACCGACGCTGCGCCAGAATCACCAACACTGTTAACAAAGACAGCGCCACGGCCGCAGGTGTGATGGAGCCCGCAGACTCCGCCAGAACGGTCACTTTCGGAACAAAGGCTGATGGTTCTCTCGCTACAAGAGAAAGCCCAAAGAAGTCCTTGATCTGACTCGTGAAAATGATGACGCCAATTCCAGCAGTGAAACCGATTGTAACGGGATAGGGAATAAGCTTTATGAAGGTCCCGATCCGCGCATAGCCTATCGCCAACAGGAAGACGCCCGACATCATCGTCGCCAGGATCAGGCCATCAATCCCATGCCTTTCCGCTGTTGCGGCCACAAGGACGATAAACGCCCCGGCAGGCCCCCCGATCTGAAACCGGCTGCCCCCCAGCAGGGACACCAGAAAGCCCCCGACAATCGCCGTGAACAGGCCCCGTTCAGGGGATACGCCAGACGCAATTGCAATAGCCATGGACAACGGCATGGCGACAATCGCTACGGTTAATCCGGCCAGCGCATCGGACCGGAAATGCGACAGGCCGTAGCCTTCCCGAAACACTGTCAACAGTTTCGGGGTGAACAAATCCCGGAATCCAACCGTTTGGTCGGGGTCTGGTGGGCGTCCTGTTGACATCAAATGATCAATCCAAAAAAGGCGAGAAGCCCTTACCCTAATCCCATTGATTGCAGACGGAAAGGGGTGACGCCGGTGGTGCGACATCAAATACAAATGATGCGCTTTACGCCTTCCCCTTGGGATAAGACTCACGTATAGCCATCAGGTCATGACCGATAAACTTATTACCACATCCGATGCCTTGGCAGCGCATTGCCGCACGCTCGCCGGTGCCCCCTGGGTCACCGTTGATACGGAATTTATGCGTGACAAGACCTATTGGCCCAAGCTGTGTTTGATCCAGATATCATCCCCAGACCCTGGCACAGAACGCGCGATCGATCCGCTTGCGCCAGACCTGGATATGACCCCGCTCTTCGACCTGATGCGTGACAAAAGGACGTTGAAAATCTTTCATGCGGCCCGTCAGGACCTTGAAATATTTTATAATTTGATGGGGGAGGTCCCTGCGCCTCTGTTTGACAGCCAGGTCGCAGCCATGGTGTGCGGCTATGGTGATCAGATCGGGTATGAGGCGTTGGTAAAGCAGATCTGTTCCGGCGAGTTGGACAAATCCTCCCGCTTCACTGATTGGGCGAACCGACCGCTAACGGATCGACAACTGACCTATGCCCTGACAGATGTCACACATCTGCGCGATATCTATCTCAGCCTGTCCGAGCGACTGAAAGAAACCAATCGTGAGCAATGGGTTGAAGAGGAAATGTCTATCCTGTCCAATCCTGATACCTATCGCAATGCGCCGGAAGATGCCTGGAAACGGGTCAAAGTGCGCGGTGGCAAGCCAAGATTTCTTCAGATCGTGCGGGAGGTTGCCGCCTGGCGGGAACGGGAAGCGCAAGAACGCGACCTGCCGCGCAATCGCATCATCAAGGATGATTCCCTATTGGATGTTGCGGGCAGCGCGCCAAAATCTCTGGATGACCTGTCCCGCATTCGGGGCCTGAACCGGGGTTTTGCCGAAGGTAAGCTGGGTAAGGGATTGCTGGATGCAGTTGCAGCCGCGCAAGCCATTCCAAAGGATCAACTGCCGGTCCCAGAAAAGCAGGAACGTCTGCCACAGGGCTTGGGTCCTATGACAGATTTGCTTAAGGTATTGCTGAAACGCAATTGTGAAACCGCAGGTGTCGCGACCCGGCTGGTCGCAAATGGCGATGATCTGGAACAGATCGCGGCCTATGATAATGCGGATGTGCCCGCCCTGAAGGGGTGGCGCAAAGAATTATTCGGGAAGGACGCCCTGGCCTTGAAAAGTGGCGTCATTGCATTGACCGGCGGGAAAAATGGCATTGATGTCATTCGGAGGGAGCCATGATCAGGCGCATTCTGGGAGTAGTTTTCGTTGTTGCCATTCTGGTCGGGCTCGGGTTTGCCGCACGATTTCTCGATATTGGCGGCTCCGGCACGTCGATGGATATCACGGATATCTCAACCTCCACAGAAACCACGACGGATGGTGCAACACAGCAGACGGAACAATCGGTTACAGATCCCATACCCCCTCTACCCAGTGACGTAGCGGAATCTGTTCCCCCCCAACCTGCAACCGATTCCAATACAAACAGCACGGATGACACGTCATTACCGCCGCCCCTGCCGGATTTGCAGGCCACGCAAGAAGATGGTCCATTTCGGCTGAGCCTGCCTATCGACTGTGAAATTGGGCGGGATTGCTATATTTTAAGCTTCGTGAATGCTGGCTCTGTGACTGAGCCACGCGACTATACATGCGGCCCGATGACCTATGATGAACATCGTGGTACCGACTTTCGCCTGTACGATTACGTTCAGTTGGAAAGTGGCACTCAAGTGCTTGCCGCCGCCGCCGGAACGGTCACAAGAATTCGCGATGGTATGCCCGATGCGAATTTCAAACTGTTCGGCCGCGCCGCTGTCACCAAACGGGGTCGGGGCAATTTTGTCGCCATTGACCATGGCAATGGCTATGTAACCTCCTATGCCCATATGCAGCGCGGCTCTATCACAGTCGTACCAGGCGACGAGGTCGTGCGTGGGCAAGTTCTGGGTACGGTTGGCATGTCGGGACTGACTGAATTTCCCCATGTCCATTTTGAAGTTATGAAAGACGGCCTGTTTATTGATCCGTTCACAAGCGCCGCGCGTCATGAAGGATGCGGCATTAGTGGCACGTCATTGTGGCAGGACGACGTTGCATCCCTGCTGACCTATCCACGCACATTGGTAATGCGCACCGGCTTTGCCGATCAGGTTCTGAACCGGGCTGCGGTCGACTATGCACTGTTCAATGCCGACCCCATCCCCACCACATCCACCGCCCTGGTATTCCATGTCTATCTTGCCGGAATTCAGCCCGGTGACGGGTTTGTTGCGGAAATCACCGACCCGGCGGGCAATCAATTTGTGCGATCCGGACGACGGTTTGAGGAATTCAGCATGTCCAAGCTGCTGGCGGTTGGAAAGCAGGATCTGGCGGAGCCTCTGATGCCTGGAACCTATACCGGCACTTTCCGATATTTCCGTAAAGATGCCAGCGACACGGATTTGCAGATCATTTCACTGAAAGATACTGTCGAGGTCCAGTAAGCCTTTATGTCAGGCTGGCTTTATGTTTCTGCGCCAGCCCGACATAATGGGATTGCGTCCAGGTCATCATTTCCCGGTCTTTGTCGGTCAACGGGCGGGCGTATTTCGCAGGCCACCCCGTCCACAATTCCCCGGTTTTCACGCGCTTTCCAGGCGTGATCAGGGCACCCGCAGCAACCATCCCACCGGTTTCAACCACCGCGCCATCCATAATCACCGCCTTCATCCCAACGAAGGCGCGGTCTTCCAGCGTACAGGCATGCAACAGCGCCATATGACCAACGGCAATATCATCACCGATATAGGTCCCCTGCCCCTTTGAAGACACATGGATCACGGTGCCGTCCTGAATATTCGTGCGGGCCCCGATGCGAATTTCGTTCACATCACCCCGCAGGATACAGCCATACCATATGCTGGACTGTGCCCCGATATGGACGTCCCCGATGACTTTGGCGCCGGGCGCAACAAAGACATTTTCTCCCAGTACTGGCATCACGCCCTCAAAGGGCAGGATATCATCGCTCATACCGTTTCGCTTTCATCTGTATTCGGGCCCTCCAATTTGGGCTCTTCTTGGTCGGTTTCAGACATCGGCTCATCTGCTGCAATGCCGCTGAGATGTTTAAACGGTGTCAGTGCACCATAGAACCGTTGGGCAATATCACGGACACGGGTCGGATCGCCGCTGGTCAGAAAATCCACCCCCGGCAATTCTGTGGGTGCGCGTCGGTATTCGGGATGCCTGTCCAGATAGGATATCAGGCTGGCGGTGACAACGCTGGGCTGGTCCATAATTTTGACCTCCGCCGGCAAGGCCGCCCTGAAATCCTGTTCGATCAGCGGGAAATGCGTGCACCCCAATACGACCAGATCAAGCTTTGATCGCCCCGCTTTCGCCAAAAGCTGTTCGCAATAGCGGGCAACCCCGCGTGTGATCAGGTCGTCACTCAACCCTTCCTCAATCGCCTCCACCAGTCGGGGACACGCCTGTTGAATAACAGAAACGGAACGAAGCCTGCGTTTCACTTCCTCTGGATAGGCCTTGCTTTCCACCGTGCGCCGGGTCGCAAATATGCCGATGGTTTTTGCCTGTTGCTTGGGCGCATAAGGCGAAGGTCCCTGCACATACCAGCTCTGGTCAGTCAGTGCCTCCACCATTGGCACAAAGACCCCCAGGATCCGACATGTCGGCGCATAGCCCGGCAGCCATTCCTGCTGAAGCCTGCGCAATGCGATGGCTGAGGCCGTGTTGCAGGCAATGATGACCAACCCGCAGCCGCGATCGATCAGGTCCTTCACGCGCCGCCGCGTCAGTTGATAAATTTCCGTATCGGATCGCATGCCGTAGGGCGCATAAGCATGATCGCCCAGATACACGAACCGTTCCTCTGGCAGCGATGCGGCCAATGCCCGCAACACGGTTAACCCACCATGACCAGAATCAAACACGCCAATCATTCATGCGGCTCCTCAGCCAAAACCCTGATGCCAGGCCACCTGCCTTGCCAGTGCTTTTGCTGAACCCGCTGCAAGAACCGGTCCACGCGATCCGGTGCCGTCGGGCGCAAGAAACCAGCAAACAGGTCCTGCAATCCATAGGCTGAGATAATCTCGATTCGATCCTGAACAGCATTCACTTTGTGCAATCGAACAGCAATTGCCGTCGCGGTTTCCAGCCAGAAAGATATCGCATCCTTAATATCACGATAAGGTCGGTCGCCATGTTTCAGATGCATGCGCGCCTGATTGCGCACTTGCCATAAGGCACCGGGCTCTTCTGTGTTTAATCGATTTTCAAAGGCTGCTTCGCTGTCTTGCGACAGGTCGGCGGGGTCGAAATACAGCACATCAATATCGTCCTGCAGGGGCACAACACCCCCATCGCCGAAGTCACGATCCCAGATCAGATTGCGCAGGAACCCCGCCCCGATCCAGGCATCCGCCCCCAGAACCGCGCGACAGATTTCCAGGCGCCGCATTCGGGTTTCATCGGCGTGCAATGCCGCGGTCAATTGGTCGGCCAAGGGGCCCTGTTCCAGCGGGGTCATTCAATCCGCGCGGTGCGGTCCAGGCCTTCACCCTCAGGCAGGCCCAGCATGATATTCAGATTCTGCACCGCCTGACCGGATGCACCCTTGCCCAGGTTATCCAACTGGCCGATGACGACGGCCTGCCCTTCCATTGCATTACCAACCACATGCAGGCGCAATTGATTGGTGCCGTTCAACGCTTCAGGGTCCAGCTTTGTTGCAGAAAGGCTGTCTGACAACGGCGCGACGGTCACATAGGTCTGGCCCGCATAATGGGTCTCCAGGGCGGCGTGGATTTCCTCAACACTGGGTTTATCAGGCAGCGCCCACAATTGCAGAGGTATCTGAACCAGCATTCCCTGCACGAAGCGACCAACGCTGGGAACGAAAAGCGGCCGATGCATCAGGCCGCCCCAGGTTTGAATTTCCGGTACATGTTTGTGGGCAAGCCCCAAGCCATAGACCCGAAAGGCTTCATCGGTATGGTCAGGCGATGCGGGATCCTCAAAGGCTGCAATCAATTGTTTACCACCGCCGCTATACCCTGACACCGCATTAATCGTGACAGGCCAATCGGCTGGCACCAGACCCGCCTGAACCAAAGGGTGCAGCATCGCGACAGAGGTGATGGCATAACAACCGGGATTGGTGACCCGCGTGCTGGACGCGATATCTGACCGGCTGTTGGCGGCATATTCTGGAAACCCATAGGCCCAGCCTGGCGCAACCCGATGCGCAGACGAGGCATCAATGACCCGTGTGTTTGGGTTATCGATCAGACGAACGGCTTCCTTTGCTGCATCATCTGGCAAGCACAGGATCACGATATCTGCGGCATTCAATGCCTCGCGACGGGCAGCGGGATCCTTACGACGGTCGCCTTCCAGCCGGATAAAATCCAAACCCTCGCGCCCTTCGATCCTGCTTTTAATTTGCAGACCGGTGGTTCCCGCTTCGCCATCAATGAAAATCGTCGCAGCCATTCCAAATGTCCTTCTGTCCCAACAAGGTGCCCTTGATACAGGGCTTTGCCACCTCTCGCAAATAAGGACTATTGCGCCAACTGCAATGCATTTCCTTTGGATCGACAGCTGACCTGCCGTCTTAAAATGATATATTTTTAGCACCCCCGATTTCTATTGCAGGACGGGGGGGCGACAGGCCACAGTCCGGCCCCTATATAGGGGGTGAGCAAATTAGTCCCTTACCTTGCCCCAAGGCTGAACAGGAATTCGCAATCGCATGCAGAAACTTTCTATTTCCAGCATTATCACCCGCAGTTTGACGACTCTGAAAGATAATTTTGCTGCTTTTTTTATGATCAGCTTCCTCATGAAGATTGTGACCCTTCTGCTGATGATGACTTTAGGGGTCTATGACCTGATGAAAATCGGCATGATGAGCCCCGCAGACATGGCCCAGACTCCAGGTGGCCTGTTTGGCAGCTATGCCTCCCTCATGCTGGCTACGATTGCGCCATCCATGTTGGCATTGGGCATGATAACCGTGGGCACAGTCGCCTATTTGCAGGGCGATCCGACAACCATTGGGGACTGCATAAAACAAGGGCTGCGAAAATCTGTCCCTTTGATTCTTTTAGGTCTGATCACCGGGTTTGCGGTCAGTTTTGGCATGATGTTGCTGATTATTCCGGGCCTGATCATTCTGGCCGTCTGGTTTGTTGCCGGGCCCGTGCTGATGGTTGAAAATTCTGGCGTGATAAAATCCTTAACGCGCAGTATGGCGCTGACGACAGATGCGCGGGGCATGATCATCGCCCTGGTCGCACTAATCTTTATTATCAGCCTTGTCGTCAGCAGCATCACGCTGTTTCTGGTAATGTCCTTTGGCATAATCGGCTCGGTTATTCTGACAGCGGTTGATGCGCTGTTTCTGGCATATGGCTGTATCGTCTGCGTTGTCGTCTATATGGATTTGAAGAACGCAGCCTAGAGCATCATGCGCCCGCATGCGCTCACTCAGACTTTCATGCGCCCGCATGCGCTCGCTCAGGCTTTGCTCTACGCAGTCGCTGGGGTTGTAGCCGTATTTTCTGCCCCTGCTTTGGGTGCCCAGAACCGCTCATGAAGGGTATAGGCGACGGTCTGGACCATCGGTTCCACGATCCCGATCCCCAAGGCAATGCGCCAGTCACCGGACAGGATATAGGCAACCGTTATCGCGACCGTCAGGTGCATCACCGCGTAACTTGCTGTCTTTTTGATCTGTCTGGCCATCGTACTGCCCTATCATTTGCTGTTTACTGTCTCCTATAATTAAGAATGATTCTCATTCGCATCAAGAGAGAAACAAGAAAATATTTTTGGATTGCAAACAACAAATCTGTCGCCGATCAGTGTTACAGAATTTTAGTACCCGACGGGGCGCCGCATCAGGCTGACAGCCTTTTTACCGCCCTCTGTTTCCTGTTCACCGACCGTGACAAATCCCAAGGCAGCGTGAAACTTCAACGACCCCGCATTAAAGGGGCGCAAGTTCACTTCACATGTCACAGCGCGAATGCCAGGCAAAGTCGCAGCAAATTGAAAGACATCCTGATAGAGTGCCTTGCCGATCCCTGCCCCGCGCGCCCGGTCATCCACCATAATGCGGTCCAGATACAAATAGTCATCAAACCGTTGATCAAACCACAGGTAATTCATGCTGGTATGAGGAACTCTGGGGGGCAAAGTCATTGCAACCCCAACCGGCTTTCCATCCAGTTCAGCAACCCGTGTCACAGCAGTTTTACGAACCAGGGCCCACAAATCCTTTTGACTCAATTGATTAACGGCTGGCAAACATGCCTCGTTCAAGTCATGCAGCCAGTCAGAATCGTCCTCAGAAATATCCCGCAGAATGACATTCATACAAATCACAACCACCGTTTCGTTTTGAATAGGGCAAACACACCAATGCCCAGAAAAACCATCAAGACGCAGACAATCCAAAAAGCCCATTGATCATCCACACCGGGCATGCCCCCAACATTGATACCCAGCAACCCTGTCATAAATCCCAGGGGCAGAAACAGTCCGGCGACAAGGGACAGGGAATACATTGCCCGATTCATTTTATCATTCCGCCGATCCGCAATTTCTTCCCGAATGAATTGGGTGCGGTCGCGCAAGACTTCCAGGTCATCCAACAGGCGGGCCGTGCGCTCGCGGATCTCTCCAAACTGGGCATGGGCGCGATCGTCCAGTGTGTCATCAAACTGCGCAGAAGCGCGGGTCAGGGCCTCTCGCTGTGGCGCGACATAGCGTCGAAGCTCTAGGATACGCCGCCGAAGATCGCCCAATTCCGATTCGTTGGGAGCCTCCATCTCCTCCATATCATCGACCTGCTCATCCATTTTCAGCACCAGATCGCCGATGCGATAGGTCAGCCGGTCCCCAATCGCGGTCAGTACCTGACCCAGCGTTTTGGGACCGTGCCCTTCTGCCAGGCTGGCGCGCACATCATCCACGGCGCGCAGGCGCGGCAAACGGGCGGTTATCAACCGCTTGCCATCACAATAACACCGAATGGACACCATATCCTCTGGCTGTGCACCTTCATTCAGATTGATACCCCGCAGATTGACCTGCACCCCGCCTGGAACAGTATCGAAACGCGGGCGCGTTTCAGGGGCCAGAATGGACTTAACAATTAACGAATCCAGGCCAGATTGCTCCCTCAGCCACTGTTGCGCCTGGGGGTTTTCCCGATTGATATGGACCCACAGCCCATCGACCGCATCCGTCCAGGCTTGCTGTGCCTGATCCGCATCAATCAAGGTGGCCTTGCCCGTGCCATCCAAAAGATATGCACATATGAATAGTGGTTCTATCATAGCCGACAGTAATGCGGGATTCTTCCCAAAGGTCGAGAGGGCTTTGCCCGCCTGACGTCAGGCGTCACGCACTGTTAGTTTTGATTACAGAAGAAGCGGGCAGATTCAATGACACCAGTGTCCCTTTACCCAACTCACTCTTAAGTTTTATGGTCCATCCCATCGCATCACACAATTGCTTCACAATCGCCAGGCCGATGCCAGACCCGGACTGATCGCTTGTATTGCTGGGTTTAAGCTGGGTGAAAACCTCAAAAACAGCCTCCAGGTCCTTATCCGGGATTCCGATGCCTGTGTCGTGAACCAGAATGGTCAGGGTCCCATCCGCCTGATCTTTCACCGACACAACCACCTCCCCATTAGAAGGTGTGAATTTCACGGCGTTTGACAGCAGGTTGATCATAACCTGATGAACGGCGCGACGGTCCGCAGCAATCACTGCCTTAACTGTTGAGGAAACCGCCAGTTTTACATTTTTTTCGGCCGCTAAGTTTGAAACAACATTCAAACTGCCATCCATTACCTCTTTCAGATCAAGGATGTCCTCAGCCAGGTCCAGACGCCCGGCCTCAATTTTAGACAGATCCAGGATATCGCTGATCAGATCCAACAGATGGCTGCCACTTTGAAAAATGTCGCGCGCATAGACCTTGTATCTTTCAGACCCGATGGGGCCAAAGACCTCTGAGCTTAAAATTTCAGAGAACCCCAATATGGCATTCAACGGGGTGCGGATTTCATGGCTCATATTTGCCAGAAAATCAGATTTGGACCGATTGGCTTGATCTGCCTGCTCTTTTGCGATCAACAATTCCCGCTGGAAATGCTTATGGTCGGTAATATCGACTTCAATGCCCCCAAGGCCGACAACCTCTCCAAGCTCATCAAAAATTGGAAACTTGTATATCTTGACGTCCAATATCTGCCCGGGGGCTATGGTCCGGCTTTCGTAGGATATCGGCATTTTTGTTGAATATACTTGCCGGTCCGTGGATTGAAACTTCTGCAATTGCTCCCCATTATACAGATCCTCAATTTTTCGCCCCAGAATCTGTTCCTTCGTACCCCCGATAAACTGGCATATGGCCGGATTGGTAAGGGTAAAATTGCCCTCTTCGTCCTTCAGGAATATACCAACCGGGGCATTCTCAAGAATAGCGTTCATTTGCCGATTGGTATTCTTCAACAATTCAGTCATTTCACGCATGGGCGTCACATCCGTTACAACCGCCCCAATACTGGTCATTTGACCATCTGGCCCCGAAATTGGAAATTTTATCGTCTGCAGATAGCGAAGCCCCTGTGCCGTTTCGGAATAAGCCTCACGCACAACAACTTTACCGCTATTAATAACTTCCAGATCATGTTCTCGGGTGCTCTTTGCCAGAGCCTCATAGTGAACCTGGTCAGGAAGCACTCCGATGACATTTTCGTTCTTCACATTAAACAGCTTCTCAAACTGGGCATTAATATGCATGTACCGACCATCCAGATCCTTCAGATACATCTCGACAGGCGCATTATCGAACAATGCGCGAAGATGAAGGGATCGAGTTTCCGCCTCTTCAGCCCGCTTTAGCTGAAGTTTCACAATGTAATTATGTCGATAAAACAGAACCAAAAGTGTGATGACCAAAACAATCAATAAGCCAGGAACAATTATGGTTAAATTCGGATGCTCATTTTCAATCAAGAATTTATGTAGAAGGTAACCAAAAAGGAAAGTATTGGCCAACAATGCCAACCACACCATCATGCCAATGATGTTCCCCTTGTTACCCATCACCCCCTCACAACTTTAAATTTAAATACGGAACTTCTTAATGTGCACTATAAATAGATTTGTGTTAATAGAACCTTAATTTTGCGCATCGACAGGCTTGCCAACCGGTCATAAATCTTTATAACCCTGCGCTGATGAAGCAGACACCGGAAACAGCCTTTTCGCATCGCCATCTTCTTGGCATCGAAGGCCTTTCTCCTATCGACATCACGGCAATTCTGGACCTAGCAGGCGGCTATGTAGAACAGTCCCGGCGGGTCCATAAAACGTCTGATCTGTTAAGTGGTCTGACGGTCATCAATCTTTTCTTTGAAAATTCCACCCGCACCCGCACGTCTTTTGAAGCTGCGGCCAAGCGCCTGGGGGCCGACGTCATTAACATGGCGGTAGCGGCCAGCTCGATCAAAAAGGGTGAAACGCTGATCGACACAGCCATGACCCTAAACGCCATGCATCCAGACGTCCTGGTCGTGCGCCATGGAAATTCCGGGGCCGTGCGGTTGCTGTCGGAAAAGGTGGACGGCGCGGTCATCAATGCCGGGGACGGACGTCACGAACACCCGACCCAGGCCCTGCTGGACGCCCTGACGATCCGTCGGCGTGTTGGAAAAATCAGCGGCCTGACCGTCGCAATCTGCGGCGACGTTGCCCACAGCCGTGTCGCGCGATCCAACATCCAGCTATTACAAACGATGGGTGCGCGTGTGCGCCTGATCGCCCCCCCGACACTGTTGCCCGCCAAGGCGGAGCGCTTTGGCGTTGAGGTCTTCACCGATATGCGCGAAGGCCTTCAAGATGTCGACATCGTGATGATGCTGCGCCTACAATTAGAGCGGATGCAGGGAGCCTTTGTCCCCTCTGTCCGGGAATATTTCCGCTTCTTTGGTCTGGACCGTGAAAAGCTGTCCTTTGCCAAGCCAGACGCCCTGGTCATGCATCCCGGCCCGATGAATCGCGGCGTGGAAATCGACTCCGAATTGGCGGATGATCTGGATCGGTCCTTGATCCGGGATCAGGTTGAAATGGGTGTTGCGATCCGCATGGCATGCCTGGATCTGTTGACGCGCCCGCTCAGAGAAACAGGGGCACCGTGATGTTGGAAGGTCGCATCGCCTATCTGAATGCCCGATTGCTGGACCCTGAAACCGGGCTGGATCAGACTGGCGCCCTGTTGGTTGAAGACGGCCTGATCGCAGATTTCGGCGCGCATCTATTCCGCACAGGCGCGCCATCCGTTAATGAAGTGATCGACTGTCAGGGTAAATGCCTGGCACCCGGCCTGATCGATGTGCGCGTGCAATTGCGTGAGCCTGGAGAAGAGCATAAGGAAACCCTGGCCAGCGCAAGCCTGGCAGCATCCCATGGCGGAATTACGACCCTGGTGCAGTTGCCAAATACCAATCCGGTTATTGATGATGTGCCGGTGCTGGAATTTGTCGCCCGGCGATCACGCGAACTAAAACGCACCAAGATTTATTGCTATGGCGCGCTGACCAAAGGTCTTGAAGGCCGTGAAATTAGCGAAATCGGGCTTCTGTCGGAAGCCGGTGCCGTCGCCTTCACAGATGGAGAGCGCGCGCTGGCGGATGCAAAGGTCATGCGCCGCGCGATGAGCTATGGCAAAGCGTTTGACGCCTTGATTGTCCAGCACCCGGAAGAACCATCACTGGCCGGATCCGGGGTGATGAACAATGGCGAATTGGCGTCCAAGCTGGGCCTGTCGGGCATCCCGCCTGTCGCGGAAGTCATTATGATCGAACGCGACTTGCGCTTGCTGGAAGGAACCGGCGGGCGTTTGCATTTCGCCCATGTGACCACAGCAGCGGCAATTGAGGCGATCCGCAAGGCAAAGGCGGCTGGCATGAATGTCACCTGCGACACCGCCCCCCATTACTTTGCGCTAAACGAGCTTGCGATTGGCGACTATCGCACTTTTGCGAAGGTCTCTCCGCCTCTGCGATCCGAAGAAGATCGCCAGGCTGTGATTGCGGGCCTGGCCGATGGTACGATCGATATTGTCGCGTCGGACCATGCGCCCCACGATCAGGATTCAAAGCGCCTGCCGTTTGATGAGGCCGCCTTTGGTGTTATCGGCCTGGAAACGCTGCTGCCGATGGTGTTAAGCCTGTATCACAACAGCCATTTGGGACTGATCGAGGCTTTGGCCCTGGTCACAACCCATCCGGCGAAGCGCTTTGGGCTGACCGGGGGCTGCCTGAAACGGGGTGCGCCCGCGGATCTGGTGCTTTTCGACCTGGACAAGCCCTGGAAGATCGACGAGGACAAGATGCACAGCAAATCGAAGAACTCTGCCTTTGGCGGGCGCCCGGTGCAGGGTAAAGTGCTGCGCACGGTCGTTGATGGTCGCCCCCTTTTCGCAGCCGACGGCTTTTAACAGGTCCTGAACATGTTTGATCCAACCCTATTCCTTGCAGCCTGTGGCGGCTATTTGCTGGGCAGCATTCCATTTGGTCTGGTCCTGACCCGATTGGCGGGCATGGGCGATATCCGTAAAATCGGATCTGGCAATATTGGCGCGACCAATGTCTTGCGAACCGGGAACAAACCCCTGGCTTTCGCGGTGCTGGTTTTAGACAGCGGTAAAGGGGCAATCGCTGTCCTTGTCGCAAGAGCCCTGCTGCCTGATCTTCCGTTAGCAGCGGTTCTGGCAGGAACCTTGGCCGTCCTGGGTCACAACTTTCCTGTCTGGCTGAAGTTCAAAGGGGGGAAAGGCATGGCGACAAGCCTGGGGACCTTGACCGCGCTGAGCTGGCCCGTTGGGTTGGCTGCCTGTGGTACCTGGCTGGTGGTGGCGGCGGTGTTTCGCTATTCATCCCTTGCCGCGCTATTGTCTCTGGCTTCTGCACCATTCTGGACGATGGTGCCCCTGTTGCACGGCCCTGCCCCGCTGATTCAAGCCGCCGCTGCATTCCTGGCTGTAGTTGGATGGGTGCGCCATTCCACAAATATTCGACGCTTACTGCGTGGCGAAGAACCAAAAATCGGGCAGAAGAAGTAAGCCCGATCTGGCCGATAACCTTATTGTAGTTTTCCTACGCGGACGGATTGAACTTTAAGCCCCAGGCCAGGCCAATGCGACGTAACAACGTATCTTCTCGCCTGTGCAGTTCCCGGTCAGAAATCGCGACCCGCATCAAGGTTACATAGACCTTTTGGCGCAGATCAATATCATCAATCTGATGCAGCACGGTATCCAGAATGCCCTCGATACCGCCAGAGTCGATTTCAACATAGTATTGATTTAAAGAGGCCATCAGGGCTTCGGGTTGTCCCTTGGGATCATCCGCCAAAGCAGGTGCCAGATCATTCAAGCAGCCCTGAATTTCGGAAAATTCGATATCCCGCCGCTTTCCATCCGCATCCAGTACAAGCATAAGCAACCACAAACAGGCCGCTGTCGAGTTTTTCCCCGGAGTCGTCATAGCGTCTGCCCCAATCCCGAATATCCCTGGTTACAGCATAACACTCTTTTGCGATAGCAAACGTCAAGGCTTCCATAGAACCATAGTACCGTTAAATCCGGTTAATCCGTCTGATTATTTCGCTTTATGGAACAGACATCGCCCTTTAAGGTTGATACCAAATGAAACACTCTCGCTTCCCGGAACGGTTCCTATGACGCCTGCCCCCCTGGATATGTCCGAACGTTTGGATCGGTTACGCCTGATCCGATCCGAAAATGTAGGCCCGATCACCTTTCGCCAGTTGTTGATCCGCTTCGGTTCCGCCGCCCACGCCCTGGAGGCAATCCCTTCCCTCGCCAATAAGGGGGGCCGCAAGCGCCGCCTGCGTATCGCCAGCCGTGCAGAAGCACAAAGCGAGTTGGACGCGCTGACCAGAATTGGCGGGCAAATGGTGCATTGGGGTCAACCAGACTATCCTGCCGCACTGGCAGCGACCGAAGATGCGCCCCCCGTGCTCAGCGTCCTGGGTCACCTTCATCTTCTGACCAAACCCTGTATCGGCATCGTTGGCTCCAGAAACGCCTCAACAAATGGCAAGCGCCTGGCCCAGCAATTCTCAAAAGCTTTGGGGGAAGCTGGCTACTGCGTCATCTCCGGCCTGGCCTCTGGTATTGATGCCGCCGCGCATTTCGGCAGCCTGTCCAGTGGCACAATTGCAGCAGTCGCCGGGGGTGTTGATGTTATCTATCCGCGGGAAAACACCGACCTATACCATCAGATCGTGGATCAGGGTGCCATCGTTGCCGAATTGCCGGTCGGCACGGTGGGTCAGGCCCGTCACTTTCCACGACGCAACCGCATCATATCAGGCATGGCATCGGCTGTGCTGGTCGTGGAAGCAACCCAACGATCCGGATCGCTGATCACGGCGCGGCTGGCTGCCGATCAGGGCCGCGAAGTGTTTGCCATTCCCGGCTCTCCCCTGGACCCCAGAGCGCGCGGTGCGAACGACCTGATCCGGAAAGGTGCCGCGTTGATTGAAACACCAGAAGAAATGATCGGCATTTTGAATAATATGCCAGCCCCGCAACTGGATGCGCCGTCTAATCCTGAATTCCTGCCGGGCAGCGGCCCCCTGCCAAAAGAAGAAGAGCTGCTGCGCGCCCGCGCCTTGATGGATCAGGCTTTGTCCCCGACCTCTGTGGCGATTGATGATTTGATTGCGGATTTGAACCTAGCGCCCGCACTGGTCGCCATGGTCATTCTGGAACTGGAATTGGCGGGACTGGCCGAACGCCATCCCGGCAACCGCATTTCACGCCTTGCGCCAGAGCCGTCAAGCACCGAAAGCAACAGTGAAAAACCTACAAAAAAGCCAGCTTCTCTCCAGAAACAAGCAGACCTCTTTTAATCCGGCCGATGAACTCTGCATATTTGATAGATTTTGTAATCAAATAATTAAAATCACTTATATCTATTTTTACTGAAATTTTTACTGATAGTGCTTCTCATTTCCAGTCAAACATAGTTAACTGCGCAATAGAGTATGCAGGAACGGCAGAATGCCGTCTGAAATTTATCGTCTTCCTGGATTTGTCCAGGAAGCGCCCGGGGCAGGGCAAGGAAGAAGACCGAACGATGAGTGATCGCGCAGTTTCATATGAGCATTTATTACGCCTCGCGCACCAGCGCGCCCTGGATGGCAAGGGCGGACTGGCCGCTTCTGTCGCCAAAATGTGCCTGGAATCCCGTTCAGACCTGACCGAGCGGGAATTGACCCTGACATTTGAAATATTGCGCATGCTGATCGACAAGGTTGAAGTCGAAGTGCGCCGCAACATTTCTGATTACCTGTCAGAGCGCATAGATGTTCCCAAAGATCTTATCGCCTTTCTGGCCAATGACACCGTTCATGTCGCCTACCCAATTCTGCGCAATTCAAAGCTGCTGACCGACGCGGACTTGATCCGACTGATATCCGATCATGGGCACGGTCACGCCATGGCGATTGCGACAAGATCGGACCTGGCAGAACCGGTCAGCGCCATTCTGGTCGCCATGAATGATGACCTGATCGACACAACGCTGGCAAAGAACCTGACGGCACAGATTGGTCATTCGGACCTGTCGCATCTGGTTGATCGTTCCGTCGAAAATGTGGGGCTGCGCGCGCCCCTGGCGCATCGGGGCGACCTGGGTAACGACTTGGCGCGCAACCTGTACACTGTTGTTGGGGAGGCGTTGCGCCGGCATATCGTAGAAAACTATGATGTGGATGAAGCCCTTGCCTATGAGGCGATGGATATGGCGGTTCTGGACTCTTTGGATCGCCCTGACCCGCTGGCGGATGCCATGGGAACCGGCTGGGCCGAATTGGAAGCTCGCGGCGGAATCCTACCTGCCACAAAGCTGCTGACACGATTGTTCCGCGATGGTCGCAGTGGGGCCGCGCTGGCATTTTCCGAACAGACACATCTGCCATTAGATGTCGCGACTTGGCTCTTTGAACGTGCAGACGATCAAACTCTGGCCGTTGCAATGAAGGCGATTGGCATGGAGGTGGATGGATTTACCAGTGTTCTGGACCATCTGGGCAGAGGTCAGGAAACGGATGCTTTGGACCGTCTGATGGCATATTTTGACCGTATCGACACCAAAACCGCAGCCATGGTGGTGAACCATTGGAAGACGCGGGCACCCGATTTTCGCGACTCAGAAGCCTAAAACACCCTAAATTTCACAAGATATCCAAAGACTTAGAAACGAGCAGTTGACGCTGCCTGTTCCGAATGCCAATTCTGTCACCCATGCAATACGTGATCTATAAAGGCATTTTCCACCCATGACAGGCCAAAAAGTTGTCGTCGTCGAAAGCCCGGCAAAGGCCAAGACCATTAATAAGTACCTCGGTGAGGACTTTTATGTCTTGGCGTCCTATGGACATGTAAGGGATCTGCCCCCCAAGGATGGATCCGTTCAGCCCGATGAAGATTTCTCGATGAAATGGGAAGTCGACGCCCGGGCCAAGAAACGCATTGATGACATCGTGAAGGCCTGTAAGGGCGCAACCTCGCTGTTCCTGGCAACTGACCCGGATCGCGAGGGTGAGGCAATTTCCTGGCATATCCAGGAGGAACTGAAACAGCGCAAGGGATTTGACGGCCTGCCGATGCGCCGTGTTGTCTTTAATGAAATCACCAAATCGGCCGTTACCACGGCGATGGCCAATCCGCGCGATCTGAACCAGGAATTGGTCGAGGCCTATCTGGCCCGCCGTGCCCTGGATTATCTGGTTGGATTCACCCTGTCGCCGGTTCTGTGGCGCAAGCTGCCGGGCGCAAAATCCGCCGGACGGGTGCAATCCGTCGCCCTGCGCCTGATTTGTGAACGCGAAGCGGAGATTGAAGCCTTCAAAGCGCGCGAATATTGGAGTGTTGAGGCCTTGATGGCAACGCCAGACGGCGTGCCCTTCACCGCCCGCCTGACCCATTTAATGGGCAAGAAGCTCGATAAATTTGATCTGGGCAACGAAACCGCCGCCAATTCGGCCCTGACAGCCGTGAAATCCGGCGGTCATTCGGTCAGCGCGATCGAACGCAAACAGGTAAAGCGGCACCCTGCCCCGCCTTTCACGACCTCAACCCTGCAACAGGAAGCCAGCCGAAAGTTGTACTTTGGCGCGACCAAGACCATGACCCTGGCACAGCGCTTATATGAAGGGATCACCCTGGGCGGTGAGACTGTTGGTCTGATCACCTATATGCGCACCGACAGCACGGTTATGTCTGGCGAAGCCATCGGCGCGGCGCGCGGCATGATCAGCGATGTCTATGGCAATGACTATCTGCCATCCGGCCCGCGTCAGTATCGCAGCAAGGCAAAGAATGCCCAGGAAGCCCACGAATGTATCCGCCCCACCGATATGCGCCGCCGCCCGGAACAGGTCGCGCGCTATCTGGATAAGGATCAATTGCGGCTGTACGAGCTGATCTGGAAGCGCGCCGTTGCCAGCCAGATGGAAAGCGCGACCCTGGATCAGGTCGCCGTTGATATTGTCACCAAGGACAAATCCGCAACCCTGCGCGCCAATGGGTCCGTCGTGCGCTTTGATGGCTTCCTGACGCTGTATATTGAGAGCGAAGACGACAAGGACGAGGACGACGCCGACGGCGGTCGCCTGCCCAATATGAATGAAGGCGACGCCCTGTCCCTGACCAAGGCGGACGCCAATCAGCATTTCACCCAGCCCCCACCCCGTTTTACCGAGGCCAGTCTGGTGAAGCGCATGGAAGAGTTGGGCATTGGTCGCCCCTCTACCTATGCCTCTATCCTGAAGGTTTTGCAGGACCGCGAATATGTCGTTTTAGACAAGCGTCGCTTTGTCCCGGAAGATCGGGGGAGACTGGTGACGGTTTTTCTTTCTTCCTTTTATGACAAATACTTCGACTATGATTTTACGGCGGCACTTGAAGAAAAACTGGATGATGTTTCCGGTGGTCGCATTGATTGGAAGGCCGTCTTGCGTGAGTTCTGGACCGCGTTTAACGCGACAACCCAACAGGCGATGGAACTGTCCGGACAGGAAGTGCGCGACAAGATTGACGAAGTTCTAGGCCCGCACTTTTTCCCCGCTGACGAGACTGGCAGCACGGAAGCAGCGCGCAAATGCCCGTCCTGTGGCAATGGTCGACTGGGCCTGAACTTCGGGCGCTTTGGGGCGTTTATCACCTGCTCAAACTATCCAGATTGCCGCTTCACCCGAAACCTGGACGAGGCCGCTAATCTGAATGGGGAGTCGCCCGATGCGACGGAATATCCCCGCATTCTGGGCCCGCATCCCGATACCGGAGAAATCATCAGTGTCCGCCAGGGTCCCTATGGCTATTACGTCCAGGCAGGCGAGGCGGAGAAGGATGCAAAGGGCAAGGCAAAGACCAAGCCCCCCCGCGCGTCACTGCTGAAATCCATGAGCCCGTCAGAAATTGATCTGCCGACCGCGCTGCGCCTGTTGAGCCTGCCGCGCGCCTTGGGCGATCACCCTGAAAGCAAGCTGCTGGTCCAGGCCGGGATCGGGCGGTATGGCCCCTATCTGAAGCATGGCGATGCCTTTGTTTCCCTTCCCGCCGATGATGATGTGCTGACCATCGGCCTGAACCGTGCCGTTACCGTGTTGGCGGAAGCCGGCCCGAAAGGGAAAGGGCGTGTTTCAGTCGCCAAAGAGCTTGGCAATCATCCAAGCGACGGCAAACCAGTCTCTCTGGGCGCTGGGCGCTTTGGTCCCTATGTGAAGCATGGCAAGATTTACGCCTCCATTCCGCGCGGCACGGAGCCTGATGACGTGACCCTGGAGCAGGCACTGGAGCTGATCGCAGCCAAGGCCGCTAAGAAGGCAGCCGGAAAAGCCCCCGCCGCAAAGAAGGCCAGCGCAAAGAAAAGCACAGCTAAAAAGTCCTCCGCTAAAAAGTCCAGTGGCAAGAAAGCCAGCGCGAAAAAAGCGGGTGCAAAGAAATCGGGGGCGAAAAAGTCGCCAGCCCGAAAGGCGTCCTGATTTGGACAACCCAGACGACATAGCACGCGAAATCAAGGGCACACTGCCCGACAAGGCCCAGATCAAGGCCTATATCGATAACAGTGACCGCCCCCTGGACAAGCGCGACCTTGCCCGCGTCTTTGGTCTGAAAGGCGCGCAACGTGCAGCCCTGCGTGAAATCCTGAAAGAAATGGAAGATGACGGTCTGATTGAACGCGGCCCGAAGAAAAAGATCGCGCCAAAGGGCGCCCTGCCAGAGGTTCTGGTGCTGATCATTGATCGCCTGGATGCGGATGGGGAACCCTGGGCCCGGCCTGCCACCTGGGATATCGAAGAAGATGGTGTCGCGCCCAAGATCCTGGTTTCTGGCGGTGCCCGGAACGGTCCGGCCCCCAAGATGGGCGACCGCATTCTAGGGCGCCTGCGCCGTTTGAATGATAAAAGCTACGAAGCCAGCGTTATCCGCGTATTGCAGCCAGGCCCCAGTCGCTTGTTGGGCGTGCTGGAGGAATGCCGTGGTGGTGCAACCCTGGTCCCCACCGACAAGAAGCAGAAGGAAAAGACCTGGTTCATCCATCGCGATAATATGAATGAAGCAAATCCTGGGGATCTGGTTCTGGCGGAACCTTTGCGCGGCGGACAACGCGGCAATCACGAAGCGCGGGTCTCGGAAATCATTGGGCGGCTGGACGAACCCAAAGCCTTCAGCCTTATCGCCATCCATGCCCAGGGCATACCGGTTGAATTTCCTGACGAAGCCCTGGCAGAAGCAGACGCCGCGCAACCTGTGACGCCAGAGGGGCGAACCGATCTGCGTGACATTGCGCTGGTCACGATTGATGGCGAAGATGCGCGCGACTTCGATGATGCCGTCTTTGCGGAACCAGACCTGGACCCTGCCAATGCCGGTGGCCATAAAATCCTGGTCGCGATTGCCGATGTTGCCCATTACGTAAAACCGGAAGGACCGCTGGATCGCACGGCCAGAGAGCGCGGCAACAGCGTCTATTTCCCCGATCGCGTTGTTCCCATGCTGCCGGAGCAACTGTCTAACAATCTGTGTTCCCTGCGCCCGGATGGGGACCGTGCCTGTCTGGCGATTCGCATGAAGATCAGCGCGGACGGCACCCTTTTAGACCGCAAGATGCTGCGCGGTATCATGCGGTCCAAGGCGCGCCTGACCTATACCCAGGTGCAGGATGCGATGGAGGGCCGCCCCCTGCCCGATATCGCACATCTGATAGAACCGGTCATCAAGCCCCTATATGCCGCTTATGACAGCCTGTTGCGGGGCCGCGCTGCCAGAGGCACGTTAGAACTGGATATCCCGGAATTGCAGGTTGTTCTGGGTGAGACCGGTAAAGTGGAGCGCATCGCGCCCCGTCGTCGTTTCGACAGCCACAAGCTGATCGAAGAATTCATGATCGCCGCGAATGTCGCCGCCGCAGAATTGCTGGAAGCGAAACGCGCGCGCGCGGTGATGTACCGCGTGCACGAACCACCCGGCCTGGACAAGCTGGAAGGGTTGCGGGAATCGCTGGGTGCGCTGGATATCAAACTGGCTGCAACAGGCAGTTTGAAGCCCCATGATTTCACCAAGATTCTAAGCAATGTTGCCGGGACAGATCGCGCGCAACTGGTGTCGGACATGGTCTTGCGATCCCAAAGCCAGGCGGTCTATGCCCCTGAGAACCAAGGGCATTTTGGTCTGGCCCTGGCGCGGTACTGTCATTTCACCTCCCCCATTCGGCGATATTCGGACCTGCTGGTCCACCGCGCCCTGATCTCCGCCTATAGCCTGGGCAAGAACGGTCTGCCTGACGAACAGGCGCAGGAATTTGAGAAATATGGAGAGTTGATCTCCAATACAGAACGCCGCGCCATTCAGGCCGAACGGGATGCCACCAATCGCTACCTGACCGCCTATATGTCAGAGCGGATCGGGGCAACTTTCTCTGGTCGTGTCACAGGTGTGAAGCGGTTTGGCCTGTTCGTGCGGCTGGATGAAACCGGTGCGGATGGCCTGGTCCCGGTCAATTCCCTGCCCTATGACCGCTATTGGCATGATGAAGTGTCCCAGCGCCTGATTGGCCAGCACGACGGCCTGGCGTTCCAATTGGCGGAAGCTGTCACCGTGAAGCTGACCGAAGCCAACACGATCACAGGCGGTCTGGCCTTTGAAATCGTTGATGGCGGACATATCATAAAAGACCGCAAGGAACGCACGCCCGGTCACGGTCAGGGCCCCCGCGGTGGTGCCGGTCCCCATAAGGGCCGCCGCAGCCCACCCGGAAAAGGCCGCCCCAAAGGCCTAAAGAAAAAAGGCGGCAGCAAGCGCAAGGCCAAACGTCCCGGTGGTTCCGGAAAGTAATAAAGAACCCAGTGTTTTCCGCTCATTTACGCCGCAAATCTGCATTTAGGGCATGGCGTCAGGCGCGGCGTATGTTTATCCTGTCGGGTATTATGCAATTGCGCCCTCATTTCTTTAAGATGGACAACACACCCGGAATTTTACTCGCGGTGCCCATTCTGCTGGCCGCCTGTGCATCGCAACCCGATGTCGACCCCGCTCTGTCCAACCGCATGCATGACATGTTCCGCGCGGTCTATGTCGATGTCGATACAGTGCACATCAACCCTATGGATATGCAGCATTTTACCCTGGCCGGACTGCAGGGATTGCGGGGAATCGACCCGGATTTCAACGTGATGACAGACGAGGATGATATTGTCCTGACGCTTGATGACTCAGAAATCGCCTCGGCCCGTCTTCTTGGTCCAACTGACTCGCCACAGGAATGGGCGGATCTGGCAACATCGCTGGTATTATATGCGAAAGCATCCGGTACCGCCTTGGGAGACGCCCCTGAGGATATCTATTACGAAAAATTCATAAATTCCGCCTTGCGAACCCTGGACAAGTTCTCCCGCTATGCGACGCCAAAGGCTGCGGCTGACCTGAAAGCGGAAAGAGAGGGCTTTGGTGGCATCGGCGTCACGATTGACAGCCACCCCGACGGGGCCAGAATCGTTCAGGTCGACCCTGAGAAACCCGCTGCGGGCGCAGGCCTTCTGACCGGCGATCGCATCGTGGCGATAGATGGTGTGCGTATCGCCGGAATGTCGGTGCGACAGGTAGAGCGGCTGTTGCGTGGCCCCATAGATAAGCCGGTACGCCTGACCATCGTCCGTGTTGGATTGCCAGAACCCCTTGCCGTGACCGCAGGGCGCACCCGAATCGTGCCAAACACCGTCAATCTGGAACCAAATGGTGACCACGCCATAATTCGGATTTCCAGTTTCAATGAGCGCACATCCAAGCGTTTGTCCGAAGCTGTCAGCCAGGCGCGCCAGGACATCGGGCCAAACCTGTCTGGTCTGATCATCGATTTGCGGGGAAATCTGGGGGGGCTGTTGGATCAGGCCATCGATACCTCTGACCTGTTTCTGGATTCCGGCCTTATTTCTCGGTCGGACGGGCGACACCCTGAAAGCCACCAGCGGTTCATGGCGGAACTGGGAGACATTGCCGCCGGATTGCCCATCATCGTCCTGATCAACGGGGCTTCGGCAAGCTCTGCGGAAATCCTCGCCTCTGCCCTGCAGGACCACGGCCGCGCCGTCCTTGTTGGCATGAACAGCTTTGGCAAGGGCAGCATTCAAACAGTGCTGGATATGCCAAATGGGGGAGAGTTGTATGTCACCTGGGCCCGCTTCGTTGCGCCCAGCGGCTATGCCCTGCATCGGATGGGCGTCATGCCGACAATCTGTACCAGCGGCGCTTCAGACGCCGTCAGCACACTAAATACTGCCCTGGACGATGGGCCGGATGGCGCTCGCAGCCTGCTAAAGCAACGGCGCACTGCCGATATCAATGACGAGGCGGCTGTAAAACACATTCTGGCCCTGTGTCCCTGGGAACCGCATGCTTCGGGAGATATTGACTTGTCGATTGCTGAATTGTTGCTGGAGTCACCCACATTGCTGCGACGCGCCCTGGAAATCGCGCGGGCACCGGATGGTGCCTGATATGGATGCCACAGACCCTACACCCATGCCCGTCACCCCAACAGAGGCGGCCAGTCTGATCATTCTGCGCGGCCCCGTGGATGCGCCAGATGTTCTGTTGGGACGCCGCCGGGACACCGCCCGTTTCATGCCGGGCTATTTCGTCTATCCGGGTGGGGCAGTGGATGCGCCGGATATTGCGCTGGCCGACAGTGACTGGCCGGGAAGCCGCTTTCATGCAGCCGCAATTCGCGAAACCTGGGAGGAAGCGGGCGTCAGCCTGGCCAGACCCGGCACATTAGACGCCGATCTGGTCACTCTGGATCCCTGTTTTTCTGCCCTGAATGCAATGGGCCTGCGCCCTGCTGCGGAGGCGTTGCAGTATATCGCCCGGGCCATAACCCCCGCGACATCCCCTATCCGGTTCGATACCCGGTTCTTTCTGACCGGCACAGACGACATGCATGGAACCGCCACCGCCATTGGGGAATTGCCCGAAGTCGTCTGGATGCCGGTCGTTACAGCCCTTTCCAGCACGAAATTAAGCGGCGTCACAAAGTTCGTCCTGGGGGAAGCGCTGAGCCTGTGGCAGCGCGGCGAAGGCCTGATCGAGCCAAGCCGCCCGGTGCGGGTTTACACCTATGAACACGGTGCCAGACTGATCCGGCGCGAGTCCCAGTCAGACGGATTGGCCTGAGAAACGCTTTGTGGTGGATATCCGCTTGACATCGCGGGCCGCACGGCTATTTTCCAGCACCGTTGAAAGCGGCGCACCCGACAGGCGGGGGGCGACGCATTAAGTAGAAAAGGATTACTCCGATGGCTAAACCCGCGACCATTCGCATCAAATTGGTAAGCACCGCCAATACCGGTCATTTCTATGTGACCAAGAAAAATCCGCGGACCATGACGGAAAAGATGGAATTCACCAAATACGATCCGATCGTGCGCAAGCATGTGGCGTATAAAGAAAGCAAGATGAAGTAATCTTGCCGCTCGCCCTTTCGGGGTGTGCCAAATGTTGAAAAGCCGCTCTTTGAGCGGCTTTTTGCGTTGCCAATTGGACCTTTGGAATTCGTGTAACTATGCCAGCCCCCTACGAAAGCGGCATGGCCTTACAATAAACGCCCCGTTGCGACAGGGTTGAGCAAATTTTGGTCGCCTGAGACTGACTGTCGACCGGCCCGGCATGCAGGCGATAGAAGATCCCCTTGCTGCCCAGATCAACGCGGCGAATGATGGGACGCAGTCCTTCCAGTTGATCGCGATTCCCATTCATCAGAATCTTCCATCCCTCTTCCGCATGGGCCTGATCCTTATAGGATGCCAGATGCAACCCGAATGAGCCCGGTGTAACACCAGACCCGCTTTGGGCGACGCCCTGCTGCGCTGTCGTATCTGTCGCCATACTGGATTGCGGTGCGGTGGACGGTGCCGCCTGTATCGCAGGCTGTGTGCCTTCCCCCGGCTGGGGAATGCCCGCGATCATGCCCAGCGCCTTTGGTCCGCTGGTCGATTGGCTATCACCCTGCATTGTCGCCATCTGGTCTGGTTGCTCTGCTTCCATCACAACCTGCCCCTGGGGCGGCACAGCGGTGCCTTCCGGCATCATGGCCGATTGTCCGGTTCTGCTATAGCTCTGCAAGCGCCGAATGACCGGTGGCCCGCCCGCACTGTCGCGCGCGATCAGCGTCACGTAATTCCCGATCTCTGGCGCATATAGAAAGGTTACTTCATCGGGCGTTTCACGACCACAGCCGATGCGATAGACCGCAAAAGTTCCCGCGGGAACCATCGCGGATTCCAAGCCACCGGTGACGCATTGCCAATCATATTCCCAGGCATAGGGCGGCACATCCGTATCAACAGTGGATCGAAATGTGATTTTTCCGCCCGGCTTCAGGGGGAACATCGACCCCTGCATATCCGTAATCAGGCGCTTACCACGGCCACGGTCCGGGCTGGACCATTCCAAGGCAGGCAGCAGGGGATTGGCGTCTGTGATCTGACTTTCTCCGCCCGATGACCGCCATGCAATGCGCCCTTCTTCGACGATTGCCGCAACCTCCCAGGTGACATCAGGATTGTCATAGGTAAATCGGTTCCCCGGCTGTAATCGGGGCAAGGCGCTGGCTGCCATCTGAACCTGCGTCAGTTGTTGCTGCGACATGCCGTTTGGGGGCGCGTCCTCCCCCAGGCCAAGACAGGCCGACAAGGTCAGGCACAGGGCAGACACACAGGCCAGGGAAGCGACGGATGATGGAATTTTATGTGGCATTGGACCTGCCCTCCCCGATCACTGTGGCGGCGGAGTTGGCCCGCCGAACAGGAAAGATCCAGGTATCTCAAAACTATTGGCCCCGGACGCCGATGTAACAGAGATTGCATTCACTTCCTCAACGCCGACCACCGGAACAGGACCCTGTGCAATCGTCGGGGCCGCAACGGGCGTAATCGAAGGTGCTTCCGGTCCAGCGGTTGGGGGCTGCAAAGAAAGGGGGTCTGATACCGGCGCAGCACTCAGCGATGGACTTGCAGAATCCGCAGCGGGAACTGCCGCTACCGATCGATCCAGCGGCCCCTGAACAACCGCAGCGTCGACCGCTGAGACACTGGTTTCAGACGACCCGCCAAGCAGACGACGCACAGAACTGAAAAAAGTCTCTGATTCGTCAGGGACCGTGGCAGCAGCTTCGCTCACGGTTGCGGTCTCATAGACAGGCTGAACCCCCGAATCGGATGGAACCACAGCGGGTGAAGGCGCAACAGTTGGCGGTGTGAGACGCGCGGTACTGACTTCAGGAACTGCGACCGGGGTTGTTGCCGGACTATCAGCAGGGGCATCCAGTGGCGCCATGCCGGTCGTCGGGGCGGGAACAGTTTCGGGCTCAGCGGATGAGGGCGCGGTGGTGCCCGCTGCGGGCGCATCTGAGGATGTTTCCGGCGGTGGTGTGATCGTAGAGGCAGGCGCGCTTGGTTCGGCAGGCGGTGCTAATGACTCAGCCGGCGGAAGCGGGGCGGGTGCTTCTGACCTCAGCTTGTTTTTCATCTGGCGCGCCTGAACATCTTCCAGGGGCGGCAGTTCCTGCACATCCCCGTCATTGCTCTTATAAAACTCAAGGTCTTCAATGACGTCGACATCCAGCTTCATAAAGCCCGGCGTCATCAAGCCCATCGCAGTCGCCAATTCATAAACGGCAATACGGGTATCATAATCGGCCCGGATAAGATTCTGTTCCGCCTGGAAAACCTCGTTTTCCGCATCCAGAACGTTCAGGGTTGTTTCCTTCCCGGCCGACCGCAACTTCTGCCGCGCGACAAAAACCTCCTGAGCAATAGAAACGGCATTGAACAGCAATTCTTTGCGTTCAGAGGTGTTCTGGTACTTCGTCCAGGCCTGTCGGACCTGACGCTCAACCTCGCGTTGCGTGCGGTCTGCTGCAGCCAATTGTTCCAGCCAGCTTTCCTGCGCACTGGCGACGGCGGCATCTGTGCGGAAGCCTGAGAAGATTTCCCAGCTTGCCTCAATCAACACCGCCATGTCCTTATCAACATTGCGGGTGCCACTGACATTGCTTTCATAATTCATGCGCCCAACAGCGCTGAGGCTGGGCAGATAGGCACCGCGTTCCGCCTCAATCGTGAAACGGGCACTTCTGGCCAGAAACTCCCGGCCGGTTATTAAGGGGTTTTCATCCCTGGCAATATACAGCGCGTCATCAATGGTTGGTGGGATGACTTCCATCGGCACCGGTTCCAGGCGCATCTGGGTAATGTCTGGTGACGAATCGAATGACTGAATATAGGAGGCAACTGCCTGGCGAAGCTGGCCTTCCAGATCAACGCGGGCCTCAATCGCCAATTGCAGACGCGATTTCGCCTGCAGCACATCAACCTCAATCCCCGCGCCGCGTTCAACCCGTTCGGTTTCCAGATTCAATTGCTCCCGGATTGTGCGTTCCCGGGCGCGCGCCACGCGGATCAGTTCGTTCAATCGCAGGACACCCAGATAGGCTGTGACGCCTTGCAACATGACGGTTTGAACGGTGCTTTCCAGCGCATAGGCCACACTGTCACGCGCCATCAATGCAGATGACACGCGGTTATCAGTCCCGCCACCATCGAACAGAACCTGTCGGATCTGGATGCCCAAAGCTTTGAACTGCTGAAAGTCCCCTTGGGTCCCCGCCGCGCGGGTCGTGGTGTTTGAAACCAGTTCCTTACCAAGGCTGCTGGTGGCGGTGACAGTGGGCAGATACCCGGACCGCGCGCTGCGCACTGATTCCTGCGTGCGGCGCAGAATCGCCCGTTGTTCTTCAATTCTTGGATTTGTTTGGATCAGGGACCGCAGCTCTTCGGCCATTAACTGGGCGTGTGCCTGCGGGGTCTGTGCCGTGGTCAGAACGCAGAAAGCCAGCGCGCCAAAATACATGCCGCGCACAGCCATTCCAAAACCGTTCAAATCTCTAGCCACCGACGCCCCTCTTACCCCTATTCCTCGCTTAATGCCCTGATTCTTAGCCAGTGCAATAAACGAAACCGCCAACCACCTTATTCTTACCAGATAGATCGGCAGTCTACCAACAGACTCTTACCGCTCCCGGAACGCTTCATGTTGCAGCTTCAGTACGGGCCTGACCATGTAATCAAGCACAGTTCGCGTTCCTGTGTGGATATCAACAGTCGCTTCCATCCCCGGTGTGATCGGAAAATCACCTTCTTGTGTCCCTAAATACGTCTTATCCGTCCGCACCACAACTTCATAGTAAGTCTGCCCCTGCTGCCCTGTGCTGGTGCTGGCTGATACACGTTCGACAACGCCGTCCAAGCCCCCATACCGGGCATAATCATAGGTGGTGATTTTAACGACAGCCTTCTGCCCGGCGGCAACAAACCCTCGATCTTTCGGGTTCAGTTTCGCCCGAATTTGAAGGTCGTCGGAAACCGGAACAATTTCAGCAATCGGTTCACCGGGGCGAATAACGCCGCCGATCGTATTGGTCCGCAAATCCATCACGATCCCATTTATTGGACTTTTGATTTCGGCCCGCAACGCCTGATCAGTCGCAGTGGTCAGGGTTTCTTTCATTTCAGCAATTCTGGTTTCAATAGAGACCAGGTCCTCAAGCGCCCGCCTGCTGTACTGTTCGATCTCCCGTTCACGTTCCGCATCAATCTCGCTTAACGCAGATCGAGCACGCGGAACGGATTGCTGCAAAACCGACAATTCCCCTTTTAACTTTTCGACTTCCCCTTCAATCTGGACATGCTCCATCTTAGGGGTCAGGCCTTCCTTTAACAAATTAGCGGACATTTCTAAGCGCTGCTGAACCAGCGCCAGATCCCGGCGAACGGAGCTGGTATGAGCCTCCAATTCCGCAATCTCTAACTGACGCTGTTTAGAGCGTTGATCCAGCACGCTTAATGACGACTGAAGATCACGTTTGCGCGCTTCAAAACTGCGCAATTCCGCTTCGACCATGTCGGGGCGGTTTTCAACGATATCGGCGGGGAACTGGGGATCAGACTCACCGCCCTGCGCCTCCGCCGTCAGACGCGCCTTCGCCAGATACAGGCCATCCAGGCGGACCTGCAACTCCTGCCGGTTAATGCCAACACCCGCCAGGTTCAACTGCATAAGACTTTGCCCGGCGGTCACATGGTCCCCCTCCTTAACCATTATGGACTCGATCACGCCGCCTTCCAGATGCTGTACGAACTGGGTCTGCTGTTCAGGAATAACCTCCCCGATCGCAACAGAGACTTCATCCAGTTGCGCCATCGACGCCCAGCCAAAGAACCCTGCCAGCAACACGCCAGGCCCCCAAATCGCGAATCGAGAAGATCCTGTCTTGATCGACGCTCGCAGGGCGTCCAGCGGATTGTCGGAATTCGGATCAATACGGGTGGCGACCATTGCTAAAGCCCCCCAAACATACAGGATTGCCTGAAGCCAGACTGGGCCAAAATGTTGCTATTCCGCCGCATTGGGAGAAACTTCCTTTTTCACAGATCCCGCCGCTCCAGGGCCCATTTTTCCAGGAGGTGTTGCCCCCTGAACCGCCGGGTTTTGCTTTTCTGCCGCCCCCCCTTTGCGCAATTGTTCCAGCACAGAGCGCGCCGGCCCGGCCAGTGCGACACGCCCGCGATCCAGAACCAGTATCGTATCTGCAACCGCCAACAAAGAAGGCGAATGCGTCGCCACCAGGATCGTGTGATCGGCGGCCATCTGGCGCAGGCTTCGGGCCAGGGCTTGTTCCGCCTCCCCATCCAAATCTCCGGATGGCTCGTCCAGCAACAGAACCGGCGGATCGCTGATCATGGTACGGGCGGCAGAAATCCGACGGCGCTGCCCCCCGGACAGCCGGCCCCCGGACTCCCCGATTTCAGATTCATATCCTTGCGGTAACTGGGCAATGGCTTCATGGGCCCCTGCCCGCTTTGCCGCCGTCACGATATCCTCATCCTGCGCATCCGGGCCGCCCATCAGGATATTTTCCCGAACAGTGCCGCTAAACATCACCACTTCCTGCGGCATCAAGCCGATCCATCGGGCAATCTGGGCCCTGGGAAACTGGGCAATATCAGCACCATCCAGCAATATCCGGCCGGTATCAGGCGCATACAGTCCACCCAGCAGCTTAAACAATGTGGTCTTGCCGCTGCCATTCCGCCCAACGATGCAATGCAGCCCTCGGGGGCCAATGGTCCCATCAATCTTTTCAATCGCCGCCTCCCCTTCAGGGCTGTAGCGGAAGGAAAGTTCTTCGATGCGCAGCACACCTTCCGGGCGATCAAACGGCAGTTCGGGGGCACTGACATCATCTGCCATCGCCAGAACGACTTCCAGGCGTCGCGCGGCTTCTCTGGCGCTTTGCAAGGTTTTCCATTGCCCGACCAAACCAGCAATCGGGGCGACCATGCGTCCCGCCAGCATGTTCGACGCGATCAAAGACCCGATCGTCATGGATTGATCCAGAATCAGCAAAGCCCCAACACATGTGATCGAAATCGTCGTCGCCAGACTCATGACATGGCTGATCGTGACATGGGCATCCCCTGCCGAACCACGGGCCAGCGACGCCTTGATGGTGTCAGCATGACGTTGCGCCCAGATGGGCCGCAACCGACCGGCCAGCGCCAGGGATTTTACAGTGGCACGCGCGGCAATGATTTCAGAAACAAGAGTTTCACGTTTGGTGCTCTGTAGACGCTCTTCTTCGGTCAGCGTCGCTGCGCTGGAGCCCGACCGCCATGCCAAAATCATGAAAAACGGCAGCACGATCAGAACCACCATCGCCAAAGGCGGAGCCAGCCAGAAGATGGCAATCAGGAACACCACCGCGAAGGGCAAATCCATCAGCAAGCCCATAGAGGGCCCGGAGACCCCGCCCCGCACAGCATCAATATCGCGAAACAGAGTTTGCCAAGAGGTTGTCGTGCGGGATTCAAGCACGCGCAACGGCAGGTTCATGATCTTCTCGAACAGGGCCCGACCGACATCGATATCAATATCCAGGCCGATTCGCTGGAACAGTTTCGACCGGCCCAGGCGCAACAGACCATCAAACCCGATGGCAACGGCCATTCCGATGACCAGCCCCTGCAGCGTGGTCAATCCCGCATGGAATACCACACGATCATAGACCTGCAGCATGAAGATCGGCACAGCCAAGGCCAACACATTGATAAACAGGGAAGAAAACAATGCTTCCAAGAGTTTCCCCTTGGCGCGCTTCAAGGCGCGATGCAACAGTTTCCCCACCTGTCCTTCGGACATTTCCATTTCCCTATTCGAATTAACCTGAGCCCCATTATTCGGAGCACTGCTGCATTTTATCCCAACGCGACGGGTACAATAGCATAGTTAAAGCGACTAGAACCATACGGGCAAAGTGACACGCTGCAACCCCATCGAATGGCAAGGCGATATAGAAAGGTTCAAAAAAATCATTAAAGTTTTACCAAACATAAAAAACTATGCCTGAAATCTTTCCAAAACTTCCATCAAATGCTATATAAATTTTAGGAGGGGCGCTTAGCGCTTGAGGCGTTGCTGGTTTATGAATGCATTCTCGCACAGAAGTGCTATGGATACTGATAAACTGGGGCTCCTGGGGATTGAAAATGGCAAAACAAGAATCAACGCTTCGCCCAGGCGATAATGGCGCTTCGTCTGAGGAAGGCTCTAACTTTTCAGTGGAGCCCAACCACGAAGCCAATAGTGATTCTGCTTCACCCACCCTCGATCCAGCGTTAAACACCCCGCGCGATCAAGATGGCGATGCCTTAGCCAGCCCCAACGGCGTTTCCAACATCATTCTAACAGACAATGATCTATCTGATCTGGCGGCACGCAGTGATGCCTTACCCGGATTCCAGGCGACATCAGAGACCGGGCTGCAAACCGGAACATTGGGCGGCGCTGATGTCAGCATCGTAATATCGTTTGATGCCCGCGATGGCGACACTGTTTCCCTGCCCGACATCTCCTACATCTATGACGGCGATTATGTCCGCCAAGGCTCGGACCTGCTGTTGATCAAGCCGGATGGAACGGCTGTTCAGATTGAAAACTATTTCGCCGTGGAATTCACCCCCGATATTTTAGGGGCTGGCGGGCGTCGGTTAACGCCGGAACTGGTCGAATCCTTCCTGCACCCGGTCGCGCCCAATCAATTGGCTGCCTTGACCGATAATCAGGTCGCGCAGTCCCAGGGCAACAGCATTGGCACCGTGGAAACCATTACCGGTGAAGTCTATGCGGTTCGGCCCGATGGCACCCGCGTGCGGCTGCAGGCCGGTGATCCCGTTTTCCAGGGCGACCAGATTGAAACGGCAGACGGCGCGTCGATTAAAATGACCTTCATCGATGGCACGCTGTTCACCCTTGGCGGCGATGCGCGACTGGCGCTGGATGAAATGGTGTTTGATCCGGCCACCAGTTCTGGGGAATCTGCCTTCTCCATCCTGCAAGGCGGGTTCCTGTTCGTATCGGGTCAGATTGCCCAGAACAATCCAAACGACATGACCGTCACCACGCCTGTCGCGACCATCGGGATTCGCGGAACCATCGTGACCGGGGAAGTGTCTGGCGAGCAATTGAGCACGGGAGAGACCTTCCGCTTCACTATTGTGGATGGGGAAATCGCCATCACGGCGGGCACCCAGACCATCGTCTTGAGTGAGAATTTCGCCACCGCTACCGGCACCGCCGATGGGACCGGCGGCACAGCCATATTTGATTTCGTCGATACGGCGCAAAACGTGATCGCCCGGAACTCCAGCCAGTTCAAGGCCCTGTCGCCCAGTGATCTGCAAACAATTGAAAATGCTATTAAAACGACTATTGAGGCCAGAACCGGCCAAACCATTGATCTGAATTTGCAAGATCTTGTGACAAACGCACCGGATTCCAATTCCGACGATGAATCCGATAGCGAAGAGGATGACGACAATTCAGCAGGGGAAGTCGAAGACAGCGGCGGCGACGATGAAGAGTCGCCAACAAATAGTGAAACTGACGAAAGCGGTGGCGGTGAAGATTCTGAACTGACCGAAGAAGACCTGCAGGATCTTCAGGATGCCGAAGAAACGGATGAAGAAGGCGCAGGCGACGACGAAGAAGAACAGGAAGAGATTGGCGATATAGAGGGCGGTGAGGATCCCGATGACGAAGGCGGCGGTAATGACGGGACCAATACGCCCGGTGATGAAGTAATCAATGTTACCAGCCCCTATACCGGTGGGTCGGATGACACGGAACAGACAACGGGTAACGATAGTCAGGTCACCCCAAATCAAACACCCTCATCAACCCAATCCCCTGTTTTCTCTCAAGATGACTCGTTCAACGAATCGGTCACGCCGGTAACCGGTTCCTCATCCACGGTTGGAGATGGCAACAGTTCGTTCAATGTCACCCAGGGCAGTTTGCAATCCTCCCCCTCCTCCGGGTTTGATTTTGGATATCAGGCCCCCAACAGCACGGCCGATACCACCTTCAACAGCGCCAATTTTTCAAATCCCAATGCCAATTATCTGGTCACGACCGGATCGGGTACAGATAACATAACAACGGGTGGCGGAAATGATTCCGTCAATACCGGGGCGGGCAATGACACGATCACGACCGGTGGGGGTGATGATACCGTCAATGCAGGCACCGGAGATGACACGATTATCGGCGGTACGGGCGAAGGCAATGACTTCTATGATGGCGGCGAAGGATATGACAGCGTCACCTATGATTCCGTCTCCGGCCAGAACAGAACCTCGTTGTCGGTAAACCTGTACAGTGTTTCCGGCACCACGTCGGTGAATGACTATGGCGCAGAAATTATTGATTACGACACCTTAACCAATGTTGACTTCATCCGTCTGGGCCATGGCGAAGACACAGTAATAGTGTATGAGGCCGGGGTCGATGTTAATGGCTCGGAAGGGCAAGACACGTTGAGCCTGAATTTTGCAGGCGGCGATGTCACCTTCAGCTTTGTCGATGATGTGTTTAACAAAAACGGCGCCAGTTCGACCTTCACCAATTTCGAATACGTCCTGGGCGGTGAAGGCAATGACAAGATCACTGTCGACGAAATCTCTCAATCCGCCAGCGGTGGGGATGGCGGGTCTGATACATTGGTGATTGGTGACGACGCCCTGCTATTGAATCTGGGCGGCAGTGTCAGCAATGTTTATTTAACCGATGGCGAAGTAACCAAAACATTCGAGAATTTTGATTTTGTCGAACAGACCAGCGGCACACTGTCCCTCGGCAACGGGACCTATAACGCGACCGGTCAGGTAACCCTGAACACGATTACTTTGGATAACTATATTGCGCCTGTATTCGATGGGCCCGGCACATTTGTAAATACGGGCGCGATTGAGTTCGACTATTCCGCAGGGGCGGATCTGATCGGCAATTTGGACATGCGCGATGGCACGTTCCACCTCACTGGATATTCATCGCAATTGGATATCTCAGATGGCGGTCGCCTGATCATCGGGACGGACACCGGGTATCTTGGCAGCACGCTGTCGGCGCTCAGCATAAATGTCGGATCAGATGGCATTGTTGAGATTGCCGAAGGCGAAACGGCCTCCCTGGCCAATGCCAAGTATCGTTTTCTAAACGACACATCGACATTACAGGTAAATGGAACTTGGCTGAATTCTGATTCAGACACATTCAATGGATTCGGCGCCAGTCTGAACAGCTCGGTCATCAATGGGACAGGCACCGTCATCAATGGCGGTGAGATTTCGTTTAATGGCGATATTCTGAATATCGATATCCAAAACGAAAACCCCTCTGAGGAAGCCGACGGTGATATCTATGTCAATAACAGCGGCAGCTTCACCGTCAACTCCACCATAACCGGTGGATCAATTACCCTGTTTAATGATGCGCAGCTTAACGGTACCGGGTCGCTTGCGGACCTGTCGATGCTGCAGTTGAACGATGGGGCTGCCCTGGCGGTGACTTACACAGAAGTGATCGGGACCGTTAACCTGCAGGGAACGAGCAGCGTCACGGGCATTTTGGATATCAACGAAGGAACATTGGCCTTTGAAGATTCACAAGCCACATTATCCGTTGGCACAAATGGTACCCTGATTGTTGGATCAGAAACTGACCTTGGCAGTGACGGGACCCTGAATATCGGCAGCGGCGGGACGATCAGCATCGAAGCCGGAGGGCGTTTCGATCACGTCGGGGGATACTCGCCAGGCGATGATTCACAGATAAATCAGACGGCTCTGGGCAACCAGTCCAATCCGGATATCACGCTGCTGGGCAACGGTAATTATGCCGTTGTCTGGGAACAGGCTGGCAATGACAAGGGTGCCATCGTCAACGCATCCGGCACTGTCATTGCCGAATTTGATGCAACGGCAACAATGGGTGGCACGCATAGCCCCCGCGTTGCAGCGGCGGGCCCGGACCACTTCATTATTACCTACAACCAACCCAATGGCTCGACCGTTGTTCAGAAATGGGCCTTGTTCAACAATGATGGAACCTATGTCGATGCCTACCATGAGTTATCAAACGAATCTGGAATAAATTATGTAGATTTTGACGCTTTCTCCTTTGGAAGCGACGGATATGGCTATATCACGCGCTCAGAAAACACCAGTTCATTTACGGTAAAAATCCTAAATGGCGGCACGACCAGTCCGTTCACCCTGATCCCGGGTGGCCCGATTGTTCAGGGGGCACAAATTGTTGAACGTACAGGCGGATCCCTGGTTGCAATTTTCGGAACGGAAATTAACGGCGACAACAAAATCTACCATCAGGTTTTAAATCCTACCAGCGGCAGCATTGGCAGCCAGACATTTCTGGATGCGCCAGGCGCGCAAGGAAAGCTGGGCATCGCCGCATTGCCCAGTAATGGCTATGTCATTGCGTGGAGCAACGGTTCGGAGATTTTTGCGCAACGGTTCGGCAGTGCAACCCAGCAAGTTGGAAGCCAGATAAGTGTTACGAATGGTGCCATCGATGGCACCGACCCTTCCATTGTTGCCTTCGCGGATGGCAGCTTCCAGATTTTCTATGAAAGTGCGACGGCTGCCGCGATTTACATGCAGTCCTTTAATTCTTCCGGTATCGCAGAGGGCGATAGAGTCCTGATCGCAGACACTACGAATTCATCCGGCGCGCAAACAGATGTTGTGGCTATCCCCAATGAAAGCGGCGATGGCGTGACATTTGTTTATGTCAGCAACGGCACGAATGGCACCGATATTTTCTTTGGCAACACCGCGGATGATGTAAACGGCACCGCCCTTAACCTTGAAGTTGGCTCCACAATTGGTGGCACGGGCACGTATGTCGTTTCCGATGCGGAAACCATGGATGGCGTCACCCTGGCTGTGGGTGCCCATATCGACAATGACAGCACCCTGACGGTCGGCACCACGGGCTTAGATATACAGGGCGAAGTCGACAATGACGGTGGGACAATAGTAGTCTCGGAAGGATCCGCCTTAAGCGTCAATGGAACCAACAGCATCATCAGTGACGGGGTAATAAACGTCCAATCCCTGTCTGTGCTCAGCGGCAGTGGTCAAATCAGCGTCGATGACCTGATCCTGAACGAAGAATCATCTCTTTACCTTTCCGACACCCAAGTGAATGGAACCCTTTCTGTATTGGGTGAAGCCGACATAGCCGGAAATCTGGATATCACCAATGCAGAATTGTATTCTGAAGAAGAACGCACCAAGGGAGATTTAGATCTCGTCGACGGTGGTGTTCTTATCATCGGCAGCAATACTTCCTTTGATAACTTCGACAATGGGGGGATCAATTTCTTCAGCGGTGGTGTTTTGCGGATAGCCGCAGGTGAATCCTTTGATTTAGGAGAATTCTACGAAGCAGGAACCTCTGTCTTTGAAAGCCAATCCGGCGGAACCTTAGAAATATTGGGTTCTGCAACGATCGGAGAATACGAAACTTTCGATGGCTTGGCAGAAGCGGAATCTACGACGATCAATGGATCTGGCAACTTCTCCAATGCCGGCAGCCTGACCTTAAGTGGCGACACCGTAAACATCCAATTTGCCAATCTCGATACAGGCACGCTGCAAATCAATTCCGGGACGACGACCTTCAACGCCGACATGACGTCATCCGGCAGTATCGATATCAACGGCACCATGGCGATGAACAATACACTGACCAATACCGGGACGGTCAGTGTCGATGGCACCCTTATGGGCAATGGCCGTGTCATTAACTCAAATGGAACGATTTATCTGGGCGACGGTGCGGAGATTTCCGTCAACTATTTTGACAATTCGAACGGCACGATTGATTTCTCTGAAGGCGATGGGACGTTCACGGGCGGCACGCTGGACATGACGACCGGAACGCTGGTCGCAAGCTCATCCACGGACAGCCTGACCATCCTTGAGGCCACAGCAATCTTTGGCGGCACCACGGATTTAGGCGAAACCGGCGTCACAGAATTTTCCGAAAATGGTACGTTAAGTGTGGCTTACGGTGAAACCTTCACCTACGACGCGGACAGTACCGAAGCGCAAATCCACTTTCTGAGCGGCGCCACTATTGGCGGCGATGGCATGTATCTCAGTCAGGGAACGCTGGATGTTTCAGGGCTGACGATTGGCGACAATGTCACATTCAACAACCAGGGTCAGATTGATGTCGGGACCCTTGGTCTGACCCTTGGTTCCGGCACTTTTTATAACAACGCTGGCGCGATCGAACTGAACTACGGTGCGATGATGACAATCGCCGGTGGTGGCACGGTAACTCTGGACGGTTCCATTGGGATGAACGACGGTGCCACGATTGCGGGTGCCTCTACCTTGGACGTTTTTCAACTGGATGGTTCCTTATCCAGCAATGCCGCAGGCGGCACAAATGTGATCAGTGTGGACCTGGTGGTCAGCGAAAGTGGCAGTATCGTCATTGGTGGCGACAGTGGCAGCGATGGGACGCTGTTGATTACCGGGGCGTTTCAAAATGATGGCTTCGTTCAGGTTGACCCAGTCAATCAGAACGAAAATGGCGTGCTGAAAATCTCGCAGGATTTCACCAATTTCGGGACATTACAGGTTGATAATGCCGCGACATTGGTCGTGGGCGACGGATTGGGCACGCTGACCAATGAAGGAACCCTGCAAGGTCAATCCAGTATCCTTTTTGAGAACGGCATTATTCAGGCCGGACGGATCATAAATGACGGCGTGCTTCTGGTTCCCGGCTTTACTGAGGTTGGATCACGGCTGGAAATTCAGGGAACGCGATTTGACAGTCTGGATGGCACGATCACGATTAATAACGGGGGCGTACTCTCCTTCCTGTCCTCAACACTGACAGTCGGATCGGACACGGAATATAACAACAGTGGTTCCTTGGTGATCGGGTCCGGCAGCGTTCTTGATCTGGGTGACGACTTCCAGTTTGAAAACACCAACGCCAGCAAAATCATACTGAACAGCGGCGCCAGTCTTGGCGGCGCGGGGACATTGTTGAATTATGGAGATATGGATCTGGGTGGCGTCATTATCGATGCCACTTTCGAAAATGCGACGACAGAAGGTGGCGTCGGGTCCATTGATGTCGCTTCGGGCGAAACATTAACGGTCCATGGCAGCCTGACCAATTCCAGTTATGCTGATTTTACCGTCGAAAGTGGCGGTGTACTGGCCGGTAGCGGGTCGATCACAAACTATGCGGCCCTTGAAGCTGCGGGCGTAACAATTGACTCTGGGCTAACCTATACCGGCGATATACAGCTTCTATCCACGGCAGATACCTTCACCGTGAATGGTACCGTTGAGGGCGATCTGGATATTGATTTGAGCCAGGTAATCGCAGAGATCAGCGGTGATGGCGACTTCAATGTCACCGGCGGCACGCTGAATGGTTTTGGTGAAATTCTGCAAACATCGGTGACGATGCGTCAGTCGGGAATTCTGACCCTGTCGTCCAGCGATGCAACGATCAGCGTTCAATCCCACAGTTGGATAATGGACTCCGGTGCAGGGTTTGAGGACAATCACGGAACCCTGTCTTTTGTTTCCGGAGCCAGCCTGGGCATGGCGGATGGTGTTGATTTTTCTTACAATGCCACCGGAATGCCAGAAATCCAGTTGGGGATATCCGGCGGACAGAATGAAGGCAACAGCGCGATTTTTGGTGATGCGACATTCACCGTAGCCAGCGGCACACTTGCCCTGAGTAACGAAGCCGTCGACATCGATTCCAGTGGTTTTATTGTAAATGGCGTGTTGAGAATCGAAGAAACGGATGTATCGGTCTCATCCTCCGCATTCCAGACGACAGCCAACGGAACCATTTCGGTCAATAGCGGCTTATTGGAAACGGACAACCAATGGACCAATGCCGGAGAACTTTCGCTGATAGGCGTTAACGCCTCCTCCGTCCTGACCCTGACACAGGACCTTACAAATTCCGGTAGCCTAACGCTGTATGCACTGGAAGGTCCCTATGGCGGCACGATTGAGGTTTCGAACGATCTGTCTGATGCAACCCTGGTCAATACCGGCGTTATCGAAACAAACCTGTATGGGACCGCAACGGCGCAGCATCTGTTACAGATCAATATCGACAATCAGGGCACGATAGACATCCAACAGGACACCCGCTTAGGGCAAAGTGAAGCCTTTGAATTGCCAACCCTGGACACGAAGGACGGCACCGTCTCAATCAGTTCAGGTAAGGATTTCCTGATTTCCGGCACGATGGTTGTCGGCGCAGATACAAACCTGAACGGGTCAGGTACACTGACGCTTGGGGATCAGTCTTCCTTCCAGGTGGTTGGGGGCGAAACCTTCACAATTGGAAATTCCGGCGGCACGCTGTCTTCTGCGCTGGTCAATTTTCAGGGTCAGGCCTTTATCAATGGCACAGGCGTCTTAACGAATGACGCCATAACCAGTTTTGAAACATTGGAAGTATCCAATGGGGCCAGCCTGACGAATGATGGCACCATGACAGGAACCGACTTTGCCATCGATACAGAGGGCGAGGTTACAAACTCCGGATTATTCGAACTCAGTGGCGGATCTTTCAGCGTAGCGGGCTCTCTGGCAAATGAAGGCACGATTTCTGTTGATCGTGGTGCTGTCATCCTGAACACGTCTGAATTTGATAACACGAATGGGACAGTTACGTTTTCGGCGGATTCCATGGGTGGATCGACGTTGACGATCAACAGCGCCGTAACAAATGCCGGCAAAATCGTCGCATATCTCAGTGGCACTCAAATGCAGGGTGAAAATGTTGTCGTGAATTCCGATAACGGCAGCACATTCACAAACAGCGGCACTTTCACCGTTGATCAAGACCCGCAATCGAATCCGGGGTCCCTGATAATCGGAACAGACTTTAACAATTCCGGTCTGCTTGAAATAGATGGGGTTGCTGAAATCCAGACGGGCAAGAACCTGGACACGCATGATGGCGACATTGATTTCGATTTTGAATCAGAAATCGTGATCAATGGCAACGCCACCTTGTCTGTTGGTAATGATACCAGCATTACGGGGTTCGGCTCTCTGACATTTGGCGACTCCGCGCAGCTGAACATCGTTTCCGGTGAAGTCTTTACCATCACCAATAATACATCTGACATGGATTTCACCGCAGGCGGCACCATTTCCGGCGATGGCGATCTGGAGATCAATGACAGTTCGTATTTCTATGCTGCAGGCGCATCTGTCAGCCTGAGCACGATTGAAAACAATGGTTTCCTGCGCATCGATAACAGCACGGCAGAATTGTCTGTAGGCACGATTACAGGCACCGGAACCACGCAGCTTCGGTCCAACAGCACCGCATCTTCGACGCTGTCGCTGACGGACGATCTGACGATTGATACCAACCAGACACTGCGATTCTATTCCAGCAGCTTCCAGTCTTCCCTGGGGGGGCAGGTTACGGGGTCAGGAACCCTGACGAACCAGGGCACAATATCGACAGATACGGCAGGTACTGCGCATATTTTTGACGTTGATATCATCAATACGAACCTGATGGATATTGCCGGTCAGGTCGATGTACAGGGTACCATAACGCTGGACTCAGTGAACGGAACGATAAAGGTATCAGACACCGACAATGGCCCAGATGGGGTGATAAACTTCCTGGCCAACAGCACATTGATTGTCGGCGATGCCTCTGTTCTGACATATGATACGGGCATAGGCTCCAGCCGCGGCACAATAGACTTTGCCCACAACGCTGTTTTGTCCGTTGCAGACGGGGAAACATTCACTGTTGACGATGACACGGTATCCCTGAATTTCGCCTCTGGGGGACATATCGGCGGAACTGGCACCTATAAAGTTGCCCAAGATACCGACATAAACATGAATGGTGCCACCTTCACAACAGCAGCGCTGTTGAATGAAGGCACGATCGAAGTGGGCTCCGCTCATAGTTTACGTCTGAACAACAGTGCGGTGAACAACAGTCAGGGACTGTTGGACATTTCCGCCCGTGCGGCCGGTGTTGAACTGGACATCGGAACGGATATGACGCTGGGTGGTGATATCCGACTGAGTATGATCAGTAACGGCACGATTGCGACGCAGGCGACCTTGGCTGTGGACAGCGGGTCGACGCTGACCCTGACCGGAACGCTGCAATCGGCCAAAGAAAGTGGTGCGGGAATCACCAATCACACGTCTGGAACAATCATCAATCAGGGTATGGTCGACATTGACCAGACACTGACAGTTGCTGACAATTTTGATACGCGCGACGGCCAGATCGACATTGCCTCCGGCCAGGCGCTGAATGTGGACGGCACCCTGACCATTGGAAGCGACACTGCCCTGACCGGCGCAGGGACAATCAGTGTAGGAAGCACCAGCCTACTGGATATCGCGTCGGGGGAAACCTTCACCCTGACCACGCTGACGCCCAATTTGGACTTTGCCAATAGCAGCACATTTGGCGGTGCGGGAACGCTGCGCGTCAACAGTGATGTCAGCTTCGACATTGGCGGTTTCACTCTGGCCCCAGGCGAAATCACCAACAATGGAACGATCACCGTTGACAGCGCCAGCGGGACTTTGGGGGCCGACACAATTGGCGGCACGGGTAGTTTGGCGATCATTACCAACAGCGACTTTGGCGCAACGCTGGTTTTGTCAGATGATGTCACAAACGCGTCTGGTCATACCATTGCCTTTGACGCTTCGGATGGGATTCTTGCCCAAGGGGGCACATTAACGACTGTTGGCAATGAAAAGCTTACCAATAATGGCGTCCTGCAATTGGACGATGCTGGGGGTGCCCATCGTCTGAACCTGGATATCCAGAATAACGGGCTGATTGACCTGGATGGATCGGCCACCCTGACCAGCGGGCACCATTTGGACAGCGTCGGCGGTGACATTTCAATTGCCACCGGCCATACCCTGTTTGCCGACGGCACTTTAACATTGGGCAGCGGATCGACGGTATCGGCGGCGGCTGCAGAAATTGCGGGCGTGGGAACATTGGCGATCAGCGGCGGTGCGGTCAATCTGACCAACGCCACCTTGTCCACCAGCAATATTGATAATGATGGCACCATCCTGGTGAATAATGGCGATCTGACGCTTGCCTCCAGCAATTTTGACAATGCGGGCGGCACAATCGATTTTTACAGCGCGGATACCAACAGCACGATCTGGTTCAATACCGATTTCGACAATGCAGGCACGATCAAGGTCCAGGCGAATTCGGAATCCATGTTGAGTGGCGGCTCAACGAACATCCTCACCAATTCCGGCCTGATTGCCTTTAGAGATGGGGACAAGGCGGGCACGAATGACGGGGGTGGTGAAAATCAGATCAAAACCATTTCCGTCGTCAATACAGGAACCATCACACAGGGCGTGAATGACTATTTACGTATTCACCAGGGTGCATCGGTCAACAGCGTCAATGGCGCCCTGCTGCTGGCGGCCGGTGCGGTTTTCGATGTGAATAGCGGCTCAACTCTGTTCCTGGGAACCAATACAGATCTGACCGGGACAGGGACGATAGAGTTGCAGGATTACGCGACCCTGAGCCTGGGTTCTGGTGAGAATTTCAGCTATGACAGCACAGATTCCAGAATTGTGGCGTCATCTAATGCAGCTATTTCCGGGGCGGGAACCTTTACCAACCAACGGGATTTTGATGTTACTGAATTGACCATTACGTCAAATTTCGTGAATGGCGAAAGCGGAACGCTGAACATCGGGGACCTATCGTCTTCAACAGGCACCACAATAACAGCCAGCAGCTTCACCAATCAGGGTGAACTGAATATTATTGGATCAAATGGTGTTGAATCCTCAACCAACGCCTATTTTGATGACTTCACCAACACCGGTACCATAAATCTGATCTCAGGCACCTCGGGCGTTTCTGCCAATATCACCATCGGTGATCAAGGCGCCGGAACATTAACAAATGATGGCTTAATTTCTGTAGATGGAACCGATGGAAGCTACCGTGGCGGTGCCTATTTTGACGGTAATCTTGTCGCTGGCACGTCCGGTGGTGAAATCTTTATCGGGGCCTACAACGCTGCCTCGGATGAAGACTTCAATCCGCTCCAAATAACTGGAAATCTGACGCTTAATCAAAAATCCATCCTGACGATGGAATTGGGGTCAGGGAATGCGGTTCTTGAAAACCATAGCGCAGGCCTGCAAGTTGATGGTGACCTGACCTTTGGCGGGACATTCAAATTGCGTGTCGGGGATGACTATGACTATTCCTTAAACCCGCAATTTGGCAGCGGACCCCAGATACAAACAGACAACGCATCCGGATTTTTCCAGCGGGTTCACATAACCAATGAAACCGGAACCGGTGACGCCAATCTGGCGATAATCGATAAAATCCTTATTCCTGTGTTTACAGACAGTAATTTCAAACTGCTGGCTGAAGATCCCACCGTTGAAAATACCGAACCGGGAGCCTTCGAAGGTGGGTCCGGCAACGAAAGAGTTTTTGGCACAGCTGCAGGTCAGGATTTCACCACAGGCAGTGGCGGAGAATCCGTCTGGTTCGGCCTGGGGGGCGATGACACCTTCACGCTGGAACCGGGTGGCACGATTGGCTTCCTGGATGGTGGACAGGGCGGTGCGGATATTCTGTATCTGCAATCAACCACATTTGCGTCGACTCAGGATAACGAATGGCGCGTGAACAATATCGAAGCACTGGACTATTCTGGCGCGGGCAGCAATACCTTCTTCCTGTCTGAAAACTTCGCTTTTGGGGCATCCGAAGACGTAAACGCCCTGGTCAGCACGCTGGGTGTCAGCGACGCGCTGAAGGATGATGCGCTGGTCATAGAAGGCGATGTCGGCCAGACCCTGGACCTCAGCATGGGCAACTGGACGTCGGAAGGCATCAACGTAACCATTGACCATGACGGCGGTGGATCGCCCCACAGCTATGCAATCTATTCCGCATCCAATGGGGCACATGTCTATGTCGATACCGAAATGTCGGTCGATCTTGTGGGGGCATCGATTTAAGATTTCATCAAATTCGTTTGGTGTGATTGTTTAGCTTGCCCGTCGGGGCGGACAGTAATTTGGCGGTTACAGACGTTGGGGACTATAATTTGATATGAGTGATACAAAAGCACCCCCTGCCCAAGGCAGCGTCGATAAAAAGCCCAACCTGATCCTATCCTTCTTTACCCGGATGTTCCGTGGGTCGGGAAAGAAGCGCCGCGGTCCCTGGTGGAAGCCCGGCCTGCCGACCCTGATCGCCTTTGCTGTTCTGGCAACCGGTGTTACCGTGCGCGTCTGGGATCCCGATCCCGTGCAAACAATCCGGCTGCGGACATTCGACATGTACAATGTCGTCAAGCCCCGCGTGCCTTTGGACCCCTCCCCCGTCATCATTGTTGATATCGATGAAAAAAGCCTGGCAGAAGTGGGGCAATGGCCCTGGCCGCGAACCCAGGTCGCTCGCCTGCTGACCGCCCTTCGTGATTATGGAATTGCCGTGGTGGGGTTCGATATTGTGTTCGCTGAACTGGATCGGACGTCTCCGGACCTGTTGGCGAAATCCCGCGAGGACCTTCCAGCTTCCGTGCGCGACAGTCTTGCGCAAACGCCCGCAAATGAATCAATTATGGCCGAAGCGATGAAGACCGTCCGCACCGTTCTGGGACAGGCGTCCACCCAATCCACGCAGGCCCTCGCGCCCAGTGATTTTGCATATTCAACCTCTTTTAAAGGGGCGCTGGGCACAAAGGACGTGCCAGACCCGAATGACGAATTGTTCAAGCGCGCCGTGCGTTTTCCAACGCTTGTGTATAACAGACCTGAACTGGAACAATTCGCCTCTGGCCTGGGGGTGTTTTCCATCGGCGAAGAAGTGGATGGTGTCGTGCGCCGGGTCCCCCTGGTTGTGCATATCAGCGATGTCATCAAACCCGCCCTTTCTACAGAAATGATCCGGGTCGGGTTCGCCGGTAACAGTATATTTGCCTTTCTGACGGTTGGCGGAATCAGTGAAGTACGGCTGCAAACACCACGCGGGAATTTCCCAATACCGACAGACAGCAAGGGCCAGATCTGGGTCTATTTTGCCAAGCCAGACAGCTTCAACATGCCCAATAATGAAGGCCGTATGTATATTTCGGCCTCTGATATCATGGAAAAGCGCGTTCCACCGGAACGCATCGCCGGACGTCTGGCAATTGTCGGAACATCGGCCGTTGGTCTGCTGGATATTCGGGCCACTCCCATCAGCCCCCGCCTGCCAGGGGTTGAGGTCCATGCGAATATTCTGGAAAACGTGCTCAGCCAGACCTTTGTCCGGTATCCTGAGACCATGCAATTGACGGAATTTGTTGCCATGGGCGTAGTGGGTCTGTTGCTGATATTCTTCATTCCGCGGGTTGGTCCAGTTGTCACCCTGGTCGGTTTGACCGTCGCCATTGGTGGCTTTGCCGGGACCAGTTGGTATCTGTTTTCCGAACAGCGCCTGTTGTTGGACGCAACCTATCCGGCGGGCCTATCGCTGGCTATTTATGGGGTTCTCGCCTTTGCCAACTATGCCCGTGACGCCGCGGAAAAGCGGCAGGTACGCGGGGCCTTCGCGCAGTATCTGTCCCCTGATCTTGTGGAGCAATTGGCGGCCGATCCCGACAAACTGAAACTGGGCGGCGAAACCAAGCGCATGACCCTGCTGTTCTGTGACGTGCGCGGATTCACAACGATTTCAGAGCAGTATAAGGCAGATCCGCAGGGTCTGACCGTATTGATCAACCGCCTGTTGACGCCGCTGACCGATGACATTCTGAAGCGCCAGGGCACAATTGATAAGTATATGGGCGACTGTATCATGGCGTTCTGGAACGCCCCCCTGGATGTACCCAATCAGGAACGCATGGCATCCGAAGCAGCCATTGCAATGTTCCAGTCCCTGATCGTCTTGAACGAAGAGCGCAAACGCGAAGCCCTGGAAGAGAATAAAACCTTCCTGCCACTGAATATCGGGATCGGGATCAATTCCGGCGATTGCGTGGTCGGTAATATGGGATCAGCGCAACGCTTCGACTATTCCGTGCTGGGTGACGCCGTGAACCTGGCCGCCCGATTGGAAGGTCAATCCAAAAGCTATGGCGTGGGGATTGTGATTGGGGAAGAAACCGCCCTTGCCATCGATGGTCATTTCCCCCTTGCGGAGTTGGACCTGATCGCCGTGAAGGGCAAGACAGAGGCGGTTCGTATCTTTACTATCCTGGGCGGTCCTGAGGTTTTGCAGGATCCGGATTATAGCAATGTCGCAGCGCAACATGCAGAGATGCTGCGGGCCTATCGCGCGCAGGAATGGGATGACGCGGCGCGCACAATGAACGCCCTGAAAGGACGCCTGTCCGGTGTACTGGACGGATTCTATGATATCTATATGGCGCGTCTGGAAGAGTTCCGCGACAATCCCCCTCCCGCCGATTGGGATGGGGTCTATGTCGCCACCAGCAAGTAAGATCTAGAGCAATTTCAGATCACACAGGATACTCTGATACTTATTTTTTGGCGGCGGCTTTCTTGGATTTTGCTTTCTTGGATGGCTTTCCGGCCTTTGACGCGGGCGCATCATCTGCGACGATAAATGTCGGCACATCCGGCTTCTCAGCCGCTTTGGATCGGGCATTCCTGACCGCCCCTTCCAGGCCTTCCCGCACCCGGTCCAGGACAATCCCCCAATCGCTGAGAATGCGCTGGCGCACCAAGCGCATCGTGGGATACCACGGCGTGTCTTCCCGATTGCGCAGCCACCGCCATTCGCCGCCAAAGGGCAGCATGGTCCAGACATCCTTGCCCATCGCGCCGGCTAGGTGACAGACCGCCGTATCGACGCTGATCAGCACGTCCAGATCTTTCAAAATAGCGGCTGTATCGGCAAAATCCTTTATATCCGCAGAATGATCAAAAACAGTGCCCCGTTCAAGATAGGGCTTTAGATCAGAAACGCCGTTGCCAACTTGCAATGAATGAAAATCAACCCCGTCAATGTCGAACAGGCCTGCCAGTTCCTTCAAGGGGATGGAGCGATACAGGTTATCCGAATGGGTGGGACGCCCCGTCCAGACGATCCCCGCCTTGATCACGCCATCCTTTGATTTTGGTAAACCCTGATGGCGTGCAGCGGCTTCCGGTACGCTGAGATAGGGGATATTGCGCGGGACGGTGTCCAGGGTCGTTCCAAAACGATGCGGCAGGGATAACAGCGGTATCTGCACATCAAATACGATCTGGCCGTTCTCCTGACGCAGATGATACAGATCATCCACACCACCCAGCGTCTTCATCAGGCGAAATACTTCCTTTTCACACAGGAAGACAATCTTGCCCCCCGTCCCCAATTTCTGTTGCAGCAAGGGAAGATAGCGACAGAACTGGATTGTATCGCCGAACCCTTGTTCGACATGCACCAGCAGGGTCCGCCCATTTAACGGAGATCCATCCCACAGCCGTTCCCGGATGTTTGGAACATTGGGCTTGAAGGCCGACATCGCATAGCGCGATTCATACGCAGCCCAGCCCTTTTCATACTGCCCATCCATCAACAAGACTGCAGCGGGTGCAAAGGTACCCCGCGCCTGATTGGGCTGTAACTCCCGAACCCTCAGATACAGGTCCATGGCGGGCTGTAGCTGTTCCATCCGCAACAGGCAATTGGCATAGGAATACAGAACATCCGGGTCTGCCGGGGCCAGATCCCGGGCGCGGGCCAATACATGTTTGGCCTCTACCGAATTGCCCAGCTTTAACGTTACATGCCCCAACCCCTTCAGGGCACCGACATCATCGGGGGCAATCGTCAGGACGTGGCGCAGATGCGACGCAGCCGATGTCAGACGCCCCAGCTTTTCCAACGTCATCGCATATGTCGACAAGGCCCGCAGATGATTGGGGCTTAACCGCAAGGCCTTGCGAAACGCGGCTTCCGCCTCGACATGTTTTTCTTCCGAATGACGGCTGGTGCCCAGTTTTACCCAGGATTCGACATTAAGCGGATTAATTTCCACCGACCGTTCATAACATGTCATTGCGGCGATGCGGTCCGGATGCCCCTTTGTCTTGCCCCGGGCAAACAACGCATCGCCCTTGTTTGACCAAGCCTCGGAATAATCCTCCCGGATTGTGATTGCTTCGTCATATCGGGTAAGGGCTTCATCCAGGCGATTGCTGCGGGCCAGCACATTACCCAGATTATTCAGAACTTCCGGGAATGCGCTGTTGGCGTTCAGGGCTGCCTCATAAGCGGAAATCGCCGCGTCGGGCTGACCGGATTCTGACAGGGCGATGCCCAGATTGTTCAGGGCCTCACCATAGTTGGGTCGTAATTCAACCGCGCGCCGCAATGCCGCCACGGCCTCTGCATGTTTTCGTTCAAGACGAAGCAGAAAACCCAAAGTATTCAGAAACGCCGCAGAATCCGGCTCAATCTCCAGGGCTTTCTGAACCAATTGAACACCGACATCCGTTTTCCGGGCCTGATGCGCAATCACGCCCAACAGGTGAATCGCCTGGGCGTCGCGATCATTATCCTGCAACACGTCCCTGACGCCCCGCTCGGCCTCCTGCAGATTGCCCGCCTGCAAGGCAGCCACGGCGGCATGATAGCGCGCATCGGGATGAATAGCTGCGGATTTATCCCCAATCCCCGTTTCCTGTGTCGTTTCCTGTGTCGCTTGCGATTGAACGTCTTGTTCCGACATATTGTTATCCGATCCGCGTGTATCCGCTGGCTTCTTGTTCGTTTCGTCCCTGCCTTAAACTAGGTCAGGGCGGCGGAAAAGTCCCGCAACAATAAGCGCATCCTGCACCTGCATCGGCAGCCATGGCCTGACATTCCTTTTTCCCGTCCGAAAGAATACCAATGAATGTCGTATTTTCAGTCGACATTCACTCATCGTTGTTTACATCTACTGTCCGGTTTTTTGAACTGTACGAATGGATTCCAATGCGGTTTGTACTCCGTTTTCTACTGATACCGATTCTATTGCTGTGGTCCCTGCCCGCCCTGGCGCAGGATCGCCCGTTGCTGATCCTACGAATTGAAGCGGAACAAGGCTTTACCCTGGATGGGCGCAAGGCCGGATTGTCCGGGGCCATCTATGCCCTGTCCCGAAAAAGTGCCATCCATGGCGCGCAATCCCTGCAAATCGCCTATGACGCCCGAAACCGCCCGGTATTGATGCGCCTGGCCCAGATCGTGACCCAGGACAAGGATCGCGCCGCCCTGATCGATACGGCCCGCCAATTGGCGACAGTGATACAACCCACCTGGATGCAGGTTGATACGGACCTTCCCACCGTGATGACCCCGCCCTTGACTGAATTCATTCAATCCAAGAAAGCACTCCCGACCGCCATTCCAATACCACAGAGCAAACCCGGAAATCTGTCCTTTGTTCCAGATCAGAAATTGGCTGTTTTGGACCTGCCGATCCAGGTAGCGGAAGAGACCAGGCTGAGCGAAGCGGCCCTGAAAAGCATGATTTCGGACGCCAGCTTCATCTTCACCCCGAAGACTGGCGAAGAGGTTCCTTATATCCGGTATCATACGCCGAATGGTCGCTTTGCTGCGGGAATTCAAGATGAAGGAACCGCCGATACCGGATCCTGGGCGGTTCAGGCGGATGGGCGATATTGCATTGAACAGGCGCCCTTACCGATTTCCCAATGTGCGGTGTTGTATCAAACCGCCCCGGATAAATACCTGTATGTCCCAATCCAAGAGCAGGACTTGGATGGCAAGGATATGCGCCCCTTCACCGTGGTCTTTGGAAATCCGGGAGGCTTGGTCGCACCGCAGCGCAGCGATGCAACACAGGCGGCAGTCACCCGCATGATCCTGCGGGGAAACACGGAAGAACGCCGCACACCAGGGGGGACACTGGACAAACTGTATCTTGATCCGACGGGCACGTATCGCGGTGTTCAGAATGGCGAACCCGCACATGGCGACTGGACGGTTCTAAGCGATGGCCGGCGCTGTCTGATCGATGGTGACACACAAGAAGCCGAATGCGCGTTTCTGAGCGAAACCGACGGCGGGACCTATCGCCTGTTTGATGCAGAAAACCGCAGCCTGGGGGAGGCCCTGTATCGCAGCGGTAATCCGTCCGGCCTATAGCCACCATTTCGCAGCAAGAGCGCCTGACCTTTGTCTTACGCCCCCACCACGAAGTGGCTTTGATTGCCCAATCCGTCCACACCGGCATCGATGCGATTGCCTGCGCGCAGATATTCCGGCGGGTCCATGCCGGCCCCGACACCCGGCGGGGTGCCTGTCGCGATCACGTCGCCCGGATGTAAGGTCATGAACTGGCTGACATAGCTGACAATCTGGGAAACGCCGAAGATCATCAATTCGGTATTGCCATACTGCTTGCGCCGCCCATCCACTTCCAGCCACAGGCTGAGCCGTTGAGGGTCCAGAATTTCATCCCGGGTGACAATCCAGGGGCCCAGCGGTCCGAATGTGTCACAGCTCTTGCCCTTGGTCCATTGACCACCGCGCTTGTTTTGATAGTCCCGTTCGGACAGATCAATAAAGGTGGAAAACCCGGCGACATGATTGATGGCGTCGTCTTCAGAGACATAGCTGGCGGCATCGCCAATCACGACGGCCAGTTCCACTTCCCAATCCGTTCGCGTCGAGTCTCGCGGCAACCGGATGTCATCAAATGGCCCGGTCAGGGAACTGGTCGCTTTCATAAAAATAACTGGTTCCGTTGGTGTATCCGCCCCCAATTCCTTGGCATGATCGGAATAGTTCAACCCAATACAGACCAGCTTGCCAATCCCGGTCAGCGGCACACCAAGTCGGGGCTTGCCGTCGACCATCGGCAGATCCTTGATATCAAGATCCTTGATCGCCTGAAGCGCCTGCGACGTCATTGACTCCGCGCCGAAATCAGAAAATTCATGGGACAAATCACGCAAATTGCCATCGCCATCCAGCAGACCTGGCTTTTCCGATCCCTTTTGTCCATAGCGAACCAATTTCATGGCCACGCCTCCCTAAGTTTCATCCATTTAGAAAGGATGGTGCATGCCAGTCAGGCGAATTGCAACGCTTCGCAGATTTCCGCTATATTTCCGCCATTTCTGACCCATGCTTCTCCGTTCTGAAACAGGAAAATCCACACAAATCGATGTTAAGGGATCCATCCGGGCCAATGAAACGCCGGATATTGGCGCAAGGAATGCCGATTCGCGGCTGTGCGGCCATTCTGTGAAACCGCACTTCCGGTTTGACAGACCTTCATACCCATGATGTCTTTAACCATCAATTTAGCGGTTAAATAGGGTCAAGAACCCGAATACACCCAAACAAAAACTGCGGTTGATAAACCTCTACAGCACATCCGGCACGGGGGTGACAGTGTCGGACGTAAGACAGGGAGTCTCAAAAGTGCGAAAAATGCTACTCGTGGCCGCGACCGGCCTTTCCTTGGCTCTTGGCGCGCAAGCGGCTCAAGCCAAAACCCTTGTCTTCTGTTCAGAAGGCAGCCCTGAAGGGTTCAACCCTTCCCTCTTTACCGCTGGCACAACCTTTGACGCATCCTCGCGCCAGATCTTCAACAAACTGGTGGAATTCGAACGGGGTACAACCAAAATTGCCCCCGGTCTGGCCGAAAGCTGGTCGGTTTCCGATGACGGGTTGGAATATACGTTCAACCTGCGCAAAGGCGTGAAATTCCAAACCACAGAAAATTTCACCCCGTCGCGCGACTTTAACGCCGAAGATGTGGTCTTCTCTTTCAAGCGTCAGCTGGATAAAGAAAACCCATATCATATGATTTCCGGCGGCACGTACGAGTATTTCAACGGCATGTCCATGCCAGACCTGTTGAAAGACATCGTCGCGGTGGACGATTACACCGTGAAATTCATGCTGAACCGCCCGGAAGCGCCAATGATTGCCAATCTGGCGATGGATTTCGCCTCTATCATGTCAGCGGAATATGCCGATCAGATGCTGAAAGCCGGGACGCCCGATATGGTGGATCAGGCGCCAGTCGGCACCGGACCTTTCCAACTGGTCGCCTATCAAAAAGATGCTGTGATCCGCTACAAGGCTCACCCAGATTATTGGGCTGGCAAGGCGAAGATTGATGATCTGATTTTCGCCATTACACCTGATGCCTCTGTGCGGTATGAAAAGCTGAAAGCGGGCGAATGCCACGTCATGCCCTATCCAAATCCTGCGGACATCGACTCGATGAAGGCCAATGCGGATCTGGTTGTGATGGAACAGGAAGGCCTGAATGTCGGTTATCTGGCATACAACACCCAGGTCGCCCCGTTCGACAAGGTTGAGGTCCGCAAGGCCCTGAATATGGCTATCGACAAGCAGGCCATTATCGACGCCGTTTTCCAGGGCGCCGGTAAGATTGCGAAAAATCCGATCCCACCGACCATCTGGTCCTATAACGAAGCCACCGTTGACGATCCTTATGACCCGGAAGCTGCCAAGAAAATGCTGGCGGATGCAGGCGTTACGGATTTGAAAATGGAAATCTGGGCGATGCCCGTTCAGCGCCCTTACAACCCGAATGCCCGTCGCATGGCCGAACTGATGCAGGCCGATCTGGCAAAAATCGGGGTTGAGGTTGAAATCGTCTCCTTCGAATGGGGCGAATACCTGAAACGGTCAAAGGAACTGGACCGCAAAGGGGCCGTACTGCTGGGCTGGACAGGGGATAATGGTGATCCGGATAACTTCCTGGCTGTGCTGTTGGGCTGTGATGCCGTTGGCGGCGCAAACCGTGCACAATGGTGCTATCAGCCTTTCGAAGACCTTATCCAGAAAGCGAAGATCGTATCCGATCCTGCCGAACGGACCAAATTGTATGAGCAAGCGCAGATCGTCTTCAAAGAACAGGCACCATGGGACACGATTGCCCATTCCGTTGTGTTCAAGCCGATCCGCAAGGAAGTCAAAGACTTCAAGATTGATCCCTTCGGCGGTCACATCTTCTATGGTGTGGATATCGAAGAGTAAGGGTTAGCCCGGGCTCAGACGACCGGTTCAGCCCCCTTGGTTGAGCCGGTCGTTTTGACCAAGGCGACGCTTTGCGCCGTCGGATAGGACAATCCCCTTATGTTTCAGTATTTTCTGAATAAGCTTTCAACGACGATTCCGACATTTCTGGGGATCAGTTTGATCGCGTTTGCCTTCATTCGGGTGCTGCCCGGCGACCCTATCATGCTGATGGCGGGAGAACGCGGCGTAACACCTGAACGGTATGAGGAACTGGCGACCCAATTCGGCTTCGACCGCCCTTTCTATATTCAATACAAGGATTTCCTGTTTAACATTTTATCGGGAGATTTCGGAAAATCCTTTGTCACCAAGCAACCGGTGATCGAGGAATTCCTGACGCGGTTCCCCGCCACCCTGGAACTGTCCCTGTCTGCGATGTTTCTGGCCGTACTGTTTGGATTGCCGGCCGGCATTGTCGCGGCGGTCAAGCGGGGATCGTGGTTTGACCACACATTAATGGGGATATCTCTGACGGGTTATTCCATGCCGGTATTCTGGCTGGGCCTGCTGCTGATAATTCTGTTCTCCAGCATTCTGGGCTGGACCCCGGTATCCGGTCGCATCTCGTTATTGTACTTTTTTGATATCCATACCGGATTCATGACCATCGATGCCCTGATGTCCGGACAAAAGGGGGCATTCGCATCGGCGATTAGTCACTTGATCCTGCCTGCCATCACCCTGGGCACGATCCCCATGGCCGTCATCGCCCGCCAGACCAGGTCTGCCATGTTGGAGGTCCTGAGCGAAGATTATGTGCGCACCGCCCGCGCGAAAGGGTTAAGCACATTCCGCATCATCGGCCTGCATGCCTTCCGGAACGCATTGATTACGGTGATAACGGTCATTGGCCTGCAAATCGGTGTGCTGCTGGCCGGTGCGATCCTGACAGAAACAATTTTCGCCTGGCCGGGGGTCGGCAAATGGATGGTCGATTCCATCTTCCGCCGCGACTATCAGGTCGTGCAGGGCGGGCTGATCCTGATTTCCAGCATTGTGATCCTTGTTAATCTTACGGTTGATCTGCTGTATGGGCTGATCAATCCCCGCATCCGCCAGACAAGGGGCTAGAGATGAGCACCACCACAGACGTCGCCAGCGCCAGCGCCACCCGTCGTGCCTTTGACGAATTCTGGCATTACTTCTCGGAAAGCCGGGGGGCCGTTGCGGGCATGGTGTTCATGATCTTCATCATCCTGGTCGCAATTTTTGCGCCCGTCATTGCGCCGCACAGCCCGATTGAAACCAACACTGATTTCCTGCGCAAACCACCTGCGTGGCAGGACGGTGGCAGCATGCAGTTTCTGCTGGGAACCGATGCGGTTGGACGTGATATCCTGTCGCGCCTGATTCACGGATCGCGCTATTCGCTGCTGGTCGGCTGCATCGTTATCTTTCTGTCCCTGACTTTCGGCATATTGTTAGGAGTCACGGCGGGATATTTCCGGGGGTTTTACGAAACAGCCGTCATGCGGGTGATGGATGTCATTCTGTCCGTTCCAAGCTTGCTGATGGCCCTGGTGCTGGTTGCGATTCTGGGGCCTGGCCTGGAAAACGCCATGATCGCCATTGCCGTCACCTATACGCCCCATTTCGTCCGGTTGAGCCGGGCACAAGTGATTTCCGAGGCAAAGCGTGATTATGTCATGGCCAGCCGCATCGCCGGGGCTGGGCGGTTTCGACTGATGGCGATCACGATCCTGCCCAATTGCATGTCCCCGCTGATCGTGCAATCGACGCTCAGTTTTTCCACCGCGATCCTGGATGCGGCGGCTCTTGGATTTCTGGGCATGGGTGCACAGCCCCCAACCCCGGAATGGGGCACCATGCTGGCAGAGGCACGCGAATTCATCACCAGCGCCTGGTGGATGGTGACCTTCCCCGGTCTGGCCATTCTGGTCACTGTTCTGGCGATAAATCTGATGGGCGACGGGCTGCGCGATGCCCTGGACCCCAAGATGAAGCGGTCCTGAACGCCATGGCCCTGTTGGAAATCAAAAATCTCACCGTTGAATTCTCAACCGCGCATGGTCCTTTCCGGGCCGTGGACAATATTGATCTATCCGTTGACGCCGGGGAACTGGTCGCGATCGTGGGGGAATCCGGGTCGGGTAAATCTGTTTCCATGCTGGCACTGATGGGTCTATTGCCCTGGACAGCGAAAGTCACAGCCGACCGGATGGCGCTGGATGGCAAAGACCTGACAGAGATGCCACAGGATCAGCGCCGCCGGATCGCCGGCAAAGACATGGCGATGATCTTTCAGGAGCCAATGACCAGCCTGAACCCCTGCTTCACCGTTGGCTTCCAGATCAATGAGATCATGAAACGCCACCTGTCCCTGACCCGGCATGAGCGGGATAAACGCGCGGTGGAGTTGATGTCCCTGGTCGGCATCCCCTCCCCGGAATCACGATTGCGGGCCTTCCCGCACCAGCTTTCCGGCGGCATGAGCCAGCGGGTAATGATCGCAATGATGATCGCCTGCAACCCCCGCCTGTTGATCGCAGATGAGCCGACCACAGCGCTGGATGTCACGATCCAGGCGCAGATTCTTGAACTGCTGGCATCGCTGCAGCAGGATACGGGCATGGCATTGGTGCTGATCACCCATGACATGGGTGTCGTCGCAGAAGTCGCCCAGCGCGTCATTGTGCAATATGCCGGACAACAGGTGGAATCACGCGATGTCATCGACCTGTTTGATACGCCCAAACATCCCTATACCCAGGCCCTGCTGGCGGCCCTGCCGGAACGCGCAACGACCCAGCACCTCCCCTCCATCCCCGGCGTTGTGCCCGGTCAGTTGGATCGCCCGGATGGGTGCCTGTTCAATCCCCGCTGCCAGTATGCGCTAGAGACCTGTCGGCATACGCCCCCCGGCATCCAGAACGGGGTTCGGTGCCATACGCCATTAAACGCCCAGGGCCATCCAACCGACCCGATGAACCTGCGCCAGAAGGAGGGCGTGTCCTGATGAACACGACCCCTGTTTTGAAGGCACATGACCTGCAACGCCATTATGATGTCGGCGGTGGTGCCTTTACCAAGGCAACGCCCCTGCGCGCCCTGGCCGGGGCCAGTTTCGATCTATATCCGGGTAAGACACTGGCGGTGGTTGGTGAATCCGGCTGTGGGAAATCCACCATGGCCCGTCTGGTGACAATGATGGAGCCCCCGACATCCGGCACGTTAGAGATCGATGGCCTGGATGCCGTCCATGGCAAGAAAAGCCGCAATGTGGCGCGCCAACTGCGTCAAACCGTTCAGATGGTCTTCCAGGATCCCTATGGTTCCCTGAATCCGCGCCAGCGCGTCGGGGCCATGCTGGAAGAACCGCTGAAGATCAACCGCCCTACCCTGTCTGCGAAAGAGCGGGAGGAAGCCGGGCGATCCATGATGCAGCGGGTCGGCTTGCGGTCGGAACATTATGATCGCTATCCCCATATGTTTTCCGGCGGTCAGCGCCAGCGAATTGCGATTGCACGCGCCCTGATGCTCAATCCGAAGATCGTCGTATTGGACGAGCCTGTTTCGGCCCTGGATGTCTCAATCCAGGCGCAGGTCTTGAACCTGTTGAATGACTTGCAGGAAGAATTCCAACTGGCCTATCTGTTCATCTCCCACGATCTGTCTGTCGTGAAACATGTCGCGGATGACGTGATGGTGATGTATCTGGGCCATCCGGTCGAATCCGGCCCCAGCAAAGAGGTATTTGCCAATCCACAGCATCCCTATACCCGCGCCCTGCTGTCTGCAACGCCGGTAGCGGATCCACGCCGAACCCGAAATCGGATCAAACTGACCGGGGAAATCCCCTCCCCCCTCAATCCACCGTCAGGCTGTACCTTCCACCCGCGCTGCCCCCTGGCCAATGAACGCTGCAAGGAGGAGGTCCCAAAAACCCTGACACGGGGCCCCGTCACCGTTGCCTGCCACGCCGTCGAAGAAGGCCGTAACGAGGCGGTCGCGCGCGCCAAGGCCTGATTAGAAAAGCCTAAACGCAAAGGGCGCGGAGAAGGCGCGGAGGACGCAGAGGGAGTGGTACTTTATGGCGTTCCACTACTCAACATCGGTCCCATTCTCATCCTGAGGAGGCGCGGTAGCTCCGTCTCGAAGGACGGGGCTGGAAGTGGGGTGCCTACAGCGGGCTCCCCCTACGAGACGCTACACTCCTCAGGGTGAGGATGCTCTTGTCTATTGTATCGTCACCCCGGACATCGATCCGGGGTCCAGAGCGGCAGGCTCCATGTGTGCGTCTGGCCCTGGATACCCGCCTGCGCGGGTATGACAGAGCATGGGGAGCCATTCTCATCCTGAGGAGGCGCGGTAGCGCCGTCTCGAAGGACGGGGCTGGAAGTGGGGTGCCTACAGCGGGCTCCCCCTTCGAGACGCTACGCTCCTCAGGGTGAGGATGCTCTTGTCTACCACTTCGTCACCCCGGACATCGATCCGGGGTCCAGAGCGGCAGGCTCCATGTGTGCGTCTGGCCCTGGATACCCGCCTGCGCGGGTATGACGAGGTGACCTTTTTTTTGAAGATTAACCGCAAAGGGCGCAGAGGAAGCGCGAAGGTCGCTGAGCAAGTGGTACTTTATGGCGTTCCACTACTCAACATCGGTCCCATTCTCATCCTGAGGAGCGGCAACGCCGCGTCTCGAAGGAGGACCTGTAAGGGCGGTGCCTACAGCGGGCTCCCCCTTCGAGACGCTACGCTCCTCAGGGTGAGGGTGCATTTGTTGACACATCGTCACCCCGGACCTGATCCGGGGTCCAGAGCGGCAGGTGCAATTCATGCCTGTAGCCCTGCTCCCCTGCGCGGGTGTGACGAGAAGTTAAGGGTTAACCGCAGAGGGCGCAGAGAAGGCGCGAAGGACGCTGAGGGGTTGGTGCGTCATGGCGTTCCACTTCTGACCATAAGCACCATTCTCATCCTGAGGAGCGGCAACGCCGCGTCTCGAAGGAGGACCTGTAAGGGCGGTGCCTACAGACAGATCACCCTTCGAGACGCTACGCTCCTCAGGGTGAGGATGCTCTTGTCTACCACATCGTCACCCCGGACCTGATCCGGGGTCCAGGGCGGTCTGTTCGATGTCACTGATCAAGTTTGGCTTTCAGCAACTGGTTCACCATACCGGGATTGGCCTGGCCCTGGGTCTGTTTCATGACCTGACCGACAAACCAGCCGATCAATTTCACATTGCCGCCGCGATAGCCTTCGACCTGGCTGGGGTTTTCCTCGATCAGCGTGTCGATGATCGCCTCCAACGCACCGGTATCCGAGATTTGCTTAAGGCCCTTGGACTCAACGATATCCGCCGCATCGCCGCCGGTTTCGAACATTTCATCGAAAACATCCTTGGCAATCTTACCGGAAATCGAGCCATCCTTGATCAGCGTCAACAGCCCGCCCAAAGCCTGTGCAGAAACCTTGCTGTCTGAGATACCAAGGCCCGCCTTGTTCAGGCGACCGAACAGTTCGACGGTCACCCAGTTCGACGCCAGTTTCGCATCGCCACAGGTCTCCGAGGCTGCTTCAAAATACTCTGCCATTTCCCGTTCCGCCGACAGCACACCCGCATCGTAGGGGCTTAAGCCCAGCTCTTCGACAAAGCGGCGCTTCTTGACGTCCGGCAGTTCCGGCAAGGTTGCCTGGCAGTCGGCAACAAAGTCTTCCCCAAACACAACGGGTAACAGATCAGGGTCCGGGAAATAGCGATAATCGTGGGCATCTTCCTTGGTCCGCATGGAGCGTGTTTCCCCCTTGTTGGGGTCGAACAGGCGGGTTTCCTGCACCACCGTGCCGCCGCCTTCGATCAGGCGGATCTGGCGCTTCACTTCCACCTCCACCGCCTGGCGAATAAAGCGCAGGGAGTTCACATTTTTGACCTCTGCACGGGTGCCCAACTCATCGCCTGGCTTGCGCACGGAAATGTTGATATCGGCCCGCATAGAGCCTTCCTGCATATTGCCATCACAGGACCCGATATAGCGCAGGATGGAGCGTACCTTGCCGACATAGGCCGATGCCTCATCCCCCGACCGGATATCGGGCTTGGAGACGATTTCCATCAGGGCAACGCCCGCGCGGTTCAGATCAATCAGGCTCTTTTCCGGCACCTGATCATGAATCGATTTCCCGGCATCCTGTTCCAGATGCAGGCGCTCAACCCCGATCGCGCGGGTCGTGCCGTCTTCCAAATCGATCTCAATTTCACCCTCGCCGACAATCGGCTGTTCGTATTGGCTGATCTGATAGCCCTGGGGCAGATCGGGATAAAAGTAGTTTTTGCGGGCAAACACAGAATGGCGATTGATCCTGGAATTCAGGGCCAATCCCGTGCGCACAGCCTGGCGCACGGCCTCCGCATTGATCACAGGCAACATGCCGGGCATGGCCGCATCCACCAGGGAAACCTGGGAATTCGCCTCTGCCCCAAACGTGGTTGGCGCGCCGGAAAACAGCTTTGCCTGTGTCGTCACCTGGGCGTGGATCTCAATCCCGATCACCACTTCCCAATCGCCTGTTTTGCCCTGTACCAAATTGCTCATCATCGTGCCTGGTTCCAATGCTTAAATCCGTGTCTCGGAGATAGCCCTTAGCACAAGGTGAGGCAAGCCTGATGGGTGAATTATGAGACTTTACGCAAGTTCGGAACATAGGGTTTGGAGGCAAAATGCTCCTGCGCGCCATCCGAAAACCGAACCCCCGCCTTGCGCACAGCATCATCCTCCACCCGGTCCAGCGGGACATAGGATCGATCATCATTTTTGACGAAGGCGTCATTGGTGATGGCGTTATAGCAGATCAGCAAGGTCCAACGCCGCTGGTCGGATGTATTCCGGTCCGAACGATGCAAGGTGTTGCAATGAAAGAAGAACCCATCGCCCGGCTCTAACAGGACATCGACGACCTCATGGCGCGCCAGAATCTCTTCCATGCGCTTGGGGTCTGCCTCGTTCTGCTTATCGGTCAGCGGCACATGATCAATGCGACCCATTTTATGACTGCCCCGCACAACTTTCAGACAGCCATTCTCCGGTGTGGTCCGATCCAGGGCGATCATGCAGCTCAACATATCAGGCCGCAGGCATCCATTGTAATACCAATAGCCATAATCCTGATGCCATTCCCAGGCCCCACCCTCACGCGGCTCCTTAGCGGTCAGTTTGGACTGATAATGATAGACAGGTTCGCCAATCAGCCGCTCCGACGCATCAATCATGCGCGGCAAGCGCGCGGCAAGCCCATAAACACTGTCCCCGGCGCGGTTCCATAAGGCGATTTTTGTGCCAAATCCTTCCTGATCGGCACGGATCAGCATATGGTCACGGATCGCTGGATCCTGTTCCATCGCGCGGTTCAGGGCCGTGACCTCTTCCGGGTCAAAAAGCCCTTTTATGGTAACGAATCCATCTGCGTGATAGGCAGCTTGTTGCTGTGCGCTTAGTTGAAAGCTCATGGCATACCCTCCCGATTGTTTTCAGGCAGTGTATGACAAATTTAAAAAAACGTCATCAAAACAGAAAACGGCGCCACCCGTCTCCAGGCAGCGCCGTTTGCAATCTTCAATTTCGCCTAAGACTTACGCAGCCGCCAGATTGGTGTTGGCGAAGTCCCAGTTTACCAGGTGTTCCAGGAAGGCACCCATATAGTCCGGGCGACGGTTCTGGAAATCCAGATAATAGGCATGCTCCCAGACATCCATGGTCAGGATCGGGGTTTTGCCATCGACCAGCGGTGTGCCGGCATTCGGGGTTTTTTCAACCTTCAGCTTGCCGCCATCCAGCACCAGCCAGGCCCAGCCGGACCCGAACTGTGTTGCGCCAGCATTTTTGAACTGGGTTGCGAATTCTTCATAAGACCCGAAATCTTCGTTGATCTTGTCAGCAATCGCACCGGTTGGCTTGCCGCCGCCATTGGGGCTCATTGAGTTCCAATAGAAGGTGTGGTTCCAAACCTGGGCTGCCTGATTGAACAGACCCTGGTCGCCCTTCTTATGGGCTGCCATGGTGATTTCAGAAACTGACGCGTCGGCAAGGTCCGTACCGGCGGTCAGCTCATTGCACTTGGTCACATAAGCATTGTGATGCTTGCCATGGTGAAAGCTGAGGGTGTTTGCGGAAATGTGGGGTTCCAAAGCGTCTTGCGCGTAAGGAAGAGCGGGCAATTCAATAGCCATAGTGTCCTCGTATCCTTCGTTAATGTGTTTAGATCGGTGAAATCTTCACGTATTTGTCGTATTTCGGGGCCAAAATCACAGTTTTAGCCATGATTTGGTCTCACAGCAGAACATAAGGCTTTCACTCATATGTTCAACCGGTTTCCACAGCACCCCTCTCTGCCTTCTTCTCCCAACCACGATCGGTTTGCTGCCAGTAAGTCAGGTGATGGCCGTCCGCCTCCTCCTGTTTCCAGAAGACCCGCGCGGTTGCCACGGCTTCATCATCTGCCCCATCAAACAGGCGGCAAACCAGATCATATCGGCCGATTGCTTCAGAATGTGCGCCATGGGTCAAAAACAAAACGGAGGCCTCATTTGGATTCTCATCCTCATGGGTCAGCCAGATCGGTTGCTGGCCCGCATGCCCGTCTCTGGCCTCCCCATGGGGCAGGAAACTGGCGGGATCGTAGGTCCATAAGGCCTCGCTGAGCGCGATCACCTGATCGGACTTTTCCGCCAGCACCACGGCCCGCCATTTCCGCGACAGACACATTTCCAGCATTTTGGGCAAAGCCGCTGCCAGCTTCGTGCGCTGCAAATGATAGAAGCGGATTTCTGTCATGAACTTTTCAGATCAGCTTTCATAGACATCCGTGACGAACCGATCCAACAGGCGTACCCCATAGCCAGTTGCACCTTTTGGCACGGTTGCCGAGTCCTTTGACGTCCAGGCCATGCCCGCAATGTCCAGATGCGCCCAGGCGGTATCCTTCACAAAACGCTGAAGGAATTGCGCCGCCGTGATGGAGCCTGCACCCCGCCCGCCGATATTCTTCATATCCGCGCAATCCGACGTCAGCAGCTTGTCATAGGCATCCCCCAGCGGCAGTCGCCAGACGGGCTCGCCCGTCGCCAGGCCCGCCGCCGTCAATTGTGCTGATAAGCTGTCATCATTGCTGAACAATCCGGCATTCTCATTCCCCAGAGCGATGATAATCGCCCCCGTCAGGGTCGCCAGATCGATCATCGCCTGAGGCTTGAACTGTTGCTGGGTATACCACAATGCATCGGCCAGAACCAATCGGCCCTCAGCATCCGTATTATGGATTTCGATGGTCTGACCGGACATAGAGGTCACGACATCGCCGGGCCGTTGAGCATTGCCGTCGGGCATATTTTCCACCAGACCAACAACGCCGACAGCATTGACCTTTGCTTTACGACCGGCAAGCGCCTTCATCAGGCCCAGAACCGTGCCGGATCCCCCCATATCCCATTTCATTTCTTCCATACCGGGGCCGGGCTTCAAGGAAATACCACCGGTATCAAAGGTCACGCCCTTACCAACAAAGGCAACGGGTGCCTTGTTCTTGGGTCCGCCATCCCAGCGCATGGTGACCAGGAAGCTTTCGCGAATAGAGCCCTGACCAACGCCCAACAGCGCGCCCATGCCCAGCTTCGCCATTTTCTTTTCGTTCAGGATTTCTACCTTTACGCCCAGTTCTTCCAATTCCTTACAACGGGCCGCCAGGGTTTCCGGGTACAGAATATTTGGCGGTTCGGTGACCACATCGCGGGTCAGGTAAACCCCATCCACTACCGCATCACGCAACTTAAACGCCTTGCGCGCCGCAGTCGCCCCGGTTCCATGGATGGACATGGATTTGACGCTGGGTTTCTCTTCCGCCTTCTTTTTGGTGAAATACTTATCAAAGCGATACGCGCCCAGCCTTGCACCCTCGGCAACATTGGTGGCGGCCGCGACCAAATCTTCCGCGCCACAATCCACAAGAACATGGATTTCCGCATCACCGGCCCCATTGGCCGCTTTGACAAGAGAGCCGCCCAATTTCAACCAATCCGCCTCTGCCAGTTCCTTACCGACACCGAACAGAACAATACGGCTGACCTCAACACCAGACGGCGCGACCAGGGTCAGGGACTCCCCCTTTTTTCCATTGAACCGATTGCCAGACAGGGCGCGGGAAATTGCGCCCCCTGCAGCCTCGTCCACGGACCGTGCAGCAGGCGGAAGATGCCCGCCTTCTTCAATACCAACAGCCAACATGCCTGCCTTTGGCATATCCATTTTCTCAGAAAAACTAATCTTCATGAAGGGCAATCCTTTTGCGTTTGAAAACAGGGCCTGGACCAAGTTTGACATGCGTCATTCGTGTTACCATAAGATACACTGCCCGTGACGAAAAGACCGACCTGTCCCCCGGTCCTTGACAAGATCGTCACCAATCGGGAAAAGAAGGCTGTTAAAGTCTTTCCAGATACGGAAAAGCGGGCGAAAGACCTGGAATGTTAAGTATCGCCAAGTATTTTTAAGACTTAACAGCAAGAAAAATCGTGCAGAATCAATTGGTTTCTGATATTTATTACATCTGAGACTCAAGCGATCCATATAACGCTATATCTGGTAACGATGAAACAAATTAACCGCTATATAATGCGCCAATTGGTCAGTGTGACAGTGTTCGCGACCGTTGTTTTGTGCGTGGCGGTGATGTTGGTGCAATCCGTGCGTCTGGTCGACCTGATTGTAAATCGCGGTCTGCCGCTGCCGGAATTCGCCTATATGGCTTCTTTGATGATCCCCCGTTTCGTGGCTCTGGTGATGCCGATTGCCCTGTTTGGCGCAATGCTTTTCACCTATAACCGGATGATTAGTGACAGCGAGTTGATTGTGATGCGATCGGCTGGGATGAGTTCATCCTCGCTTGCCATGCCCGGATTGGCCATCGCCTCCGCGGCCAGCATAGTCTGTCTGGGCATGACCCTGTATCTGATGCCGATGTCTGCCATGGAAATGCGGTTTTATGTCGACAAGAACCGATCCCAATGGGGGGCGGCCCTGTTGCGTGAAGGGCAGTTTACAACAGTTGGCAAGGCGATCACCATTTTCGTAAAAGAACGCGAAGGGTCCGAGCTGTTCGGCCTGCTATACGACAATCGGGAAGACCCCGAAGCACCCTATACGATCATGGCCGAACGGGGCGCAGTCGTTGAAACCAATGATGGCCCGCGCATTCTGGTCGTCAATGGCAGCCGCCAGACCTTCCAGGACGGTAAAATGCATCTGGTCGAATTTGACCGGACAATGATTGATATCGGCGTCCCCGCCTCCGCTGCCAGCGCGGTCTGGGCGCAGCCTGAAGAACGCTTTCTTCCGGAATTGCTGTCGCCGGATCCGGATAACTCAAATGACATGTATTACTACAGCAAGCTGATCGCAGAAGGACACAGCCGAATAGCCACGGCACTGCTGCCTATCGCCTATTCCATCGCTGCATTGGCGTTTATCCTGCGCGGTGGCTATTCCAGGCGGGGGAATTTTTCGGCACTAGTCAGCGCGATTGGCGCGATGATGGCGCTTCTGATTGGTCATATGAGCCTGGTTTCGGCCTCCGGCTCGGACAATCGCTTGATTCCTTTGATCTATCTGAACTCTGTGATCCCCTCCCTTGTGGGCTTGTATTTCATCTTCCGTCCGACCCGCCATAAGCGTGTGGTCCCCACGACAGTGGCGAATTAGGGTCAGGGCGCAACGATGCGGATATCCAAAACACTCGCCTTTTATATGGGTCGCCAGTTCATGTTCTGGATGATCTGTGTTTTCATTTCCCTGATCGCCATCGCAGCCATGTTCGACATTGTCGAATTGCTGCGCCGCGCATCCGGTCAGAAGGAAGTGACAATCGACATTATCATTCAAATGTCGCTGCTTAAATTACCCAATCTGGTGCAGGAAATGCTGCCATTCGCGGTGCTGCTGGGGGGCATGATGGCGTTCTGGCGCATGGCGAAAGCCAATGAATTGGTGATTTCTCGTGCAGCAGGCGTGTCAGCCTGGCAATTCCTGATGACCCCCATGATCCTGACCTTCCTGGTTGGCGTTGTGTTAATCACAACATTCAATCCTTTTGCCGCCGCAATGCGCTCACATTACGAGAACATGGAAAGCAAGTATCTGGGCAAGAATCATACGGAATTCGCTATGGGGTCCACCGGTGTGTGGTTGCGCCAGGGCAAACAGGATTCCCATGCCGTGATCCACGCAAATACGGTCAGGGGCAGCGGCGACGAAGCGCAATTGCTGGGGGTAATCGTGTTCCAGCTGGAAGGCGACGACCGATTTGTCGGCAGGATCGACGCTGCCAAGGCCACATTGCGCGCCGGATACTGGGAACTTTACGACGCCTATATCTCCGTCCCGGACGAAGCAACCCGTCACGTCGATGTCTATCGTCTGGCGACAGAATTGACGATAGAGGGTATTCAGGACAGCTTTGCTTCTGCCGACACCTTGTCCTTCTGGGAACTCCCCAAATTCATTTCTACGATGGAACAGGCAGGCTTTAATGCAAATGCCCACCGATTGTATCTGAACAGTCTGCTTTCCATGCCGGTACTGTTGTGCGCCATGGTTCTGATCGCAGCAATCTTTTCGATTCGGGTTTCGCGGCGAAGCTCTACAGGCATGATGATCATTGGGGGCGTGGTCAGTGGTTTTCTGTTGTATTTTTTCACAAATATCGTTCATGCATTAGGCATGTCCGCCAGCATTCCCGCAGCCCTGGCGGCGTGGATGCCTGCGGGTGTCGCCATGATGTTGGGCATCACTGCATTGTTGCACTTGGAGGACGGGTGATGACCGCCCCTATGTCGTTCGCCCATCGGTTTGTGCTGGTAACCTGTCTGTCTTTGGGTGGATTTTGCCTGTCTGCCGGTACGGCCATGTCACAAACACAGCAGATTGCCCCTAATACGGCTGAAACCATCAACGAGGACGGTCTGCCGATCCTGCTGAAAGCCGATGAGGTCACGCAAGACCGGGAACTGGGTGTCGTTGTTGCACGCGGCAGCGTTGAAATCGCGCAAGGGGATCGGGTCCTGTTGGCCGATACGTTAAGCTATAACCAGAACGCCAAGACCGTAACGGCCTCTGGCAATGTGAATATCCTGGAACCAGACGGACAGGTCATATTTGCGGATTATGTTGAACTTTCAGAAGACCTGTTAAACGGCACAATTGAAAACCTTCGCATCCTGCTGGCCGGGAATGCCCGCATTGCCGCTGCCGGGGGGCGTCGGACAGATGGTGCGACAATGGAAATGGCGCGGGGCGTCTATTCCCCCTGTAAGGTCTGTAAGGATGACCCCAGCAAAGCTCCCTTATGGCAGATCAAGGCGGATCGTGTCATCCACGACAAGAATGAGAAATCCATCGACTATTATGACGCATCGTTGGAAATGTTCGGGGTTCCGGTTCTGTACACGCCCTATATGACCCATCCGGATCCAACCGTTAAACGCAAAAGCGGCTTTCTGACACCATCCTTTGGGACCAAAACCAATACCGGTTTGTTCCTCAGAACCCCGTATTTCTGGAATCTTGGATCGGATGTCGATATCACCCTGGACCCGATTTTTACGGAAAAGCAAAAAGCCTTAATGGGTGGGGAATATCGACAAGCCTTTGATACCGGCAGGATTAATCTATCCGGCAGTTTTACTTATGCGGATCAGAGCATCGGTAGCCCGACATTTGTGCGCAAGGAAGATGATGTCTTTCGCGGGCATATTTTCACTGATGGCGTATTTGACTTGAGCGAGACCTATCGCGCCGGTTGGGACATCAATCGATCGACGGACCAGACCTATCTTAGAAAGTTCAACTTCTGGGAAGACCCGGGCAATTCTATGACATCGACGGTTTATGCCGAAGGGTTCAGGGGGCGCAACTATATGGCGGCGCGTGCCTATTCCTTTCAGGACCTGCGCCTGGGACAGCGATCCGATACCCCCATCATCCTGCCGTTGCTGGATTACAATGGCGTGGGCGACGCGGGAAAATATGGCGGCCGCTGGACCCTGGACGCCAATGCGCGCGGTCTGACGGATGGCGATGACGCTGACAGCCAGCGTTTCTCGATAAGTGCTGGATATGAACGCGAATTTATCGCGGATTGGGGTTTGGTCACGACAGCATCCGGCAGCCTGCGGGGTGACCTCTATAACGTCGATCAGGACAGCCGCTTTGACTCAGCCGGGCGCAGTGTTGACGATGGCTTGACCGGGCGTGTCATTCCCAGAGTGGGCTTGGAATCCCGGTATCCCATGGCCCGCTATTCCGTGGGGGGACGCCAGGTTATTGAACCTATGGTGGCCCTGTATGCCTCGCCAAATGGTGGTAACCCCGAAAACATTCCTAACAGCGACAGCACCGTCTTTGAAACCGATGACATCAATGTTTTCTCCGCTGACAGGACCCCGGGACTGGACCGCGTAGAAACCGGACAGAAAGCCGTGGCGGGGATCAACCTGTCGCATTTCCAGGATGATGGGGGGCGGTTGTCTCTATTCGTCGGTCAAAGCTATCGCTTCCGAAGCGATCAGGACCTCGCCACCGATGCGCGCCTCGAGAATGAACGTTCAGACTGGGTTGGACGTTTGGAAATCACACCAAATGATTATTTTTCATTATTCTATCGCTTTAATTATGCCGCGAATGAGTTCAAGGCCAACCGGAACGAGCTTGGATTTTCAGCTGGCGGGAGCGGCCTTCGCTTTTCATCCAACTATACCTATATAAGAGACAGTCTGAGTCCGGATGCTGCGTCCATTGAAGAATTATACCTTAACGTCAGCACACAGATGACCGATAACTGGACGACCGAGGTTGGAACGCTGCAGGATCTGAGAGATGGCGGCGGATCGCTGAGCCATACTGCCAGCCTGAAATATGAAGACGAATGCTTTATCTTCCTGGGCAGATACCTGCGCAGCTATATCAACAGCGTCGACATAGAACAGGAAGATGCCTTCATCTTCACACTGACCTATAAGACGTTGGGAGAGGTTACCTTTTAATGCCTGATCGCTTCATGTTTTTGGACATCCCCACAAGGGCATGGCTTGGCTGTGGCAGGACCTTTCTAGCCATTGCCGTGCTGATTGTGTGTGCCTTCACCATCTCTACGGCACAGGCGCAATCGCAAAATAACCTGATGCGCATTGCGGCCGTCGTGAACGACGACATTATCTCCGTGCTGGATCTTGAGCAACGACTGCGCCTTGCAGCGCTGTCTTCAAACCTGAACTTGGACGCGCAAACCCGTCAGCGCCTGATGCCACAGGTTCTGCGCAGCTTGATTGATGAACGTTTGCAATTGCAGGAGGCGACCGCCAACAGCGTCACCGCCACCGATCAGGAAATAGAGACCGAAATTGGCAACCTGGCCCAACGCAATAACATGAACGCCAATCAGCTGGCCGGCCTGTTGGCCAGCCGGGGAATTGATATCCAGACCCTTCGAAATCAATACAATGCCCAAATCGCCTGGGCCAAATATGTCGGGCGACGGCTGATGCGTCAGATAGATGTGGGCGAGGAAGAAATTGATGAGGAATTGGCACGCCTGACCGCTGTCGCCGATCAACCTCAGAAGCGGGTGTATGAAATCTTCCTGGGCATCGATAACCCCGATGAAGCCAATGAAATCCGCAGCAACGCAGAGCGCCTTTTGAACCAAATCCGCAATGGGGCGGATTTTTCGTCATTGGCGCGCAGCTTCTCGCAAAGCGGTACGGCCAGTTCGGGCGGTGATCTGGGTTGGATCGCGCCGGGTCAGTTACCAGATGAGTTGGACTCTGCCCTGCAATCGCTGTCCCCGGGCATGGTGTCGGCCCCGATCCGCAGCATAACCGGGTTTTACCTGCTATATGTCACCGACAGCCAAACCATTGGTCGCGATCCCGGTCAGGCGAAGGTTGATCTGTTTCAATTGATCCAGCGCATTCCCCAGGACAGCGGGTCGGCCACCAAGTCAGATGCCATGGCGGCCCTGACCGCCGCAAAGGCCTCGATTACCAGTTGCGATGCGCTGAAATCTTTTGGCCAGGGGCGGCCTGAGACCAGTGTTGCCGCCGCAGAAGATATCGCCATATCCGAATTGCCCGCCGCCACGCAGAAGGCCATTGACGGATTGCAGCCAGGACAGACATCAGACCCTATTGATATGGGACGGGCTGTTGTGATGGTCACTATTTGTGATCGCCAGGACGCCGGATTGACACTGCCCAGCCGCGAGCAATTGAATGCGCGTTTGACCAATGAACGTCTCGAACTGCTGGTGCGCAGAAAGTTGCGGGACTTGCGGCGCGAGGCCTTTATCGACATCCGCTTATGACCAGCACGCCCCGCCTTGCGCCCATTGCCCTGACCATGGGGGAACCTGCCGGAATTGGCGGCGAAATCACCCGCGCAGCCTGGCTGCGCCGCAACAGTGATGATATTCCGCCCTTTCTGCTTATTGATGATCCTGATCGCCTGCAGGCGCTGGATAATGCATTAGGGGGTGGGGTCCCGATCGTTGAAATTACAAGCCCAGACGAAGCAAACGCTGTCTTTGCCGACGCGATCCCGGTCCTTCGGCAGTCCCTTCCGGTCCAGGTGAATCCGGGACAGCCTGACCCGGCAAATACCAATGCCGTCCTGGCCTCAATTGATCGCGCCGTTACCTTATGCAAGGCCCGCACGGTGTGTGCGATGGTCACAAACCCAATTCATAAGGCGGCATTATATGCGGGCGGCTTCCGCCATCCGGGTCACACGGAATATCTGGCCGATCTGGCCGCCGTCCCTCGCACGGTCATGATGCTTGCCGGGGGCATGATGCTGACAGAAGAAGGCCTGCGGGCAATTCCTGTCACAGTCCATACCAGCCTGCGCGATGCCATTTCCATATTGACCAGCGATTTGATTGTAGAAACCGCCCGTATCCTGAATGCCGATCTGAAACGCTATTTCGGGATCGCCGCCCCGCGCATTGCCGTTGCAGGGCTGAACCCTCATGCAGGTGAAGGCGGCGCCTTGGGGGATGAAGAACAAACCATCCTAGCCCCCGCCCTGGACCAGTTGCGGGCAGAAGGGATGACGATCCTGGGGCCCCTGCCCGCCGATACAATGTTCCACGCAGAAGCCCGCGCCACCTATGATGCGGCCCTGTGTATGTATCATGATCAGGCACTTATTCCAGTAAAGACACTTGATTTCCATGGCGGGGTGAATGTCACGCTGGGCCTGCCCTTTATCCGGACATCGCCGGATCACGGCACTGCCTTTAACATTGCAGGGACAGGGATCGCGCGTCCGGACAGTCTGATCAGCGCCTTGCGCCTGGCTGCGACAATGGCCCGTACCAAATCATGAGCGACACGACAGTTTCAACAGCCCTAGCCGCACTTCCACCCCTGCGGGACGTCATCAAAGCGCATGACCTTGCGGCACGGAAATCGCTTGGACAGAATTTTCTACTAGACCTGAACCTGACCAGCAAAATCGCCCGCAGTGCCGGCGATTTATCAGTCGGAACCATAATTGAAGTTGGCCCTGGCCCGGGCGGTTTGACCCGCGCCCTGATCAGTGAGGGGGCCAGTTCCGTTGTTGCTATTGAAAAGGATCGCCGCTGTCTGGAGGCACTTGCCCCCCTGGTACAAGCGTCCCAGGGGCGCTTACGCCTTATCGAGGGCGATGCCCTGGCGATGGACTACACCACCCTTGGACCAGGCCCGGTGAAGATCGTTGCCAATCTGCCCTATAACATCGCAACCCCCCTATTAATCAATTGGTTACGCAAGGCACAGGATATCGCCAGCCTGTCACTGATGTTCCAAAAGGAAGTGGCAGAGCGGATTGTCGCCCGCCCCGGCGACCAGGCCTATTCGCGCCTGTCGGTCTTGTGCAATTGGCGCTGTGATACCCGGATTTCCTTAACCCTGCCGCCACAGGCGTTCACGCCCCCGCCTAAAGTGTCATCGGCAGTGGTCTCTTTGATCCCAAAAAAACCAGCGCCTGTTGACTGTGACATGGCGGCCCTGGAACAAGTGACCCAGGCCGCCTTCGGTCAGCGCCGTAAAATGCTGCGGGGATCCCTGAAAAGCCTGGTCGCAACCCCCGAAACGGTGCTGGAGGCAGCCGGTATCACCGCGACACGTCGGGCCGAGGAATTGAGCGTCGCGGAATTTGTCGCCCTGACCAGTGCTGTTGAGGCACAAAAGAAACCGACGGCAGGGAACTCCCTACCGTCGGAATAACAGGCATATCATATTGTAAAGTCAGACAGACCAGATCACGTCTCAGGTGCGTCGTCTGGTGACAAATCCGCCTCTTTCGCCTCTACCGGGTCGGGGCCATCCAACATTGTAGATGACAAGATACCTGCATTGGAGCGAATGGCTGATTCAATTTTCTGGGCGACATCCGGGTTTTCCGTTAAGAACCGCTTGGAATTTTCACGACCCTGACCAATGCGCGTGCCTTCATAGGAAAACCAGGCCCCGGATTTTTCAACAATCCCGGCATTCACGCCCAGATCAATCAATTCACCGGTTTTGGAAATTCCTTCGCCATACATGATATCGAATTCAACCATGCGGAAGGGCGGGGCCACCTTGTTTTTGACGACCTTCACGCGGGTCTGGTTACCAACCACAGTGTCCTTATCCTTGATCTGGCCGATGCGACGAATGTCCAGCCGAACCGAGGCATAGAATTTCAGCGCATTTCCACCAGTCGTGGTTTCCGGGCTGCCGAACATCACACCAATCTTCATGCGGATCTGATTAATGAAGATAACCAGACAATTAGACCGCTTGATGGATCCGGTCAGCTTCCGCAGGGCCTGGCTCATCAGGCGCGCTTGAAGACCGACATGGCTGTCGCCCATCTCCCCTTCCAACTCCGCCCGCGGCACCAGGGCCGCCACGGAGTCGACGACCAGAACATCCACAGCACCAGACCGAACCAACGTATCGGCGATTTCCAGTGCCTGTTCCCCGGCATCAGGCTGAGAAATCAGCAATTCATCAACATTTACCCCCAGCTTGCGGGCATAAACCGGATCCAGTGCATGTTCCGCATCGATGAAGGAACAGGTGCCCCCTGCCTTTTGCGCCTCTGCCACGATATGCAGGGCCAGCGTGGTCTTACCCGAGCTTTCAGGCCCGAAGACTTCAATGACGCGCCCTTTCGGAACGCCCCCGATCCCCAGGGCGATATCAAGACCCAGAGACCCCGTTGAGATCGCTTCGATGTCCAAACTGTCCTGCTGGCCCAGCTTCATGATAGAGCCCTTCCCGAAGGAACGCTCAATCTGGCTCAAGGCTGCTTCCAATGCTTTCTGCTTGTCCATGTCTTCCTTGCCCACGAGGCGCAATGCCGCTTGTGTCATGATTGCGATATCCTTCCTGTCACAGCCACGTTGTTCATGCAACTGGCGATACCGTACATGTTCTGTTCTTTTCCGCAAGTTCTTTTTTTATTCTCATTTTATCTATATGAAATCACAGGAGAAAGAGAAAATCCTGTAGTTGTGTTCCTGGTGTGCCCCGGATGTTCTTAAGCGACTCACATTTGGATTTTTTTGATAAGGGTTGGAATTCGTGGTCCGTCCCAGCGGATTTAGTCGCCCGATTCGAGAGCGCCCCTTACGCTTGCGGTCAACTGCTTCAATGAAAATGGTTTGGACAGGAACCGCACCATCGGTAATTCCGCCACCTCATTGGCCACAGCCTCCCGGGTATAGCCCGACATACAGATCACCGGCAGGTCAGGATTTTCTTTCCGCGCCTCTCGAATAAGGGTCGCGCCATCCACTTTCGGCATGACCATATCCGTCACCAACAGGTCAAAGGACTTATCCTTCAGAATTTCCAGGGCGACCTCCCCGGTACGGGCTTCTGTCACCTCATACCCTTTTGACCGTAACGCCCGCGCACTGAAGAGCCGGACGGCATCCTCATCCTCAACAAGCAGGATTCGTTCCCCACCTGTGTCATCCACGGTCGGCATTTCAGGGTTCTGGGCATGGCCTTCATTCTCTGCAGCAACACGTTCCAGCTCTGTTGCGCGCGGCAAATAAAGACTGAAAGACGTTCCTTTCCCGGCCCCGTCAGAATGGGTAACGATAAAGCCGCCCATTTGGGTGATACTGCCATAAACCATGGCCAGCCCCAACCCGGTCCCCTGCCCGACCTCCTTGGTGGTAAAAAAGGGTTCAAAAATCCGCCCCATAACATCCGGTGTCATTCCAGACCCCGTGTCGGTCACTGTGATCATCACATAATCGCCAGGTGGCATGATCTGATCGCGCATCTGATAGGGACGGTCCGCAGCGAAATTATCGGTCTGAATAATCAGCCTGCCGCCCCGTTCCATAGCATCCCTTGCATTCACGGCAAGATTTATGATGCCCTGCTCCAATTGACCACGATCACCTTTTACAGGCCATAAATCGCGGCCGTGAACAATCATCAGTTCAACTGTTTCGCCCAGAAGCCGCCGCAACAGATTGGACAATTCTGCCAACATATCCGTGACATCCACCACGCGGGTGCGAATTGCCTGTTGCCGCGAGAAAGCCAGCAATTGGCGGGTCAGACCGGCTGCCCGGTTGGCATTCTGTTGAATTTGCATGACATCGGCAAAGGATGGATCTCCGGGTTGGTGACGATGCAATAAGAGATCACAAAACCCGATAATGGCCGTCAGAACATTATTAAAATCATGCGCAATCCCGCCCGCCAATTGACCAACCGCTTCCATCTTTTGCGACTGGGCAAACTGGCTTTCCAACCTTTTGCGCTCTGTTGAATCCAAGACATGGAACAGAACACCCGGCCTGTCCTGATCTGGCAAGGCCGTGCGATTTGCATACAGGGTCACAATGCGCTCTTGGGTGGCGGCCAGGCGCATATCAATCGGTTCTGGCGCTTGTCTGTCGCCGCCAACCCCCTTCAGAACCTGGTCCAGAAGAACGGACAGCCGGGGCTGATCATCCAAATGAAAAAGCTCATGAAACGCCCGCCCCTGAACAGGGCGCCCCCCGATCAATCGCCGAAACGCTGAATTTGCCTGATCCATGCGGCCATCCGCATCGATGACGGTCAGGCCGAATGGGGCACGATCCAACGCCCTGTTCGTCAGCGCCAGCTTGCGTTCCATATCATCAATTCGCTGACGATTGCGCGTCACCTCACTTAAAATCAGAAGAACCCGAATGCCGGAAAACCCTTCTCCTGAAGGTGCCTCCCCGGGCGTAGTGGCAGATGACAGGGCGGTGCCGCGAATGCTGATCCATCGAATCGGATCACCGTCCAGCCCCTTTTTCGCCGGAATGGCAAAAACAGGTGGTTCCGGCAAAGGTTCCAATTCGTGCAACGCTGATTTGCAGCGTTCAACAACCAAATCCAGCGCATCACTGATATCGCGGGTGCCCCCCAGAATGCGGGCAACCTCTTCAACGGTGCTGTCGGGTCCGACACGACCATCAAACACGTTTAGCGGATCACAGACAGCCGCCACTGTTGCAATGCCTTCGCCAGAAAGAGTCAAACTGATCGTGCTGGCCCCGACGGCGGTCAACAAGGCAACATGATGGTCTTCCATATCCTGCAATCGCTCAGCGCCCACCTGTTGTACTCGACGCCGCTTCACCCGCCCAAGAAGCGCGCCCCACAGGCGATGGATCATGTCGGCATCCTCCGCCCCTTCAGATTGAACACATAGGAAATGACCTGTGCGACCGCCTCAAAATGCTCAGCCGGCACTTCCTGATCCAAATCAACAGTCGCGTGAAGAGCCCGCGCGAGGGGGGGATTCTCAACAATGGCGATGTCATTTTCCTCTGCGATGCTGCGAATGCGCTGGGCGATCAGATCCTGCCCTTTAGCAACCAGTACAGGCGCTTCCATGGTTTCGGGCTTATAGGACAGCGCCACAGCAAAATGCGTCGGGTTGGTAATCACAACGTCCGCCGTTGGTACAGCCTGCATCATCCGCTCTCTGGATCGTTGCATCCGGATTTGTCGCAGGCGCCCCTTTACCTGTGGGTCCCCTTCCGTGTTCTTATATTCTTCCTTCACTTCCTGCTTCGTCATACGCAGCTGTTTAATGTGTTGATATTGCTGAAACACAACGTCCAGAGCCGCGATCACGAACAGGATTGCCAATATCCCGATAAACACACGAATGATCAGAATCTGGATCTCATACAACAGTTCGGCTGCTTCCATGCTGGCCAGTGTGTCCAGTCTGGATATTTCTGGCAGCAACAAGATGGTTCCGACCGCGCCAACCAGGCCGATCTTGATCAACCCCTTAACGAATTCAACCAGTTGCTTGCTGGAAAACTGCTTCTTCAACCCCTTTAAGGGAGAGAGTTTGCTGAGTTCCGGCTCCATTGGTTTTGCAGATACGTTAAAGCCCGTCTGCGCCACACCTGAGATCACAGCCAGAACAACAAACACCCCCAGCGGCACCATCAAGAGCGTCGCTACCTCCACCAGCATTTTTGAAAGGACCTGGCCCAAACCACCATAATCCGCCAGCAACTGGTCCGGGCGTTCCAGGAAAGTGATCAAGATTTGTGTTAAATTATTCATCAAAGACGGGAATACAAAACTAATCATGATGCCTGTACCAAATAACAGGATCCAGGTATTCACCTCTTTGCTAACGGCCAGCTGGCCCTTTTCGCGCGCCTCGCGCAGCCGTTTGGAAGTGGGCTCTTCTGTTTTTTGGGAGTCGTCTGATTGTTCCGACATCGCGCCTTAAAGCCCCGTTAGAATGGCAGAAATTGCCCCAGCAGCCCATGGAACTGCTTCATGAACCATATCATCATCGCGCTGAGCGTTGTCATCAAGAGAAACAGCCCCATCATGATTTGCAGTGGCATCGCGATAAAGAACACCTGCATCTGAGGCATCAGTCGCGCCAGAAGCCCCAACAGGACATAAAACAACAACCCGACCACCACAATCGGGGATGCTAGTTGAAAGCCTAACTTGAAGGAATTCGCCACTGTCTGGGTCATCACATCGGCCATATCCCCCACCATCGGATAAACACCGGGTTTAAACAGGACATAGCTTTCAACGACTGCCCGGATCAACAGATGATGTGTGTCCGTGGCAAAAATCAGCAGCAAGCCAACCAGGGACAGAAAGATCGACAGCAAGGCCCCCTGATCCGATGCCAGAGGATTGAAGATCAGGGCACTGGCAAGGCCACTCATGAAACTGTAAATTGACCCTGCAATCGCCAGGGCCATGAACAGAACCCGCGTCACGGCACCAATAAAAATGCCGATCAGAATTTCGATAAAGATCAATCCCAACATATCAGACAGGCGCGCGGGAATGGCCGGTATCAAAGGTTCAACCGTTGGCGCGACCACCAGGGACAGCAGCACGGCCAAGGTCAACCGGGCACGGGGATTCAGGAAAGACTCGCCAATTGAGGGCAAGGTCAGAAAGGCGCTGCCGATCCGCGCGAATACCATAAAGACGGTAAATACTTCCGCCGTCAGCAATGCTTTCAGCATGGCAGGACCTTAGGGTCAGGACTCATCCAATCGCGACGATCCGGTCCATCAGAAACAGCGTCAAATCCTGAAGATGGCGCAACATGAATGGCAGCAGCACCAGCATAGCCAGAAAAATGATGATGATCTTAGGCACGAAAGTCAGCGTTACTTCCTGAATTTGTGTCAGTGCCTGGAACACAGCGATAACCAGACCTACGGCCAATCCAATCAACATCAAAGGACTGGACACGATAAGGAGTGCGTAAATCGCCTCCCGCGCGATATCGAGGGCTTGTGCTTCGTTCATGGCATCTCTAACGCAAAATTCACCCTGTCACCAAACAGGGTGCCTGCAATCTAACCGATTCTGCCCCAGTACAGGATGATCAGATCGGCATCCGCAAAATTTCCTGATAGGCAGAAATCACCCGGTCACGCACAGTCACAACGGTGCTTAAGGTTGATTCAGCCTCAGCCAGGGCGGTCACGACCTCGGTCACATTGGCCTGCCCAGCCATCGCACGGGCGGTAACTTCTTCCGCCTTGTAGTTAGACTGCATGGCATCTTCGGCAACGCCCTTGACCATATCCAGAAAGCTGGACCCGGACGCGGGTTGAGCCTGTGGTTGGCTGCCGGTATGGAACATATTCGGACCCGTCGCATTCGCGCGATAGGCCGCAGCGGCACTCATCGGATCTATGGCCATGCTCTCTCTCCTTAACAGCGCACGGGCATCTTAACCCGATTACGCCCCTCTCCTCAATCCCACTCTTGTTTCCCATCATGTCACCGGCCAGGGTCTCTCCTCCCCGCAGATGACACGGCCATCCAGCAAAAGCCTAACGCAGAATGCTGACAGTCTGGGCGAACATTCCCTTTACAGTTTCAACAACGCGCAAATTGGCTTGATAGCTTCGGCTCGCCTCACGCATATCCATGCTCTCTACCAATGTGCTGACATTGGGTAACAGGACATAACCATCCTCATTCGCCGCAGGATGGGCCGGATCGAACTTCAGATCAAAATCTGAATTGTCTTCCCCAATCTGTTTGACCTGAACAACATCTGCGCCCAGTGCCTCGTCCATCTTGTTTTTGAAGGTGATTACCTTGCGGCGATACGGATCCCCCCCTGGGGTCGAAGCGGTCGAATCCGCATTCGCGATATTCTCTGAAATCACCCGCAGGCGCATTCCCTGGGCCCGCATGCCGGATCCCGCGATAAACATTGATGCATTAAAATCATCCATGACTGAACTCCCTTTTTCCTTACCCGGCTTCTCTTACCCTGGCCTCTCTTACACCCGCGCCTCAATCATCCCTGGCCACGGCCAAGGGCGGTGCGATGCAGCGCCAGATATTTGCGATAGATGTTGGTGGCCATGTTATATTCACCGGCGGTCGCCCCCAGTTTCATCATCTGCTCTTCCAGCACGACACCATTTTCAGAAATGGATGTTTCGTAGGTCGTGCCGGCCGCCCCTTCCTGGAATTTGTCATTCGCATCGGGCAGGCTGACATGTTCGGGATTTGTGACCGTCAGATTAACCTTCATATTCTGCCGGGCCATCTGGTCGGTGAAACTCAGCTTCGCAATGTCGCGGGCCTTGTAATCCGGTGTATCGGCGTTGGCGATGTTCTGGGACAACACCCGCTGACGCTGGCTCAGCCAGGACATTTTTTCGGACATCATGCCGAAAATTGCACTATCACCAATAGACATGGGCTCTCTCCTCTCTCTGGCACTCACCCGGCTGTGATTGGGTCTCTCCTCCACCACACAGCCTTGAATACAGCAGTATAAGCAAACAGCGTGCCAGTTTCACTTTCAACCAAACGATTCGGAACGCTATCCATATTTATCTAAATAATATCATGCATTACCATAATCAATTACATCAATTAATCAAATATAAATATACCATAATAATCTATATTCTAAATTTAAATGTAACGAACAAATTAAATTACACATATTTAAAGTTATATTAAAACAAATACCTGATTACATTTAATGTGTTGAATTCTGCAGATCAATGATCCAGGAAAAACCATTGATATTAATATGGTTTTCAGCCTAAATACCCATATCAGAACGGAGCAGACACATGGCGCGATCTTCGACACCAACCGACCAGACGGCGCATGATGGTGCCGATAGCCAAAACCAAAAGGGTCAGAAAAAGAATGCGGTTGCGCTGACCTATAAGCCCAATGATGCTGATTCAGCCCCTGTTGTCAGCGCCAGCGGCGAAGGCTATCTAGCTGAAAGAATTATAGAACTGGCCTTAGCGTCCGGCATACCAGTGCAATCGGATTCCGATCTGGTAGAACTGCTTTCAGCAACAGAAGTGGGGGAAGAGATTCCTATTGAGGCCTTCATCGCGGTGGCGGAAATCCTGCGCTACGTTTACGCTTTGAATGGTCAGTCGGCACCGGTGCCGCCGCTTCCATAGCATTAATATGGTATCGCCTGCCCCCTGACATTGGACTGTGAACGGGCCGATCAGCGCCGCCCCACTTGGACTTGGGTCGATAATCGCTGATTGCGCCGCCATCCGTATTGGAGCCTGGTATGCACCCGGCAGATTATCTGCAATTTGCTCTGGCGCTGATATTTGTATTGGGCCTGATTGGGCTGTGTGCCGTCCTGCTGAAGCGTTTCGGGCCAGGGGGCATGATGGTTGCCCGCCCCCGTGCGGGATCTGCAAAACGCCTGCATATTGTTGATTCATTGACGCTGGATCCGCGGCGCAGATTGGTTCTGGTACGCCGTGACGGGATGGAACACCTGCTTTTGCTAGGGGCGCAATCGGACCTGGCGATTGAAACCGGGATTGATGCCGCGCCTGCACAGGGAGAAACAGCCCCCCCTGCCCCCAATGGCGTCGTTCGGCGATTTGACGATGTGGTGCGCCGCATCAGCACCCGCAAAACCGAGAACAAAGCCCCGGATCAGGAGACCCCGTCGCAATGATCCCAGCACGGCTTTTTCAGGCCCTGAAGGGGCGGTTAATTCCAGCAGCAGGACTGCTGGCGACAGCGATGTTGCTTTTGGTCGGTTCCGCGGTTGTGCTGCCCGCAGGCCCCAGTCTGGCGCAGTCGATCAACATCGATATCGGCGAAGGCGGCACTGTAACCGGCAGACTGGTGCAACTGGTTGCCTTGCTGACGGTCCTGTCCCTAGCGCCGTCCTTGCTGGTTATGATCACCAGTTTCACCCGGTTGATCATCGCGTTTTCTTTGCTGCGCACTGCCTTTGGCGCGCAACAAACGCCGCCCAATACCGTCCTGATCAGCCTGGCGCTGTTTCTGACCTTTTTCATCATGCAGCCCACCCTGGAACGGTCCTATAACGAAGGCATTCAGCCATTGATAGAGGAGCGCATTTCCGAACAGGAAGCCTTTGATCTGGCGATTGCACCCTTCCGGGATTTTATGCTGCGCCATGTTCGGGATCGGGATTTGATGCTGTTCATGGATATTGGCGGCATGCCTGCGGTTGAGAACCCTGAGGATACCCCCCTACGAGCGCTGATCCCGGCCTTTATGATTTCAGAACTGAAACGGGCCTTCGAAATCGGGTTTCTGCTGTTCGTTCCGTTCGTTGTGATCGACATGGTTATCGCGTCGATCCTGATGTCCATGGGGATGATGATGCTGCCCCCGGTGATGATATCCCTGCCCTTCAAGCTGATCTTTTTTGTGCTTGTCGATGGGTGGTATCTGGTCGTGGGCAGTTTGGTTCAAAGCTTCAACCCGGTTTAATGAACCACCTGAAGAACACCAAATAAACATTTGATAAAAATGCTTAAGAGGACGATGCCGTAACTTCCGCTGTGGGGGTCGGCGACGGTGCAAACAGCTTATCACGATAGGCCTTGATGAAGGCATCGAACCTGTCGGCGCCGATCAGTTGATCCACGGTCGCCAGGACATCGCCGCCGGTCGGAGCACGGGTCTGGTTGGTCATGTAATCGAACACACCGGACAAAGAGCTGTTGGCCATGGCCGGTGCCCACAAATCAATCAGATCCCTTAGACCATCCTTATCATCATTCTTATACAATGCGACCGCCCAGTTGATGACATAGCGCGCCGTCTCCCCTTCTACGCCAACAGCAGGATCACTGGGGGGATTGCCAGCCAGCCGTTGCAGAACCTTCGCTGATTCCTGCCAATTACTGGTCGTGCGATACAGATCACGACGCAGCAGGTCCGCTTCGACGCTGACATCCCCTGCCAGTTCCTTGATCGCATCCTCATAGTCGCCCTGCTGGATTTTGGCCCGCGCCAACAGGCGATCCCGATCCGCCTCCAGATCATTGCTGAGTTCAAACAGTGTAAGACCACGGCGGCCCTGGGCGATCGCCTCTTCCGCTTCTTCGGGTTTGCCGTCCATCAACAAAATCAGGGCCAGCTTGTTGCTCAACCGAACCCGCTCTTCGCCGGGGGGCAAGCGGTCCTCATCGCTCAACAATTCGCGCAGTTTTTCGGCCGCCTCCGTCAACAGATCGATGGAGGCCAACCGGTCGGCGATATTCTCGATGATCTGATCGCCGTCCTCTCCCGACGGGGTCAATTCCTTGAACTCGTCATACAGGGCCAGGGCCTTAAGCGGCGGCAGGCTGTCGGCATCCCCATCCAGATACAATTTGCGGAAAATATCTGTCATTTCGCCGGCCAGATCTTCCGCCACCGGATCACCCGGGAAATATTTGACGGCCGTGCGGAAAACTCCCAACCCTTTGAAATAGTCGGGTTGCTTCAGGTACAATTCCCCAAGCCGCTTCAACAGATACAACTCGCTGCGGTCGCCACGCCACGCATAACGCAGGCGTTCCATTCTCTCCAGGGCCTCTGCATCACTCATAAATCCCTGCCGCTGGCCCAGCGTGATCAGCGCAAGCTCCGCCCGATAGGCATATTTCCGGTCCCCAGACGCCATGACATCCTTAAACAACTGTGCGCCTTCATCAAATTCGGTTCGCGAGACAGCCAGCCTTGCCCGTTGATAGTCCAGCGCCGCCTGTTGCCCGCGCGTCAGTTCCTCACGCGCGCCCTGCAGGGAATTGATCCAGGCTTCCGCCCCCTGGATATCCCGGTTGGCAAAGGCGGTATCAATCCGCATCAGGCCAAGGCGGGCCTTCAGCGGATAGGGATAGCGGCTCAACAGGCTATCGCCGGGGCCAAAGGCCTCTGCGGCGGCCAGATAGTCCCCCTCTTCCGCAAGGGCGGCCCCGCGCCAGATCGCCGCTTCTGCAAATCCATCAAGACGAGGATCATTCAACAATGTCTTCGCCTCTTCCGTTCGACCAACCAGAACGGTTGAAGCCCCTTGCAATGCCAGGTTCTCCGGGCGCTTCATCAATTGGGGATCATTTTCCTCCACAACCCGCAAAACCCCCAAGGCTTCAAACCCCCGATTATGGGCCATCAGGAATCCCGCATAATTCAAACGCGCCGCATCCAGTTTTTCATCCGGAACTTCCGCCATGGACCGGAAAAGGGCATTGGAAAGGTCTTCGAAATCCTGTTGCGGGCCCCGCATCAAACCATTCAGGTCGAACAGTCTGCGCGCGCTTAGAATTTGCCCTGTGGACACGGGTGCTTCAGGCGACACGCCGGAAATCGCCAGACCATCCGGGGCGCTGATTTGAAATCCATCGAAATTTCGATCCAGCAGTACCGTGTCAGAAAGCCGAACCAGCGCCACACCCTGGGCGGTCGGCAACAGCTCAAATTCCGGATACTGACGCAGCCCATCGATTCCCATCCCGGATTCCAGGAATGTCGCGACGCGCATGACATCGCCCATATCTGGATCTGGTACATTAAAGGACCGCCCCGGCGTATCGGTGGGGAAAGTCAGAAATGGACCGATTTCCGCCGTAACATCCGCAAGGATCGGAACCTGAGACAAAGGGCGTTGCGGGGCGCGCCGGAATTCAACGACCCAGTTGAACCCTTCCCGTCGGGCGCTGGCGTTTACGCTGCGATCAGACACCTGCATGCGCAGAACCGACGCGCCACCGATTGGCAGTTGATCAATGCGCTCAATGACCGGCGCGCCCTCTACCCGCAAGGGGGATAGATCCAGATTGGTCGCAGCGTCAAAGATCACCCAGATATTATCAGAACGGCGAAAGACTGCGGCCCCCACATCACCAGACCATTGAAACGAAAAATTGAATAATGGCGGGCCGGACGGCGCTTCTACGGAGGGCGTTGCCGCCTCATCCTGCTGTGCCGGGGCATTGGGCATTGCCGCCATTTCCGCAGCCGATGGCTCAGATGCGACAGCCTGAGGCGCCTCTGGCGCAGGCACAGGCTCTCTCACGGGTGCTGGTTCGGTTGGGGCAGGTTCGGTGGGCGCAGATTGAACCGGCGGTTCCTGCGGGGGTTGTGAGACCTGTGGCGCTTGTTCGCTCACCAATTGATCATTCGCTAGGGCAGCGGCTGGTTGGTTGCGCGCTTCAGCAGAGGCCAGAACATCCAGAACGACCTTTTGGTCCAGCGGGAAATGGCGCAACTCCGCCCCCTCTGGCACGGCAAGCGTGATTGCAGTTCCCTGCCCGCTGGGCTGAACCGATGCTACACGAATACCCGGCGGCAGGGTCTGGGCCAGGGCTGCGACATCAACAGTGGCTGCACGCCCGAAATCAACAGTCACCGCACGGCCGTTCTGGTTTACTGAATAAGGTACCGATTGCGGCCAATCAAACACGATGCGGGTATAGCCAGGATGATCGCCAATGCGCACGGGCAAGTCTGTCGCCCCGGCCTGGGCTGTCTGCGTGACTGGCTGTGCGGCTGAATCTGCTGTCGGTTGTTGGGCGGGCTGTGCGGGCAGATTTTGCGCTTGCGGTGCGGTTTCACTGCGGCGCAGATCCACCACGACGGAGTTTTCGTTCGTAAAATCAGTCACCGACATGGGGCTGGTTAACTCGAACGATACCGCATTCACAGCCGTTCCCGCTGTGCCCGGACCATTGGCTTGGGCGATGTAATCTCCCAGACGCTCCCGAACAGTGCTCAGATCAACCTGAAATGCGCGGTCAAACTGAACCGTCAGGACCTGATCGGTGATACTGGTCTGATAGCCGATTGGCGCAGGCCAGTCGAAAACCAAACGGGCGAAATCCGAATGTTGCCAGGCGCGAACGGTAACGGCTTCCTGTGCGCGCGCAAGTGTCCCACCCATGGTGATGGCCAGGATCAAAAGTATTGTGCGGCAAATCAGACGCCCTGTAGTAACGCAGTTCACTGTCCCCGAGCCTCCGGCACAATGACGATATCGACGCGCCTGGACAAAGCGTAGCGCTGTTGTTCCGGGATATCCCGATCAATAAAGCGATAGTTTGAATCACCCAGCCCCAGAACCGTGAACTCCCCGGGATATCCGGCCTTGTTCAAGGTCTGGGCCACGGCCAGCGCGCGCGCCAACGATAGGGACCAGTTATCCGGATAAACCGAACCGGATGGGGGTGGGGTGGGGTCTGTGTTGCCCTTGATATCCAGACGATTGCCGAACTGACCAAAAACCACTCCCAATCGCCGCAAAGCGGGCAAGACCTGGGGATCAATCTGCGCACCGGTTCCGGTGAAAAATCTATCGGTCGGCAGAGACAACACCAATTGATCCTCTAATCCTGTCATTCGAATTGTCTTCAACAGCGGGTCTTCCGCCAATTTCGTCTCAAGTATCCTTTGCAAATAACCGGTTGGAAAGGCTGACACCAGATCAATTCGTGTGATGGTCCGTTCGCCGACCGGTCGCGGCTGCCCTTCTGCCGTGGGATCTACCCGCGTTGCCAGTACGGAAATGACAGTATCCCACTTTTCCGACTGCAATTCCGACATAGAATACAACATCACAAAAAATGCCAGCATCAAGGCCGTTACATCCCCGAATGTGACCAACCAGGCGGGAGATTTTTCGACAACATCTTCTGGAATGGCATCCTGTTCCAACAGCGATGTATGGATATGCCCCATAACCTCCGGTTCCCGATCCAACCGCTCATCAGGGTTCGGGTTGGCAAAGGCAGATGGTTCCATCACCTCGTCGCTCATTACAGACCCCCAGCCTGTGTTTCTGGCTGATCTTCTGGCTGATCTGGCGTTGTCGCGGGGGTAGATGTCTCATCCTGAACCGGTGCGAATGTCATACGGGCCTCCCCCGCATCGCGAATAAAAAAGCGGAACCGAATGCGCGACACATTGCCCGGACGAATCCCGATTTCGAAATTATCCGGGGGCGCCCCGCCCGCCACCAGCGCCTTTGCCAGGGCTGCAACACGATCGAAAGCCAGTTCAGTTCCATCTTTTTCATCATCAACCGGTGCAATCATCGCCTCTGGATTTGCAAGATCGACAACCCCCTGCACGTCAGGCGGGGGTGCCGGGATATCAGGTACCGTTGGCACCTGTGCCAGATCATTTACGAACAGGATCGCCTGCATAATCACGACCTGCCCAGGCAACCGCGCCGATAACACATTTGCGGTCGCCGATAACAGATCCCGCCGATCCCCCCGCAATTCCGGTTGTGCACCGACAAATAGCTGGATCACCGGCAGTTCCACCATGATATGGCGACCCTGGGTCACCGTCTCAAACTTCACAAACGGCACATCCGACAACCACAGGCGTTCAACTTCATCCAGCACTTTTTCCGGTTCCAGCACCCCGCCCAAGGTCGAAACCAAAATTTCTGAGGACCTGTCTGGATCAATTGTGGTTTGAAACGTCGCAGAAACAGAGCTCAACACATCGCGTGATTTCGTTTCCCGTAAGGTTGAAATAGAATTAAGCAAAATAAAGAATGCCAATAACATCAGAAATAGGCTTAAAAACAGGATGGGTCCCGTTTCCTTGCGGATTGGGAGTACATCCGTTTCATCCTTCAACTGGTCTTCTTCATATATCATCCCCCCAATATGCCGGAGTCGCAGGATAAATCGCAAGAAATCGCCATAATTCTATAAAATTTATAACAGAATGGCTGAACTGTTTCCCTAACTCTACAACTTCGCAATCCGTGGGATCATTGCACCTGACCAATCAGCATCAGGTCCGTATCTTCCGGCCGCGTCCCTGCCGCGGTCAGCATCGCGTGGACCTGGCCCCGATGATGGGTCTGATGATTGAACATATGGGTCACCAGCAAAGCCTTGGATTCTGTCATATCCCGTTTCACGGCCCCTGAATACCAGGATAAATCCCCCGTCAACCAGGCTGGGTCCAAACCATCCGACCATTCCTGAATCATTTGATCCATGGCTGTGCGGGCCTGTTTCAAAGCCTGCCAGTCTTCAATCATATGGTGGGAGTCAGCATTGCTCATCAACGGCTTGGGGGAGCCAGAAAACCGATGCATCCAGATCTGATCGGCCCACAGAATATGACACAACGTGCCATGAATGGAGCCGAAAAATGCACCGCGATCCAGACGCCGGGCATCATCATCCAACTGGTCTGCAGCACTATACAGATTTTCATTCTGCCATCGATTATATCGGGCCATGGTCTTAAGATATTGCGTATCTATCATCATTCATGTCCAATTCAAAAATCCCCTAAAATAGCCACCAGTTTCGATTTCAGCATTGCGGCATTGAAGGGCTTTACAATATACCCACTGGCACCGGCCTGTCTGGCGGCAATGACGTTTTCTGTCTTGTTTTCCGGGGTCATCATCAAAAAAGGCGTTGCGCGCCATGCTTCGTCAGCGCGCATGGCTAGCAATAAATCAAGGCCATTCATGGGTTTCATGGTCCAATCTGAAATGACCAGACCATAGTCTTTCCGTTCCAGTTTCGCCAAAGCATCCCGCCCATCCGTGGCGTCATCGATGCTGGAAAACTGAAGATCCCGCAGTATATGGCGCAGGATCCGAACCATCGTTGGTCGATCATCCACAATAAGGATATTCATATCGAAACTGACCGCCATATCACCGCGCCATCAATTCAAATCGCAAAACCAATTGGGGCCTGGAAATGCAAATCAGGATGCAGCCGAAATCAGTCCCTTGAAAGGGAATCTTTTAAAGAGGGCTAATTGTTGAAGGTTGGTAACTCTTCGCGGGCGTTGATTTCCTGAGTAACGATCACAGCCTTGCTAGGATCCATCGCCTCAAGAATTGGGGCCAGCTTTCTGTCATTCATTCCCCGAATAACACTGAGGATCGTATCCAGTTCCATCGTATCGAAGATTTCTGCGGCATTTTTGGGCTTCATATTGGAATAGACCCGTTGCAGGCGTGCGCTTTCCTCATCTTCCAGACCTTCATATTTTGCGACCAGTTGCTTTATTTCGTCGCGAATGCCTTCAAGATTCTTTTGAGTTTCTGCCAGGCGCGCCTCAACCACGCCCAACATCGCGCTGCGTTGTTCCAATTCCCGTTCGCGTGTGTCCAACTCCATGCGCCGCTGTGCCAGGCTGTTGGCCAGCCGCGCCTCTGTCGGATGCATGCCGTCTTCCGTCCCATCAATGATCGGGACATCGCTTTTATCCAGTTCCAGCGGCGTCATTTCGTTGCCATTATCGCCTGGGACGGGCGGAATAGCACTGGCATCCTGGGCAACCGCCACACCGATGACCGGGGCCTTTCTGGATGGTTCCTGATCCGTCAAAAGATCAACGATGGACCCAGCCCGAAAAGACAAGCCGAGCGCCGCCAAGACGATGACCACTGGGATCAATCTTAACCGCATTGCCACTTCCTCACCGCATATCCTGTAATGCTTTTAACAATTCAGACTTCGACTTTGCCCGCGCCTTCTTGCTGTCTGATTTTTCACCAGCAGCAACACGGTCTTCTGGCGCAGCAACCAGGGATCGACCCGATGCCTCTGCACCGGTTTGGTCCGTATCGGAATGCGCGCCGCGAATGGCCCGAGACATGCCTTTTTTCAGACTATCCTTCAAGCTGGCTTCACCAGCCGCCCGCGACGACGGTTTCGCACCCAGCTTCTGGTCCGGCGCCGCGCGCAAATCGCTGCGCGCCTCAGCCGATGCAGGGTCAGCAGATCCTTTGCGGCTGGCGCGAACGCCAATTTCCAGGGCATCGGCAACTTTCTCCCCGCGCTTGATCAGGAATTCCAGATCATCGCACAGCGCACTGGCTTTATGTGCCGACTGCCTGGCGTCATTCAGCGTCGCCCCGACATCTGATTTCAATTCCGACAAGGCTGTTTCCGCCCGCGAGGTTGCCTGCGTGAATTCAGTGATAAGGGATTGCAGCTCTTCACGTCCTGAGCGGATAATTGCCATTTGACGATTCAGACGCACACCGTAATAGATCGCAACGCCCAAACATATCATGAGCGCCACATCAAAACCGATGCTGATCACCGTTCCGATCATCGACCTGTCATATACCCTTCATCGTCACAACGTAAACCGATTGCCAGAAAATACACGTGTTTTGCCAAACGCACTAGCATTGTAACGATATCTAATATCAGGATTCGCCTGAAAAAAGGGGCTAGTCCACTTTCGCCCGCTTGTCGATGCGCACCGCGATGTTTCCGCCCTTGCGCCCCATCGTGCCCGTAAACATTGCCATATTGCCGCATCGAATTTCGACCGGAGAATCCGGCGTCGCGTGAAATGGCAGGAACATGCCCACTTCCCAGTCCAGCACATCACCCAGGCTCATGGTAACTTCATCCAGGACCGCTTCAATGGGAACTTCTGTGAACCAAAGTTCTGTCGCCAGGTGATTTTCCCAGATCGAATCCCGACCGAATTTCTCCCCCATGAACATCTGCAACAACAGTTCACGGACGGGTTCCAGCGTCGCGTAGGGCAGCATCAATTCCAGCCGCCCACCGCGATCTTCCATATCTATGCGCAGACGTGCCAGGATCGCCGCATTGGCTGGTCGCGCGATTGTGGCAAACCGCGGATTGGTTTCCAGACGATCAAATCGCATCGTCACGGAAGACAGCGGGTCAAACGCGGCGGACAGATCCGCCAGAACCACGTTGATCATGCGTTCGACCAGATTGCGTTCAATCGTGGTATAGGGTCGCCCTTCAATCCGCATCGCCGCAGTCCCCCGGCGACCGCCCAGCAACACATCGACGATTGAATAAATCAAAGAGCTATCGATGGTGATCAGGCCATAGTTGTCCCATTCTTCCGCCTTGAAAACGGTCAGCATGGCTGGCAACGGGATAGAGTTCAGGTAATCCCCGAAGCGAATGGAGGTAATATTGTCCAGGCTGACTTCAACGTTGTCAGAGGTGAAGTTACGCAGGCTGGTCGACATCATCCGGACCAATCGGTCATAGACGATTTCCAGCATCGGCAGGCGTTCATAGGACACCATGCCGGAATCGATAATGGCCTCGATCCCAGATTTACTGGAATCTTCATCGCCGCCTTCCTGGAAACCAAGCAGGCTGTCAATCTCGTCCTGGTTCAGAACCCGCGCAGCGCCTCCGGCAGCAGCATCCCCGCTATCGGCCATGGCAGCCCATTCAGCGGCAAGGTCGTCCGCGCCGTCGGAATCACCGCCGCCAACGTCTTCGTCCGCCATCGCGTCAAACTCATTGGCCATATCGTCTTGATCGTCAGCCATACGTCCCGTGCCTCAGTTACGTTTCGGTACCATCCGTCATTCGAAACGGCGAAGCAATTCTGGGGCCAAGTCAAAAGAACCCCTTAAGTCTCAGCCTATTGCACCAACATTTTCACCAGCAGGAGATCCTTCACAGGGGTCGGTGCCACCACCTGACTGACACGCCTGTACAATTCTTCGCGTATCAGATAGGCCCCTGCACTGCCGTTCAACTCCTCCGTTCGCAATTCACGCAAGAAGGCGTTGAACTCACTAATGATCTTCGGTTTCATCTGCTCAACGCGCGCCACATCGGTTTGCGCCTCAAGCTCTAATTCAACTTGCAGCACCAGGAAATTCTTCCGCGTGCCGGTGCCACTTAACGATACCGTCAATTCATCCATCGGATAAAACACGCCGGGGGGATCAATGACGGCTTCACCATGGTCATCTGTAGCCGCAGCGTGCTCTTCCGTTGCGTGCTCCTCAGTCGCATGCTGCTCTTCACCGCCCAGCAAGGGGTCCAGCAGACCCAGTGCAAACACAGCGCCAGCCGCCCCGCCCAACAAGAGTATCGGCAGAACAACAAACAGAATGAGCTTTTTGCCGCTCACCTTCTTTTTAACCGGTGCTTCATTATCGTCTTCGTCGCTCATCTCTTGCCGCCTGTTATGGACCCTGGCCAACACCCAGCATCGCGGTGCATGCAGTACTGCAAGGACCCTAACATAAAGTCACCGAAACAAAAAAACTTCGGATTGCTTTTTATAGGCCGTTATTCGCCCACACAGATCAATGGAAAACATGCATGACCGGGTCAAAGTGATCCGGCAAACCGTTCCGCATACCCCGCCCTAACCAGCATTTTTCGGTAAGTAAGGGCGAGCACATTTTGCCGGTACCTATTATAACTTATTGAATTTAATGAAATATTAAAACTGGCACGCGACTTGCTCATACCGGTCCAGAGAGAGCAGTGGGCGGTTGGATGAGAGCTTCCGCCCAAATGAGAGAAAGAGGCGTCCAGAAATGGAAAACACAAGCTATATAGCCATGTCGCGTCAGGCAGCCCTTCGGCGGTCGATGGACATTGTCGCCAACAACATCGCCAACGCCAACACTCCGGCCTTTAAGGCTGAGCGGATGGTGTTTCAGGAATATCTGGCAAAACCAACAAAGGATGAGAAACTGTCTTTTGTTGAGGATGTTGGCACAGCAAGAGACCTTTCCAGCGGGCCTTTGACCACGACTGGAAATGATTTCGACATCGCTTTATCTGACGAGGGATATTTCGTTGTCGATAGCCCCTTGGGAGAACGTTATACCCGCCACGGGCGCTTTCAGTTGGATGCGAACGGCCAATTGGTGACTGGATCAGGTTATCCGGTTCAAGGCCAGGCGGGCCCCATCAATATTCCAGAAGACGGCGGGCGGATCAGCATCGCAGGCGATGGCACGGTTTCCAATGACGACGGGATTTTAGGCAAGCTGCAGGTCGTGACCTTCGAGGACGAACAGAAGCTTCGCAAGGCAGCCAATGGCTTATTCATCGCCGACCCTGACATGAACCCGCAACAGGTTGCTCAGCCAAGCATGATGCAGGGCATGATCGAAGAATCCAATGTGCAGGCGGTTCTGGAACTGACGCGCATGATGGACATCAATCGCGCCCATGAAAGTGTCGCGAAACTGATTCAACGCGAAGACGACCGGATCAAAGACATGATCGATAAGCTGGGCCGTGCGCCACAGGGCTAATCGCGCTGTGACGAGATACTGACAGCTTTATCCGACTGAGGTTTTAAAGGAGACGACAGATGCGATCACTTAGTATTGGCGCGACAGGGATGTTAGCCCAGCAATTGAATGTGGAAGTCATCTCCCACAACATTGCCAACATGAACACCACGTCCTATCAGCGCCGGCGGGCTGAGTTTCAGGATCTGCTGTATCAGAACCTGCGCCGGGTCGGGTCGGACAGTTCCGACGCCAGCACCACGGTGCCAGTCGGTGTCCAGGTCGGGCTGGGGGTAAAAACCGCTGCCGTCTATCGCATCACCGAACAGGGAAACCTGACCCTGACGGAAAATCCGTTGGATGTCGCAATCAATGGCGAGGGCTATTTCCGCATTACGCTGCCCAGCGGCGATACGGCCTATTCCCGCGCCGGGTCCTTTCAATTGGATGGCGATGGCGATGTTGTGACCGTCGATGGTTTTACCGTGCAGCCTGGACTGACCGTTCCACCGAATGCCGTGGATATATCGGTCAATGCCTCAGGGGAAGTTCTGGTATCCCTGGATGGTGTCACCGCCCCGTCAAACATTGGGCAATTGGAACTGGCGCGTTTCCCGAATGACGCCGGCCTGTTGGCCATCGGGGACAACCTGTTTCTGGAAACACCGGCATCGGGTGGCGCAACAGTGGCTGCCCCTGGAACGGCCGGATTTGGCACGATCCAACAGGGCTTCCTGGAAACGTCGAACGTAAACGTTGTGGAAGAAATCACCAATCTGATTACGGCCCAACGCGCCTATGAGATGAATTCGAAGGTAATCGAAACATCTGACCAGATGATGTCGACCCTGACGAACCTTCGCTAATAGTGACTCATAGTCACCCACAGACGCTGACGACAGTAAGGAGAGTGATCATGAAACCGATATCAAACCATTGCCTGAGCGTGATTTACGCCCTGGTCCTGGCCGGGTTCGTGATCGCCCTGACTTTCCCGGTCCTGACTTTCCCGGCCCTGGCTGAAACCGCAAGCAAGGCAGAGTCCGAGGAAGTAAAGGTTCCTGTGGTACTGAATCCTATCGTTCAAGTGGATGCAGAATTCATCCATGTCGGAGATTTATTCGAACCGGCCGGGCAATACGCGGACCGCACGGTCATACGTGCGCCAGAACCAGGACAGGAACTGGTCCTGCCGGCCGTATGGTTATGGAAAGCGGCAAAAACCTTTGGCATTGATTGGCGCCCAACCAGCACCGCGGAAACAGTGACCGTCACGCGGCCCAGCTCAGTGATTACAACAAGCCAGATCGAAGGACTGCTGCTGGATTCCTTCTTCAAACGCACCGGCGAGGATGACCTGGTTGAGGTTGAAGAAGATGGCGGTCCGTACCGGATCCATCTGCCGCGCTCTGTCGCGCCAACGGCCCGGGTCGAACGGTTTGACTATGACGCCCATTCCGGTCGCTTCACGGCAACCCTGCTGGCCCCTGCAGAAGGCCGCACCTTGCAGAAAATGAACATATCCGGACGGTTCCACCGAATGGTTGAACTGCCCGTTCCAACGCGGCGCCTGGGCAAAGACCATATTATCGAAGCCGGTGATCTGACCATCGTGCGCATGCGGGAAGAAGGTTTGGGAACCAACCTGATCATCGATGAAAACAAGTTGATCGGACAATCCGTTGGACGGTCGCTGACATCGGGGAAACCCATTCGCGCTGGTGACGTTGGCGCCCCGATCCTTGTCGAAAAGGGCCGGATTATAACAGTTAGCCTGCAAACCGACCGCATGGTGCTCAGCGTTCAGGGTCGGGCGATGGAAAATGGTGCCCTGGATGATGTCATCCGGGTGCAGAACACACAAAGCAACACGGTAATTGACGCAGTGGTGATTGGTTCCGGGCGCGTGGAAGTTCAGCTTCAGCAACCCCTGGCGATGCGCACGGAATAATCTGCCCGACACGCCGTTAACCTGAATGCAATCGAGATGAGGAGAGTAACCATGAAACATCATCCCTCCCGCCCTTCGGCGCGTTTCAAGACGCTGGCTTGCCTGACATTGGCAAGCGCCCTGCTGGTCGGTTGCAATTCGATGGAACGTCTGGCCGCTGTGGGTGAAGAGCCTTCGATGAACCCGGTGGCAAACCCGACCTATGACCCGAATTACACGCAGGTCACCATGCCAATGCCAAAGCCAGTAACGGCATCATACATGCCAAACTCACTGTGGCGCCCCGGCAGCCGGGCCTTCTTTAAGGATCTTCGGGCCTCTGACATTGGCGATATTGTCACCGTCGTGATCGATATCGACGAAAACGCACAGTTGGATAATTCCACAACCCGGACCCGAAACAATTCGGAAAATGTCGATGTCGACAGCTTACTGGGCTATGAAAATGCCTTGAATTCTGTCCTGCCCGAAGCGGTAAATCCCGCAGCCCTATTGGCATTCGACGGCCAGACCAGCAATGCAGGTGGTGGCGCGATCGATCGCCAGGAAGCCATTTCGGTCAGCGTTGCGGCCGTCGTGACCCAGGTTCTGCCCAATGGCAATCTGGTCATACATGGACGCCAGGAAACACGGGTGAACTTTGAATTGCGGGAACTTCAGATCGCTGGGGTCATCCGACCCCAGGATATTTCGACCGCAAACACAGTAAGCTACGAAAAGATTGCTGAAGCCAGGCTTGCCTATGGCGGGCGCGGCCAGGTCAGCGATTTCCAACAACCCCGCTGGGGCACCCAGATCATGGACGTGATCATGCCCTTCTAATCAACGGTCCCGTTTTGGGACCCACAGTTTCGGTGTCGCCCGCGTACTCTCTCTCTCCTCTCTCTCTCGCGGCGATTCCGAATGGGGCCTGACCAACATGGTCGGGCCCCCTTATTTTCTAAACCCGATTACAGCCCTGATCCCAAACAGGTTGATAACAAAAAAGGCCCGCCGGATTCAGATCCAGGCGGGCCTTTAGCATTCTTAACGGCGTCATGCTGACATCCGGGGTCCGAACTTAATCTTCCCGATGCAGCCGTTCCATCCGTTCGTGATGTTCCTGTGCTTCCAGGCTCAGAACCGCAATTGGTCGGGCCTCTAACCGGCGCAGCGAAATGGGCTCACCGGTTTCTTCGCAATAGCCATAACTATCATCTTCAATACGCTCCAGCGCCGAATCGATCTTGGCGATCAATTTACGCTCCCGGTCCCGGGTGCGCAGTTCAATCGCACGATCCGTTTCCATCGAGGCGCGGTCCGTCAAGTCCGGCTGTGCCAAGCTTTCCGACTGCATGCTTTCAAGCGTTTCTGAAGATTCTCTCAGCAGATCTGCACGCCAATTCAACAGCTTCTGGCGGAAATACTCTTTCTGAAGAGGGTTCATGAACTCTTCAGACTCACTGGGCCGATAATCCGGCGGCAGCAAGGGCGACGACACAGTCGCTTTCGGGTTTACACTGGTATTGCTCGTAGCCTCACTGCCCGACATGCCAATCTCCCGGTCAAATGCGTCCTATACTTCAAGACCGGCGGCTTATATGGCCCTAGGCAGGTCATTACAACACATTTTTTTAGGATTATTCGTCGCATCCCGCAGGTGCACACAAGACCTGCCTAAATGCGCAACAGGATCAATCGTCCTGTCCGTGCTTTGCCAGTTCAACGGCAACGCGCAGTTCAATATCATCGACCAATGATTTAACCTTTGGATCCAAAGCACCGCTGGCGCGCTGGCTCAACGCCGCCTGCAATTGCACCAGGCGCTGCCGTGACAAACCACCGGACAAGAGACCAATTCGTATCTCATCCAATTGATCCAACAGGTCTTCTCCGCGATCCAGTGCCGCCTTGTTGCGTCGTTTGGCATCCGGTTCCGTCGCATCGACGCTGTCTACCCCTTGCAGGGCCAGCAAAGCATCAATTGAGCTGACACCAGAACCACCCGCCAAACCACCGGCGCTGTCGACCGTATCATCCGCCCCGCCGTCGGCCTGTCGCAAGGCACTGGAAAATCCCGCCCCTTTCGCCCCGCCGGTCTTGGCGGTCTTCTTGGACTGGCTGAGCTTTCCAGATGATCCGGGTCCGTCGACTTTCATCGTTACAGTGTATCCATTTTGCGCCGCAGGGGAAATCCCTGTGTTAGTAACTGCGCGCCGATTCCCACCCGGAATCAAGCGCAATGGCACCCGGCAAGTCTTGCCTAAACCGGGAACTCAGCACCAAGGCTACTCGCGTAAATCAATGAATTCAATAGCTTGTGTCTTTTTCGAATTTGGCACGGGTTTCGCATAACTCTCACCGAGACGGGTGTGTTTACCCAGCCCGAAATGAGAGATGAGAAACATGACCAGAGATTTCACAAAACGATCTGCAGGCTATGGCGATCTCAGAACGCGCCCGATGGCCCGAGTTGCACGCTTTTTCCTGGCGATACTGGCCCTCATTCTGGGATGGGCCCTGGTGCCGGCGGAAGCCGCCGCGCAATCACGGATCAAGGACATCGTCGACATTGAAGGCGTTCGCGACAACATGCTGGTGGGCTATGGTCTTGTCGTTGGCCTGAACGGGACGGGAGACAGTCTGGACAGCGCCGTTTTTACCCGGGAAAGCCTGGTCGGGATGTTGCAGCGCATGGGCGTCAATGCCAGTGACTCCGATCTTGATACCGATAACATTGCCGCTGTCATGGTGACGGCTACATTGCCGCCATTTTCCCGTCAGGGGTCCCGCGTGGATGTGACAGTATCCTCTATGGGGGACGCAGACAGCCTGTTGGGCGGCACATTACTTGTCACCCCGATGCTGGGTGCGGATGGCGAAATTTATGCCGTATCCCAGGGAACGGTCGCCGTCGGCGGCTTTTCCGCGCAAGGCGCTGCTGAAACGGTCGTGAAAGGCGTTCCAACCTCTGGACGGATTTCCAATGGGGCCATTATTGAACGCGAAATCCCGTTTGAGTTGGCCCAGTTGAACCAGGTTAAATTGAACCTGCGCAATCCTGATTTCACCACGGCACGCCGCATTGCCCGCGCGATTGATGCCTTTGTCGGGGAACCCACGGCGAAGGCAACAGATTTGAGCACGGTTCAATTGAACATTCCGCCCAGCTATAATGGTGAACTGGTTGAATTGCTGACCGATATCGAACAATTGCGCGTTGAGCCGGATCAGATCGCCCGCGTGGTCATCGACGAACAGTCAGGCGTCATCGTAATGGGTGAAAATGTCGGGATTAGCACCGTCGCTGTGGCTCAGGGCAATCTGACCGTACGCATCACCGAAACCCCGCAGGTCTCGCAACCCACACCATTTTCTAACACGGGTACGACGGAAGTTGTTCCCCGCACAGAAGTCACCGTGGATGAGCAGGAAGACCGTCGCCTGGGCCTTGTGCCTGGCACCGTCGAATTACAAGAGCTTGTGAACGGCCTGAACTCCCTGGGGGTTGGCCCACGCGACATGATTACGATCCTGCAGGCGATCAAGGCATCTGGTGCCCTGCAAGCAGAAATCGAGGTGATGTAATGATCGATACAAGCAGCCAAATGCTTCTGGACAGTGCGCGCAATCAAGCGTTTGCGGCCAAGCCTAAAATGCCAATGGACGGCACACCAGACGCGATAAAGAAGTCAGCCATCGAATTTGAAGCCGTCTTCGCCCAGCAAATGCTGGAGCCAATGTTCGCTGAAATATCGAATGACAGCATGTTCGGTGGCGGTCACGCCGAAGGGATCTACCAATCCATGATGGTCCAGGAATTCGGCAAAATCATTGCGCAACAAGGGTCACTGGGGATCGCCGATACGGTCGCGAAAGAAATGCTGAAAATCCAGGAGGCCCAATCCAAATCAGCCGCCAACACCACAGGGGAGATATCCCGATGAACGCCACTATCCGCGCCCATAATCTGATCGAACTGATGGAAGATCTGGTTGTTGTTCTGGAAAAAGAAAACGCGCTTTTAGAGACACCTCAGGCCGCAGAACTCAGCCCGGTTGTCGAAGAAAAGCAGGCTTTATTCAAACATTACAACGACCATGTCGAAGCCATCTCACAAGATCCAGGATTTGCTGTGGCCTTAAGCGATGACTTGCGCACGCAGTTGCAGACGCTGGCTGAAACCTTCGAAGCCCTGATGACCATCAACCGGCGAAAGCTGGAAATCTTGACAAAGTCCAGCCAACACGTCGTCAACCGGATCATTGAGGCGGCAAAGCAGGCTGCGGGCGATATACCCGGTTATGGTCGCCAGGGCGCGATATCCAATGGACGCGCAGCCGCCCCGATCGCCATGAACCGAGAAATCTAACTGCAAGGTTTTTACACGCAACGATGCACAACACCCCGTGACACGAAAACCCAGGACGTAGAAACGATCCTCTTCAACCCCACGGACTTAGTGCACAGGAAAGGCAAAGAAAATGTCTCTGTTTGGCGCCCTTAACGTCGCAATCACTTCGGTGAATGCCTTGAACTCCGCGACGCGCGTTGTGTCTGACAACGTCGCAAACGCGAATAACGAAAACTATAACCGCCGCGAAACCAAATTTGAGAACCTGCAATATGGTGGCGTTCTGGTCAGCGATATTACACGCGCTGCGAATACAGGCCTGCTGCGGGATTTGTTTCAGCAAACCACGGTCGCGTCGGCTGACGAAATGCGCGACAAGCTGTTTCAGCAGCTGGAGCAATTGACCGGAACCATCAACGGCCAGACCCCGTTGGTCGACAGTATCGAGCGCCTTCGCACCGCATTTAAGGCATTGGAAGCCACGCCGGAAAGCGATGCGGCTGAGAACGATGTTATAATCGCCGCCAACAATCTTACATCAGAAATCACCCGCCTTTCCGATGGCCTGGATCTGATTGAAAACCAGGTGCTTCGAGACATCAGCCTGGTGGTGACTGACGCTAACAGCGCCATCACGGAAATCGACACGTTGAACAATAAAATCGTTGTTGAGAAATCTGCCGGTCGGTCGACAACGGCGCTTGAAAACCAGCGCGATGCCGAGATCACCAAACTCGCCAGCATTTCACAGTTGCGAACCTTTGAGCGCGACGATGGATCCATGGCGGTTTACACGACATCTGGACTTATCCTGGTTGATGCAAGTCCAGAGACCTTCACCTGGGATGAAGCAACGCGATCCCTGACAATTTCTGGGTCAAATAGCACGAACCTGTTGACCAGCGACAAGTTGCCCGATGGTGAGCTTGGTGCATTGGCAAACTTCATCAGAACCGATGCCACGGCGCAATCCAGTTCGGATTCCGGGACCGGCACCATTCAGAAACTGCGCAATCAGTTGGATGAGCTGGCCTTTTCGCTGGCAGACAACTCAACCGCCCGAACCTCCGGCACGACCTTTGTTGACGCCAATGCCGACCTGACCGGCAGCGGCACCATTACCGCTGGCAATACCTTAACCTTCACGGTTGGCGGGGCGCTACAGGGTACAGTGACCATCAATGCGGGCGACAGCATCGACACGGTGGTCGCAAATATCAATGCGATCAATCAGGTGCGTGCCCGGGTCGATGGCCATGGTCATTTGCAGATTTTAAGCGATGGCGGTCAGTTTACGATTGGAGGGACCGCTGCAGCAGAATTTGGCCTTTCAACAACCCAGATTGCTGCAGATTCAGATGATACCCTGGCCTATGCCTATGAAGCGGAACGCAGTCAGGGGACGGTTCCACTGACCACCGCAACGGTGATGAGCAGCATTAACGGCATCGCCGTCGGGGATTCCTTCAGCTTCAACAACACGTCCCTGGGTGGGGCGGTGACCTATACTGTCGGCGCCGGTGATACGGTCCAGACCATGCTGGATACGATAAATGCCCAAGACGGCATGTATGCCCGCATCGGGGACGGAAATGTCCTGGAAATCACCAGCAAAGCCGGTGGCCTGGCCCTGACCAATACGAATAACACCCCCCTGACCGCGCTGGGCTTTACCGTGAACGGGACCTCCGCCAGTATCAGCGGCACAACTGCCACGGGACAAAGCGCTACCCTGTTTGTCGCAGAATCGGGCAACAGCCCGATGGATGTGGACCGCACCAATCTGGCAATCACAACCGGACTTGCCAATAACAGCCTATCGTTGCGGACCGGCAACCGGACAGAAATTCTGGCCGCTCTGAACAGCAGCAATCGGTCGATCAGCGGGTCTGGCAGCACAATCGCCAATACGGATTATACTGGTCTTACCAATGGAATTCTGACGGGCCTGTCCCAACGCGCCGAACGGGCAACCCTGGACGCACAAGAAAGTGAAGGCCTTCGTGCGGGCTTGAACCAGGCCCTGCGCGACGAGGTTGGCGTGAATATCGATGAGGAAATGGCGCGCCTGACCGTGTTGCAAAATGCGTATGCCGCGAGCGCGCGCGTCATTGATACGATCAACCAGATGTTCCAGGCCCTGGAATTGGCGGGACGATAGGAATTCATGACAACAGCACCTCCCCTTCGCATTGGCGTAATCGGACTCGGCGTGGGGGAACGCCATATTGTTGGCTATCAGGAGATCCCCGACGTAGAAGTCGTCGCCTGTTGCGATATCGACCCGGTAAAAATGGCCGCCGTCGCAGCCCGTCGGAATGTGCCCCATCTGCACAAAGACTACAGCACATTACTGGCGGATCCGACGATCGATGCGGTTTCGTTATGCTCTTACGATGATGCGCATGTTGAACAGGCCGTCGCCGCCTTTCGCGCAGGAAAACATGTCTTCTGCGAAAAGCCAATTGCGCTGGACCGCGCTGGATTGGACCAGGTCATTCGCGCCTGGTCTGACAGCGGCAAACATCTGTCCTCGAATCTGATTCTGCGACAAAGCCCGCGTTTCAAGGCGGTGCGGGACATGGTCCGGAAGGGTGCCTTTGGGGACCTGCATTATATGGAAGGGGACTATCTGCACCAGATTCTGTGGAAAATCACAGAAGGGTGGCGTGGAAAAATGCCTTTCTATTGCGTCACCTATGGCGGGGGTATTCATCTGATAGACCTGATGCGCTGGATCGCCGGCGAGGAAGTGACGGAAGTCACAGCGATGGCCGCGAAGAAACTGACAAAAGGAACCGGCTTTGCCTATCCCGATACCATGACAACGCTGATGCGTTTCAGCAGCGACCTGATGGCCAAGTCCACAACCACATTCGGGCCACAGCGTCGAAAGTTTCATTCTTTGAATGTTTATGGAACCAAGTTGAGCTTCGAGAATGCAAATGGGCCCGCGCGCCTTTATCATGGCGACCAGCCGGAAGACGAAGAACCCTTTGATGTTCCCTATCCGGGTATTGAAAAAGGCGACCTGTTGCCCGATTTTATCGCCGCCATTCGGGAAGATCGACCGTCGATTGTCGATGCCAAGGATGTCTTCCAGGTCATGAACATCTGCCTCTGCGCCTGGGAAGCGGCGGAAACCGGACACACCATGCCGGTTGTTGCTGTCGTCTGAACCCTATTTTCGATCACATCTATCGTCTTGCAGCAGTAGCAAGGCGTCCGCACGCATTGCCAATAAGATTGATAAATATTGACGGATTTCATTAGCGTTTACGTTGGCAGCAACGCATTTCTGGGTTTCGTGATCGATGAATGTCACCATAAATTACTTTTTGTCTCACTACCGCTTACGTTTTCCATTTTGAATCTCGTTAACGATTATGTTTTCAACCGGGTCTTTTCTGGAAAAGTGCACCTTTGTTTTTCCAGGCACTCCCCCACCCGCATGTATTTTCACCAGCACAAATTCCATCGCATATACCGAAAACTGTTCTTCACTATCTTTATTGGGGGATACAATAAGGAACAAGAAAGTACATCAGCAGACCAACCATTTTTGGACAATGGGAAGGGAGTTACGGGCGGGCTGACTGACAAGTTGGGTGGCCTTGCCCGCTGCGTGACGCCTATGCGGTCGAGCGGCAGGCCGCGTCACAAGCCATGGATCGGGATTGCGATGAGTTATTGGCGTTTTGTCCTTTCCCCTGGCGGCACGCGTGGCCTTGCGCGGAGCGGGACGCTCGCCGCCCGATACGATCCCGGCGCCGTAGGTGAGGGCCAGGACGATAACGAGGCCCGCGACCGTGAGGAGGCCGATCCACAAGACAGGGCCGATAGCCCATCCAGATGCGACGATGCAGGCGCTGAATGAAAGCGCGAGCAGCGTCCAGCCCGTACCGGCGAAGGCCAATGCGCGCGGGCGCGACGGCGGTCTGCCGAACAGGTCGCGATGGTGCCTGTGCATGGAGAGCGCGATGGCAGCGAAGCCAGCGGTGGCAAGGATCAGGGCCGCGAGGTCGATCATTCGGCCGCCTCCGTTTCCTGGTAAGCGGGCGTCCAAAACCTTTGGTCATGCTCGCGATCGGACCGGTGACGACGACCAAGCCGCCAGGCAACGACGGCGAAGGCGATGCCGAAGGCCAGGACCGTAAGGTCGAAGCCGGCGAGTTCCCATGCGCCTGCGGGCAAGGTGACGCCGAGATGCTTGTCGGTGGTCAGTGCGTTCAGGAGCGGCAGCAGGCCGAAGGCGCCGGCGGCGACCCAGAGCTGTTCCGTCCAGCCACGTGAGGCGGGGCGTATGAATGCGTGCAGCAGCATGACGGCCCAGACGATGAACATCGCGTGGGCTTCCCAGGCCGCGCGGCCCTCGATGCCGACGGGGATCAGCCGGTTAGCCCAGAAATACGCGGCAATGGCGACGGGCTGGCCGACGATGGTGCCGATGTTCAGCCCTTCGACCAGCCGGAAACCGAACGTATCGCCGCTCTTCGCCCGGCGCTTCGTCGTCCACAGCACCAGCCCGGCGCCGATCATTGCGGTGCCTAAGAGACCGGACACGAAGTAGATCCAACGAAGCGCCGGCCCGGCGAACAGGCCTTCGTGCAGGCCGAGAAGAACGTCGCCGATCAGCCTCGGGGCTGTACGCGCCACGTCGGCCTTGAGCAGTGCGCCGGTGACCCCGTCGAAGAGCAGTGCGCCGTGGTCACGGGCGGGCGTCTGCTGTCCCGACTTCAACAGGACCCGTGCATTGGCATCGCCCCGGTTGTAAAGGCGGATCTGCCCGATCGTGCCCTTTCCCCACCGCCGTTCGGCCTCGTCAAGCATCGGACGGAGCGGGGCCGCTGTGGCAGCGAAGCCAGCCGGCCCGGGCTGTTCGGCGCGTAGATGGAGCTCGTTTGTGTATCGGTCGTGGTTTCCAGGGCCAAACCCGTAGTTTGCGATGACAACGGGCATCATGTAGGCGTACGCGAAGAAGACGAGTCCCGAATAGGTAATCATCACGTGAAACGGCAGCGCGAGGACGCTCAACAGATTGTGCGCGTCGAGCCAAGACCGCTGGCCTTTCCGCGGTCGAAAAACGAAAAAATCCCGGAAGATTCTCTTGTGGACGATTACCCCGGTGACGATCGCCACCGCCATGAACATAGTGCAAAGAAACACGATCCAGTACGAAGCCGCGTCCGGCAGGTAGTGAAGCTGATAGTGCAGCTTGTAGAGAAGCTGGCCGCCCCCAGTTTGTCGATACTCCGCGGGGCGGCCGCTCGAAATCTCCAGATATTCTCGCCCGTTCTGTTTTCCGTCCGTCCTCGTCGAGTCCGTCCATATAATGCGCATGTCGAGCACATTCCGACGGTTTGATGTCAAAACGAACCAGTATTCAGCGTGCGGAGCGACGTCCTGGAGGCGCTTCCGCGCGATGGCGAACATCTCGGCGACCGGCAGTTCGGCGGTATGTAGCGGCCGCTCCGGTTGCATCCAGCGGTCGATCTCGGTGTCGAAATAGCCAGCCGTGCCCGTCAGGAAGATGAAGAACAGAAGCCAGCCGGTCAGTAGCCCGACCCACGTGTGAAGCCAGCTCATCGACTGGCGAAAGGCTCCTTTCATAGTGCGCCGAACCATCCGATGGCCCAGGCCATGCCGCCGGCGACGACGGCTGGAACGGCGATCCCAAGCCACGCATGCGCAGTATTCCGTGCGGCGAAGGCCCAGAGAACGGCTGCAATATAGACAACGAAGCTCGCCAGGACACCCGTCAGGACGGCGTCGGCACGCCGCATAGGCAGACCGTAGGAAAGGCAGATGGCGGTCGCCATGGCGACTACGTATCCACCGACCGCCGCAGCCACGATGCGCACCAAGAGCCCCTGCTTCGCAGACCTTCCCTGCGCCATGTTCTTCTCACCATTCAGCGCGGACGGTGAGCATGAAGTTGCGGGGCTCGCCCCAGCGGTTGTTTCTCGCAGCTCCCCCAAGCCTTTCGTAGTATTCCTCGTCGAATACATTATTTATGGACAGACGTGTGGACAGAGAATCGGAGATTTTATACCCGGCACCCAGGTCAAACACGGCATAGGCATCTTGTGTGGCCCGCATCCCAGAAAAGTCGGTGAAGTACGAACTAACCGCTCGCATTCCAGCGCCGAAATTTACGCCCCTAAATTGGCCGCCCTGGACATCATATTGCGTTGTAAGATTGACCGAGTGCTTGGGCATCCAAGTTGCGAACACTTCTCCTTGGTTGTTCGGGTCGTCGACATACTTAGTATTCACGTAGGCATATCCAGCGAGAACCTGCCAACCTGGGAGCAGTTCGCCACTAATTTCGGCTTCTATGCCTTGGCTCCGGACTAGTCCCGCCGCTTCGGAACAGTAATCTCCGATACACCCTTCAATACCGACCGCACGATTAATGTCTTCGATCCAAAATCCGGCCAGGTGCCCAAGCAATCTGCCGGCGAAGAACTCGCCTTTTACGCCCACTTCGTATTGGTTACCTTCGCGCGGGGAAACAAATTCCCTCGACGGCGTCATGCTAGTCTGCGGTTCAAAGATGCTAGCGTAGGAACCGTACACGGACAGTTCGTCGGTCATATCCACGACGAGGCCGGCATAAGGGGTGAATTGCGCATCGACGCTGACGTCGGATGTAATCTGTCCCGTGGACCTATCTTCCATCGTTGCTGTCCAAGAACTCAGGCGCCCCCCAAGTATGACGGTGAGCCAATCTATGCCGGGCTTGAGGCGAGTTTGACCGTATGCCCCGTATTCCTCGGTTTGATCCAATCGGAAGCTGTTGAAGGTTAGGTTAGGCTTCGGAATGTTGTGATCCGGCTCAAACGCGTCGACGACGTAGGTGGCAGTGTCGCCGCGGTTACGATCTCGTGTGCTGAAATTGTAATCCGCCCCAAGCAGGAACGTACTTTCAGCGTCACCGATCAATCGAACAGGCGCGGAAACGTGGCCATCGACGATGTAGTCGTTACGCAGATCCTCATCCCGTCCTGCCCGGATGGTGACGTCGTTGGTTCCTACTGTGATCGGCGTACGCGCCTGAACGTGAATTCGATCGAGCCAGCGCTCGACGAAGCGCCCGCTCAATTTCGCCGTTACGCCGCTGTCGAACTTATGCTCGAGTTCCGCGAACGCCTCTGCGGTGTATTCCTCGGCGTAGCTCCAGGGCACACCGATATTGTGCTCTCGCGGCAGGTCTACGCGCGTCCCGTCGGAGAAGACAATCGGGTTGCCCGCGAATACGCTGTGGTCGTGTTCCTGATACATGCCGCCGACAGAAAGGACCGTGTCCTCTGTGACATCAGCATCCAAGGTTCCGTATATGAGAGGCTTCTTGGATTCATATAGATCGATGAAGCTCTCTCGATCCTCATATGCGGCGACCAAGCGTCCGCGAACTCGACCCGACTCGACTAAAGGACCGGTCACATCCGCATCTGTGCGGTAGTAATTCCATGAACCTACACGAGCAGCGCCACTCAATTGGAACTCGTCGAGCGGTCGCTTCCGTACAAGGTTAATCGATCCGCCGGGCTCGCCGGTACCCTGGAACAAGCCAGCCGGACCGCGAAGGACCTCGACCCGATCGTAGATCGCCATGTCTGGAGCCGCGCTGAATGTCGTCGTATCGTCGACCCGAAGTCCATCGTGCGTAACGGTTGCGTCATATCCTCGCGAAGTAAACGAAGCACGCACGCCATCGAAATTTCGGACGCGCATGCCCGTGGTTCGCTCTATGGCCTCCTGCAATGTCGTGAAGTTTTCGTCCTCGATCCGGTCTCGAGTGATAACACTTACAGACTGCGGTATCTCTCGGATGCTGGTGGGGATTTTCGAGCCAACAGTAACTTGAGAACCTGCATAAGACCCGGTCCCTTCCGTCCGACCTGGATCGAAGAGTCTCTGCCCCTCGACCGTGACAGGGTCGAGGACGATGGCGCTATCGGCGCTTTGGCCGGGCCGCTCAATGGCGACCGTCGATCCGGACAGGGTGTAGATGAGGCCGCTGCCGGTGAGGAGTTGGCGGAGGGCTTGCTCACTGGTCATCGTGCCCTGCACGGCGGGGGCGGTCAGGTCACGGGGGAGCGTGCCGTGGACCGTGATCTGCATTCCCGACTGCTGACCAAACTGGGTGAGTGCCGTGGTCAAGGACTGGGAGGGAATGTCGAACGTTTGTTCGGCGGACAGTTGCGCAATCCGAGCTTGATCTTCGACGCCTTGAGCCTGCACCGTCGATACGGTGGCTGTAATGGAAAGTGCAGCCGCTATCGCCAAGGAGGCGCATAAATTCGCGCGACGGCCGATTCCCTCTATTTGCTGTTCAGTCCCGTGACTCATCTAACATCTCCAACCGGTGTTTCATGTTCAAGCGCGGATGCTCATAAATGAGAATGAGAGGCATTCGCGCATCTAATCACGAAACGCTGTGGGAGATTTCAATTCCAGAAAAAGTTCCGTAAACTCTGCAACATACTGGAATCATTTATGTCTTAAAAACGTGACACTACAAGCAGCCAGGGCGTGACAGCGCGGACCACGGCGTTCTGGGAGCGGGCGATGGCACGGAGCGCGGCCTCAGGATCGGTGAGATTATAAACGCCGGTCACCGGCTCATCGCCGAGCGATCCGTCAGCGACAACGATCACCCCGGAATGGTAACGACGCAGTCGATCAACGACGTCGTCAAACGCCTGATCCTGCGCGATGAGTTGGTATTGGCGCCAGGCGCCAAACTCCGATACGGGTTGTCGGCCATGTCGCGTGTGTCCCGATGGCTCTACGCGCAGAAACTCACCCGCCTGTAGCGCCTCCACCACGGGTGACATGTCGTCTCCCCGGTCGACCCTGACGACGCCGTGCGCAACCCCCACTTCGACCCCCCGGCCGCTGCGGGCGACATTGAAGGCCGTGCCCAGAACGGTCACATGTAGGTCGCCCGCTGAAACCCGGAAGGGCAAGTTGGCATTGGGCTGAACGTCGAGAAAAATCTCTCCGTTGAGCAACCGAATGCCGCGTTCCGTGGCCGTGTAGTTGACGGCGAAGGCGCTGCCGGGTGCGACATTGAGCGTGCTGTCGTCGGGCAGGCGGATCGTGCGTGATTCGGCAACGCCGGTTGTGTAGTCAGCCTGCAGATTGCGGACGATCTCGGGCCCCGTGACCACGGCGACGACCGAAGCGGCGGCGGCCATCCCCACGATCGCCAAAGCCCGCCGACGGTTAACGCGGCGGCCCGGGGCCGACTGCCACGCAGCTCCGCTGCGGTCGCCGATCACCGCGCGCCTTGGTTGGTCGGTACCTCTCTGCACCCGGTCCGAAGTCGCACGAGCCTGTTGGAGAAATGGTCCCCAGCTTTCTGCGTGCGTCGGCGTCGCGCCGGCCACGGCGCTTGTCATGCGTTGCGTCTCCGCCCATGCGGCCGCATTGGCGGGATCCGCCAGCCAGTCATCGAGTTCCTGTTGGAGGTCGGGGGAGTGCGGCTGCTCCTGAAGGCGAATCATCCAGAGACTGGCTGCTCTCGATGCTTCCTGTTCTATCGAATGATTATGTCGAGGCATACCCTTCTTTCAGCCCTGTAATATCTGGGCTTGACGGTTCCTGTCTTGGGACTTGTATCGAACGGTGTCCTGTACACAAAACGCATGACGTAGGGCATGCTTCCAAAAATAATCGTATCCCGCCGTCATGATCTGGCGAGACGCTGTTTGCAATGCTCCGCACCATCGACAACGAGGGTCTGCGCAAGCGACACTGAAATATTCAGATAGGTTGCGATTTCCTTGAGAGTCGCGCCACCGAAGCGGTGCATCTCGAAGGCGATACGGGTGCGCTCCGGGAGTTCCACCATTGCCACCATAACGCAACGAATCTCGTCGCGATAGAGCGCGATGATCTCTGGCGTGGGCATTCCGTCAGGAGATGTTTCAGCCGCCTGTTCAAATCCATCTTCAGCAATCAGCCGACGCTCACGCGTAAGGCACCGGTGTCCGTCGATGGCAAGGTTCCGGACGATGCGATATAGATAGCCTTTCGGGTCTTCGAGAAAGCGCCCTTTATGTGCTTCGTCGAACCGCAGCCACGCTTCCTGGACAATATCCTCCGACTGCGCTCGGTTGCCGGTAATGCTGCTGGCATAGTCGACCAAGGCACGTTGGTGCGTCGCAAATAGGGCAAGTGCATTCGAATTATTGGTCACCAACGCCTTCCAGTCCCTTTCATCTCACGCAGGCGCAACCCCAACATTGTCGGCCATCGTTTCATGACGCTGACTACGATAGTGTTAAGAATCATTCTGAACACCATAGAGGGGGTGCTTGTCCCTCGCAAGAATTCTTCAAATCAGTCCAGTACGGCGCGTTACCAATGCTTGAAATTCTGGAATTGTGATACCTTGAATCAGTTGTGCTTATAGACGGAAGAATTGGGTTCAGACCCTAGTTAATCGGCTGCGACGTGACCATTCGCTCTTTTTAAATAATGTTTATGTTTTGTTTGAAAACATATACTTTAATGAGATTCCGCGTAAAAATTAATGAAATCCGACAAATATACCGCCCGTCATGTCAAAATTGAAACCATCAGCAATAAAACAACTAAGAATTAAGATAACTAAATTCATTTTAAAATTTGATCTAAAGCAAGAGACGAAACAACAAAAAGCTGTATAAATTTATTACAATAAATATAATACAACTTTCTGGTTAACCCAAAGATGACTTTCTTACAAGGCAACAACTTTGACGAATTCGAAAACATCGCAATTGGGACGACCGGGCACATTCTTTGCTTCCGCAGCACCCTTGTATGAATACTGGAAAATGTTGCCCGACGATAAGCCCAGACGGGCCTTGCGTGCCGAGCAACTGGGACCCCTCTTATTGCCGCATGTCAGCTTGCTGCGGGTTTTGGGACAGGCTGAAGACTTGCGATATGATCTGATCTGTCAGGAGATGAAGATGATCGCCCCCCGATTAATTCCGGGCAGTCTGGGCAGTGATCCCTTGCAATTGAACCCGGATGATCGTGGCGTGCTGGACCTATTGATGGGCGCAGCCCTGAAACAAAGTCCAAGCGCCCATCTGGCAAATTTCAAATCCTATGAAGGCCACAGAAGGTCTGTCTTTACACTGATCCTGCCCCTTGGCCTTAACGCGCAGGCAGTGTCATCCAATGATTTAATTGTTTCCGTCTGGCAGCGGCCCAATAAATTGGAGAATGACCAAGAAGTCTTCGAGGACATGACAGACGCATTTCTGACCTATTGCGATACCCACACAGAGTCGTAAAAATCAGAATATTGCCCGAAAAAGGAAAGTTACTCTGACGTAACCTCTTTCCATTTAGATTTAAAGGCACCCCAACTGTCATCCAGCTTGGACTTGGCATCGGTCCAGCCTTCATCGGTCGTTGTTTTTACATCGTTCCAGCCGTCCTTCACGCCCTGCCAGGCAGCTTTTGCATCTTCTGTTAACGGCCTGTTTGAATTTCTGGCTTCTTGCTCTTCAATCTCTTGCTTCATCTGTGCTTCGTAATCCTGGCGCGCGCCTGTTGGAGTTTCTGTCTGACTTGTCGTTTCGTCAGCCACCGCCTGAATTGCACCGCCGCATAAGAATAAAGAAACAGCCAAAATGCTGAAAAAGGCTTTCATGCTAATAACTCCCTTAAAAGATATGAGGTGACACGCCGCATCTGTGAACATGATAGGCGGCGGTTAAATATCAAGGCCACACAGCTAAATTGAAACGCGCTAGAACCCGACCAGCATGTCATATCCAACCGCGGCGGCAACCAGTGTTAAGACCCCCGCGACAAGGGCGGCAAGGCCATCCTCGCTGACTAAGGAGATACCAAACAATGCGATTGCCAGACCGGGCAAGCTGGCGGCAAAAGGAACAAATGCAAGCGGTATCATAAGCACCGCCAGTCCACAGCACAGGACGGCAACGAAGTAATTGAATGGCGACTTCAACAACCAGGTCAGCCGCGGCGACAGGAAGCGATCAATTATCCTGGCTGCGGGCCTAGAAATGTCCAATGCCTTGTTCAGTTTTGCACGCGGAATGGATATTTGGGTGATACGTTTAGGCATCCATAATGCCGATGGTGACACAATCATTTGCACCGACAGTATTATTAGCAGGATCGCCATTCCAATCGCCATTCCTGGGATAGCGCCAGTGGGGGCGGCTGCCAGAAATGCAGGAAAAAACAGCAAGGGCCCGTGACTACGCGCGCCAAAGCTTGTCAGAACATCTCCGAGATCAAAGGATTCCTGGTCTTTAGGTGCGTTCCCGGTTATGCCATCCAGCAAATCCGTCAAGGAATGTGGTTGCTGTGTCATCCGTCCCATTGACTCTTCGACAGTCTATCCAAATCGTCATACAAAATACGCCCCGCCTTTCGACGGGGCGCATCTGTATGATCACTATGTGAGGACTTTAGACAATCCCGTATTAGGACTGATCAGAAGTCATTTCTTTCCACTTAGCCTGGAAGTCATCCCAGCTCTGCTGGAACGTTTCCTTGGCGTCTTCCCAGTTTTCATCTGCGGATTCGCTCAAGGCTTTCCAGTTTTCTTCCACTTTCTGCCAGGCTGCGCTGGCCTCTTCGCTCAATTCTTTATCAGAAAATATCGCTTCCTGATTTTGCATTTCAGTGTTCATTTTCTGCTCGTAAACATCGCGCGGAGAATTGTTCGCGGTGTCACTTGCGGCCATAGCCTGCGGTGCAACAAGGCCCAGAGCCAGTGCGATAGTGGCAGCTTTTACGATGGTATTCATGAATAATCTCCTTCTTTGATGGCAGATGGTGCGTCCACGACCCCTCTGCACTGTTATTCTTGTTTCAGTTAGTATAAACGGCGGACGCCATTCCTTGCTCTCAAAACATTTAGTAATAGATATTTTCTCTTCAACATAAAATTTTCTAAAAGGTAATAAATCAAAATTTTGCCACATTCACTAAGTCACTTTTAATTAACTTTATCTTGTATGATAATATATTTATAAAATTTTAAATAAAGTTTGTCATTCAGATGTATTTTTTTATTGCAAAAATCAATCCCGTATCCATGTAGAGAAATAATTTCCGTCACTGCATTCGTTCAGGACGGTTCCAACCGTGTGCCAAGGCCTTCGGGAGATCTGAACAACCGGTCTTAGCACCACGACTTAAGGAGACTGTTTATGCTATATTGGGCAGCCGTGTTTTTCATCATCGCACTGATCGCCGCAGCCTTTGGCTTTGGGGGGATTGCAGCCGTTGCGGCAGGCGCCGCCAAAATTCTGTTCTTTGTCTTTGTGGTTCTGTTTTTCGCAGCCCTGATCATGCACATCGTGCGTGGCCGCAGGCTGTAAGGACCCAAGGTTTTAAAGGTCAACATGACCGCAGTGGTTGAACTGCGGTGCAACATTCTTAGTTTCTCTCGCTCAGGATTCGGGGCATCCTGAGCGAGATTACCTTTGTTGGAGTATGTAATGTATGCCTGAGTCCCCGACCCTGACCCTTGCGAAACAAATTTGCCGGTTCAGAACCAGCCTTGACCTGATTGAACATTGGTTATCAAAACAGCCACAGCAAGACAGTCTGGAAATCCCTGAATTTGACCCAATTGACGTCCCCGGTCTGTTGCCGAATATCTACCTGCTGGAAAAAATTGACGGTCGACTGAAATATCGGGTTTCTGGGGAGAATGTGAATTCTCTATTCGGACGTCAGAATACGGGCCGATATCTCGACGAGGTGGTGCCACCTCATTTATACGAATTTGTGCACCCCTATTTTTACTCCATTTTCAGCGGTAACTTGGTAGTTTTCGGGGGAATGGTCGTCGTTTCCAACAAGGAATATCTGGAATTTGAACGGGTGTTGTTGCCGGTTCGCCGCAAGGGTGAAACCCGATTATTGGGAATGCTGTCGCTGACAGACACGGCGAAAATGCGCGATGATGCCCCCCCACCCCGTCCAAAGGGGGGGTATACCTTTCACTGCCAGAACCTAGCGACAGGCACGATCGGAGAATTTTTTCACGAAGTGACCCCCATCAAGTCTCCCCAAATACGATAGCGACTTGATCTGGCGTGAAAATTGCTTCCAAACTTGGAAGCAATCACGGCCCGGAGAGCAACAGGCATGCCCGATACCCCCATCCCATTTGGCAAACCGCAACTGGATACAGACGTATTCGACGCGGTCCGCACCGTCCTTGAAAGCGGGATGCTGGTACATGGCACGGTCACGCCCGCTTTCGAACAGGCCTTTGCACAGCGGATCGGGGCCGCCGAAGCGGTGGCAGTATCATCCTGTACGGCGGGTCTGCACCTGACGCTGTTCACCCGCAACATCGGCCCGGGGGATCGTGTCGCCGTGCCCGCCATGACCCATGTGGCAACCGCCCACAGTGTAGAGCTTGTCGGGGCGGAGCCGGTGTTTATCGATGTCGATCCTGCAACAGGCAATATGGACCCGGCCGCGCTGGAAGCCGTAGAGGGGCCCCTGACGGTGATCATGCCCGTGCATTATCTGGGCCTTCCCTGTGATATGGACCGCATTCTTGCTGTGGCACAGAAGAAAGGTGCATTTGTACTGGAAGACTGTGCCCTGGCCGTGGATGCGACCTGGGGTGACCAGAAGGCGGGGACGCTGGGCCTGGCGGGCAGCTTTTCTTTCTATCCAGTCAAGCACATGACGTCCATCGAAGGCGGCATGGTGACAACCAATGATCCGGCGCTGGCCCATGAGCTTCGACGGCGCCGCGCCTTTGGCTATAACCGCGCCCTGGGTGAACGCACCCGACCTGGCCTGTATGATGTTGATATCCTGGGCATGAATTATCGCATGAGCGAAGTTGAGGCCGCGGTAGGATTGGCGCAACTTACTCATCTGGATGACTTTATGGCGGATCGGTCCCGAAATGATGCGGCATTGCGGGCGATTTTATCCCGCATTGATGGCCTGACGCTGTTCCCAGATCGGCACGGCAAGGCCACATCATCGCATTATTGTATCAATGCGGTACTGCCCCGGGATGGCTCCGTTTCAAGGGATCGCGTGGTCGATGGATTGAACGCGCGAAAAATCGGGTCTTCGGTTCATTATCCAGGCCCAGTCCCCCTGTTTACCTATTATTCACAAAAATACGGGTATAAGGCTGGTCAGTTTCCTGTCGCAGAATGGCTGGCGGATCAAACCATCTCCCTGCCCGTCGGGCCGCATCTGACCAGGGGTGATGCAGAGAGAGTAGGCAACGCCTTTCAGGAAGCGTATAGTGAGGCATCGCGATGACTCCAACGCAGAAAGCATTGGCGCCATCGCTTCAAATTTTAATCACGCGGGTAAACCAGAAGGAGACACCGCAATGAGTTCGATACCCTTTGAGACACTAAGACCCAATCTGGAAGACCAGCGGATCTTGCTGGTCGGTGGCGCTGGCTTTATTGGCCACAATCTTGCGCTGGAACTATCCCGCATGGGGGCCACGGTTGGCATTTGCGACAATCTGATGGTCAACAGCCTGATCGAAAATTGCTACGAACCTGGCCGCAATGTTGTTCAGCGCACCGCCTATCAGAATTTTCTGTTGGACCGATTTCTGCTATTGCGGGAAAACGGTGTGGTGCTGATGAACAGCGATGCGCGCCTGCTGGCCGATCTGGGCCGCGTGTTTGAAGCCTTCCAGCCCACCAAAGTCGTCCATATGGCCGCCATCGCCAGCGCCGTGGATGCAAAGGCAGAGCCAGGTCTGGCGTTTGATCTTCAACTGATCACACTGCGCAATGTCCTGGAACTGGTGCGCCCGAAAGTAAAAGATATCAATCAGGTCATGTTCATGTCGTCTTCGACCGTTTACGGCGATTTTGAAGGCGCAAGCGTGGACGAAACAACCTTCCCGCGCCCGGAAGGCATTTATGCCAATGCCAAATTTATGGGGGAACGGCTGGTCCGAACCTATCGAACACAATACGGCCTGGGCACGACGGTTATTCGACCATCTGCCTTGTATGGGGAACGCTGTATTTCCAGGCGAGTCAGCCAGGTTTTCATTGAGAACGCCCTGACCGGCAAGCCGTTGCTGCTGGAAGGCGGTGGCGATGGGCGGTTGGACTTCACCTATATCAACGATCTGGTACAGGGCATGGTGCGCGCATTGGCCCTGCATAAAGGGCATGACGACAGTTCAACCTTCAACATCACCTTCGGCAACGCCCGCACGATTGCGGATCTGGCCGCCGTGGTGAAATCCGTTGTTCCCAATGCCATCCTGGAAGAACGCCCACGGGCCGTGGACAAGCCAATCCGTGGCACCCTGTCTATCACCCGGGCTCAGGAGAAACTGGGATTTGAACCGGAATGGACCCTGGAACAAGGGTTCAAACGCTATTGCGAATGGTATGCTGATCAATGGCAACGCGCGCAAATGCAAGTGGAAGCCAATTAAGATGAGCGATACAAAGCGGGGTCCAGCAGCCCTGATGCTGCTGGCCAGGCTCGATTCAAGGCGCCTGCCGGGAAAGGGTCTGATGGATCTGGGTGGGCGCACAGTGCTGGGCCGGGCCATTGATCGCCTGCGCCGCTGTCATCAAGTATCGGACATGATCCTGGCCACCAGCGATCGCGCCCTGGATGATCCCTTGCAGGCCTTTGCTGAGGCTGAAGGCATCGGCTGTTTCCGGGGCGATGCGATGGATGTCGCAAAACGCTGCACGGATGCCTGCACCGAATTTAATTTGGACTGGTTCGTCAGGATCTGTGGTGACAGTCCCTTTGCCGATCCTGCCGTCGTGGACCAAGTTTCCCAAAAGTTCCTGGACAGCGGTGCAGACCTTGCCACGAATGTTTACCCCCGATCCTTCCCCATTGGGGCCAGCGCCGAGGCTGTATCAAAGGCGGCGATGCAGCGCATTTTAAGCGCAACCCCCGATCTTGCGTATCGGGAACATGTGACACTGTACGCGTACGAACATCCCACCGACTTTTCCATAGTCAGCGTACAGCCAGAAGATTCGGATTACGAGGCGATGTCCATTGCTGTGGATACGCCGGAGGATCTGGCCCGCGCCCGCCGCCTGATTGCCTTGCTGCCAGACCCGACAACGGCAACCCTGGCAGATATTCTAAGACTGCAACCCCAGACCCTTTGACGATATAGAGTACAGATACACCCTGTGCAGGCGGGTATCCTGGGTATACCGCCCCAATAGAGTTCGAGACGACGGTCCGGCAAATGGCACTCTCACAATACGGAGCGCAGCGTCTCGAAGACAAGCACGAAACTTGCAACTTCTCCTTCAAGATAGTGCGTCGAGCCCCTTGTGAAATCCCCTCGTCAGGGTAATAGTCCCCGACACCCGCAAGTCAGGAGAGCGTTCCTGCTCCACCCCGACACCCCTATGACCCCCTCATGGAGACCAACCCTGCGCGGTTTGGACGTCGATCAGGTGTCGCGACCTGATACACTCTCGCGGGACCCGGAGACATGCCTCTCCACCTCCACCGTACCCTGCACGACCGACGGGGCAATTGTCTTATTGACACGAATCAGCGCTATGTTCATTATGTTACATAGAACACATGCTGGGGTTAAAAATGGCAAGAAGTGAATCTGGACGGATCGTCGTCGAATTGGAGCCTTCGCTAAAGCGCAGACTCTACAGCGCTCTTGCCATGGATAACCAGACTCTAAAGGACTGGATGATAAAGCAAGTCGAAGCCTACTTGTCCGCACAGTCACAAAAGGCGACAGAAAAGGTCAAGGTGCGGAAATGAATTTTAAGGAATTTCAAACGCCTGAGAAATTGCGCGGCGGATACTACACGCCAGACGATCTTGCCGCCTTCTTGGCGCGGTGGGTCGACCACATTTCACCGTCGCGCATCCTCGAGCCGAGTTGCGGCGATGGTGTTTTTTTCGGCGCGCTGGCTTCGACCGGCTCCAAAGCCGACATTGTAGGATTCGAGCTTGACGAATGCGAAGCGCGTAAAGCGCGGGAGCGTGCCCGTACTTTGCAGCTTGGCAAAACCGATATACGCTCAAGCGACTTTCTAGGCTGGGCGCTCGACACACTCGCAAACGATCGCGAATGCTTTGATGCTGTCGTCGGCAATCCTCCATTCATTCGTTATCAGTATTTACCACCTTTGTTTCAAGTGCGCGCAGAAGCAATATTCGAACGCCTCGACTGCAAGTTCACCAAGCATACCAATGCATGGGTGTCGTTTGTACTGGCGTGTTTCGAGTTGCTCAGGCCGGGCGGTCGTCTGGCCATGGTCGTTCCTGCCGAGATCATTCATGTAATGCATGCGCAATCACTGCGGGCTCACCTTGGCGAAAACGCTAAGCGGCTTGTGGTGATTGATCCAGAAGAGCTGTGGTTCGAAGGAACATTGCAGGGAGCTGTCCTTCTTCTGGCGGAAAAAAAATCCGCTGACACTGATCATGCCGAGGGTCTAGGCATCTATCCGGTAAGGGGCCGCTCCTTCTTGTCTCTCGATCCTGAGGAGATTTTCAACGAGCCCCAAGCCATGAACGGTAAGACCGTCGAAGGCAAGTGGACCCGAGCCCTTCTTGCACCGTCAACAAGAGATTTGCTTGACGAATTGGTCGACGCCGACATGGCGCGGCGCTTTGATGATGTTGCCCAAGTTGACGTTGGAATCGTGACCGGTGCGAACAAGTTCTTTCTTGTCGGCGATGAGACTGTAAAACGCTTCGGCCTGAAAAAATGGGCGCACCCGATGTTCGGACGCAGCGAGCATTGTCCGGGCGTCGTGTATGACAACGTGCAGCACCGCGCCAATGCCACCGAGGGTAAACCAACAAATTTTATTTGGTTTCAGGATCAGTCCGTCGAGAAAACAAAAACGGGACGCGAGTACATCAAACGCGGTGAGCAGGAGAATTTGCATACCCGCTACAAATGCCGAATTCGGAAGCTTTGGTATGCGGTGCCATCCGTCTATGCCACCGAAGTCGGCATGCTGAAAAGGAGTCACGACACGCCGCGCCTGATACTCAATAGGATCGGTGCTTTCACGACAGACACCGCTTACCGCATCCGCACCAAAGAGGGATCGGCGGAACAACTCGTTTATAGCTTCCTGAACGGCCTGACAGCGCTGAGCGCTGAGCTGGAAGGCAGGCACTATGGAGGCGGCGTGCTCGAACTTGTGCCTTCAGAAATTGAGAAGCTGCTATTGCCACCGCCTTCAATGATCACACCCCGCGTCGATGAGCTCGATAGGGCCGTCCGCAACATGAGCATGGACGACGTCCTTACCCTCCAAACAGGGCGCATATTCGAGGAGATCGGTCTTTCAAAAGGGAAGCAGGAAGAGCTTCTTTCAGGATGGAGCCGTCTACGGAACAGGCGGCACAGGGTATCGACCGAGGCCGCCTAGTCGATTTCAAGAACAAACTGATCCGGCTTGCTCTTGTCGCGATATAGATACATCGTGCGGTCAAGCAGGTCATCACGGGCCACCATTGGCTTCACATCACCCCAGTGAAGCTGCGTAACGCTATTGTTCTGTTTGTAGGTGGCGCTATCGGTCCTGCTGTCGTGCGTTAGACCCATATCGAACACGCCGTAATTCACATCCTTGATCACGATTCGGAAGCTACCTGTCGCTCGTTCCAAGTGCACTTTTTCGTCTGCGGCATCATTAGCCCAGGCCAGATCGCCGAAGACCTCTTCGCGGAAATAGTGCCTTTGATCAATGCCTTCTGTCTGCCCCTTTGTGAAGTACATCGATCCTGTCGGATTCGTGTTTTCAGCTGTCGGAATATTTAGCGGCCTGCGGGTAAGTGGATTACTGGTCCAGACCAGTTCTAGTTGATCAATGGCAGGCTTGCTGGGAGGTGCGTCGGGTGTCTCTTCTTTAGCACCTTCTGCGGCTGCAACTTCACCCGCCGCCGCTGCGCCGGTCCCCTCCGGTTCCCTTTCATCAACCAACGTCGTCACGGGTGCATATGTGAGCATCTTCTTTTTGAGCTCCATCTTTGGGATCTTATCAAGATCCCGATTGACGGATGACCCGCCTGGGTTGGGTGGCGGCACTTGCCGTTCATCGATAACTCGACCAGACTTGAGAAGCTCCAGAACTTCCTGTTTGTTTTTCACCTGTAATACATGCTGGGGGAATTCATCTACAATTGCATCGATTTTGGAGGCTAGATCCTCGACAAGATCGGCATCGCTCTTATCGGCCATATCGCAGACAATTTTCAATCCGGCTTCAATATTGCTGTTCAGACCGCCCATCGTAAGATTAGCACTACCTAGAACTATGCGCCCCTCCGTCGCGCTTTTTGCCAAATAAATTTTCGGGTGAAAGACGACACCCCGTGAGCCAGTGTCTACAGCGTAGGTCGTGCATCCGCAGTCGATGCATGCAAGCAAACCCTGTCCGGTGGTAATGCCGTTACGAATTCCGGCGAATATCGTGGTCTTGTCCGCAACCGGCTTGAGAATATCGACCAGCAGTGCAAAGCCGCGCTCGTTCAGGAACGCAACGCTGATAATGACGCGCTCAATGTTTGCTAGTTGAAAGGTATCTCGCACCTCATCCAAGTGGTTATCGACCGTTAAGCCTTGAAGTATAAATTTATTTGTCATTCCCCAGCCCTAATTCGTTTTCTTTCTTATACGCTTAGTCGTTTTCCAAGCCTCTTATGATATTTGGTGACGCACCCTTCGGACCGAACTATCATGTACCAAGCCTGCATACGGCTATCTTGAACATAGCACTTCGACCCCTTACGCGTCATATAGCACAAAAGTGGACTTGTCTGAAAAAAGTGCGCAGTACTATGCTCTTTAGGCGGTCAGTTTTTCAGATAAGCCCTCTACGATTGATCTTAAAAGACTAAACGCAGAAAATGCAACGCCGTGGCTGAACACACCCTGAGCGGCTGTTACCCTGGATCTTCTATATCAGATCCATACCCCGGGTCTTAGGCGCGCCATTGCCGTCGATGGGCATGGCCCAGGCTTCTTCCTTGAAATCGCCAAAGCTGAAGCGCTTGCTGGAGCCGTCTGGAAACAGATAGGTCGCGCTGCCGTCTATCGGGTCATAGATCGCGGTATAGATGGTCCCGAACCCATTATGATAGGCGTTGGTGTATAAAGGCGGCTTTCGGAAAGCATCCACCAGTTTCGGGAATGTGACTTTATCATCTTCCAGACGGAACCTAAGGAACTGCTCGCGCTCCAACGTGGCGGTCGCGCGTGCATGGTCGTGCCATTCTATGCGTCCCTGATGATTGGTGGCATAAGCAACGGATTTGATCACGGGACGGCTGCCCGGCGCCAGATAGGCGGTCGTGAAGCGTCCCTTTTTATCAACCACCGTCACATTATAGGCCATATGGGTCGGCACATCGGCCAAGACTTTTGCAGCGTCCTCCACCGTCGCACAGAATTCCAGAATGTTGCGCAGGATAACGGGGATACCAAATCCCTCCCCCACGGCGCGGCGGCCCCCAAACGTCAGGCTGACAGCCAGCCCCTTCTCGTTCACCCCATCCAGAACGCCCCACAGGCAATCGGTCATCGCAATGACCTTTGTGCCATTCCAGGCGCTTTCCATGATAACGCCATCGATCAAAGCCGGGCTGTAGTCATAATTGCGCACCAGTTTCGGACCATCGCCCAACCAGACGATCTGACTGCAGCCGGAGATATAGGCTGGCGGCCGCCACAGGCTGAGGAAACGCGCCGCCAAGTCGCCCCCACCGGCCAGATCACACAATCGGTCATAGGTCGGCAATAGACGGGGCATATGGGCTTCCAAGGCCTCCTTACAGGTCAGCCAGGTCGCGCGCTGCTCCAACCCATCAGAGAGATACCAGGCCCGATAGGCCGGCCAATATCTCTCAAACAGGGTCTGCCACTTATCGCCGGGCTTCTTCTCAGAAACCGACTGGAAATAAAGGTCCATGTCTTCCCCGTCCGTCCCCTGTGTCAGGGGACCGGACCGATACGGTCCTTCCTGTTCCGGCACGCCCAGAAACTGGGTTCCGAAAGCTGTACTTTCTGTGCCAATTACAGAATCTTGTATGCCCCAGCGGTCGGTGCCGGTTGTAAGCCCCGCCCCTTGAACTTCCCGCGCATTCCATTGATCCATTTCTTGGCCCGCTTATTCAGCTTGAAGTTATCGGTCATAAGACGGCCGCGGGTCACCAGAATGCCAAGGTCAGCCCCTTCATACCGATAATCTCCAACCCCGGAAATTCTCAGGAAAAAGGCTTCATTCTCGCTGGCAACCGCACGGCGGTGATAGTCAAATCGACTGAAATCGATACTGCCATCAGGGTTCATACGATAGATGCCACTTTCAGGGGCTTCGGTGATGATGTCCACCGAATCCTGTGTATGTTTCATTACATATTGGGACCAACTGTCGATATTGTCCGGATCAGCCCAACGGTCATTCAGAGCCTCTACATCCAGTTCAAACGGCATCCCCGAAAATTCCAGCAAATGGAACAGGAATAGCGGCGCATCCGCATGGGCGAAGGCGGCATGATTGGTCATGGAAGACGCCCCGGTAATGCGCGGGTTCAATTCCCCCAGATACATCAGGCCACTGTCCATATCGATCAGGAAATCCAGCTCGAAATACCCGCGATACCCTTCTTTGCGCAGCTGCTCCCCAAATTTATAGGTGTATTCGCGGGCCTGCTGGCGGATTTCCGGTGTGAAGCTGGCATCAAAAATCTCATTCCCGCACCAACCGCCTTTATAGGGGGTCAGTTCCGGGAACCCGACCAGTTCGGTCATCAGCGGCCCCACAATGGTGCCCGCCTTGGTCGTGCAGGCTTCAATCGCCGACCCACGGCAATTGATGCGTTTCATAACCTTGATTTCACCCTGACCGATGATTTCGGACTGATGCTTCTTGAAATCCTTTTCAGTGGAGATGAAGAAGGTCGTATGACCGGAATCGCCAAAGGCAGACTGCAGCACCAGATGCTCACCCAGCCCCTTTGATACCTCGCGCAACTGCTCATAGCTTTCAATCTTAGCCAGGACGTTAGGCACCGATGGTACGCCCGCCTTGTCACCGATGCGCACGGTGATGATTTTGTTATCAACCCTGGTGCGCAGCTTCGCTTTCGGGAACCAGACATCCATCTTGGCCTTTTTCGCCAGCTTTTCCGTTTCCTCGTCAAACATCAGGAAAACCGATTTAGGGTTTCTCCCCATGGCGCTGACGGTATCCAGCACTTCCTTATGCTGCAGCAGATAGTTGTTGATATCCTCAATCGACTGGAATTCGGCATGGGGCGCTTCATTGGGAACGAAGACGTTCGGGTGACGCCCGTCATAACAGTCTATATAATTGATATATTTAAAGTTCTTAACCCATTCATCCATGCCCAACAGGTTAAAGTTGGTCGCACTAATGAACACGATCGGTGTTTCATTGCGATGGAAATACCGCCGTATATCCGACATGCCTTTCAGGACTTTCTTTTCCCGCGGCACGCGCTTTTTCGTTCCCGGTTTCAACGTCGCCTTTTTCGCGACAGGCCGCTTGACCGCAGCCTTCGCCGCGACTTTCTTAGCTGATGCCTTTTTCACTGTCGCTTTTGGTGCGGTTTTCTTTGCTGGTGTTTTTTTAGTAGCCGCCTTCTTAGTAGCGGCTTTTTTCGATGCCGCCTTCTTCACAGTTGCCTTCTTTGTGGCTGCTTTCTTCGTCGCTGCTTTTTTGGCAACGGCCTTTGGCGTCGGAGTGGTCGACACAGGTTTTGTCGTCAGGGCTTCTGGAGCCCCACCATCGACGGCGACGGCGGCTTTTGTTGATGTCTTCTTTGCAGTGGCCTTCTTAGCCATAGGTTAGTCCCCCATTTTCTCTGTTCGGTTTATTTCTTTGCGACGTCTTTTAACGCCTTTTCTGTGAATACGCGCAGTCCCAGTTCCGGGCGATAGCCGTGAATTTCCTTCACATCCAATGCCCGCATATATTTCAGAATTTCGATGCTCAGGACCTGCCCTGGCACCAGAATTGGGAATCCCGGCGGATAGGGAATGATGAAGGTCGATGATACGATTTCCCGGCCCTTGGCCATTTCCGCATCCAGGCTGCCATCTTCCAGGCTTAAATACTCACAATTTTCCTGATCATAGGCCAGGAAGTACGCGGTGCGAATATCGCCTTCTGCCGTATCCGCACTTTGCCCTTTTTGGGTATTCTTTGCGCGGAAAGAGTCATGGAAGCGGCTGAAATCCGGTTGTGGCGGCAATTCTTCCAACAAGGATGTCACCTGACGGTTATGCAGCGCCCGTTCGACCGGTGAAGAATCATCCAGCCGTTCGTCCAGTTCCGCTGAGATCTTCACCAGAACTTCTATCAGATAAGCGACCGAGGACCGTGTGGTCCCGATATTGGTCATGAACAAGACCGTATTGCGGGATGTCTTGTTGATCTGAATCCCGTACTTGTCCATCAACTCCTTATTCTTAAATGTATCGCCATCCAGCCCTGTTTTGCCGATCAACAGCGTGACCCGCGTCGCATCCAGCGCGAATTCATCCTTCGCCCAGGCTTCCCAGATGTCGGCCCAGCCATGTCCAACCTGATAATAGGATTCCATGCCGCTTTCTCGGTATTCGGCTGGAATCATATCGCTGGCGGTCAGGACGCGAAAATATTTACTTAACAAGGGATGGGTCGCGACTTTCTCGCGCAGAACCATGGCCATTTCGACCTGCTTCTGAACCATCTCGAAGCCTTCCAATTCCACCTGCCGGCGCCCCACATCCAGAGACGCAACGATCTGATAATTTGGCGAGGTTGATGTGTGGGTCATATAAGCTTCGTGGAAGGATTCCTCTGCCTTGGATTTGTAATCCTGATCATGAATATGGATCATCGACCCCTGACGCAGACTGGTCAGCGTCTTATGGGTTGATTGGCAGGCATAGACGCGAACCCGCACCTTGTCTGGATCGGGCATCAGGCGTTGATCCAGCCAGGTGGACTCTTTCTCTGGCCCCGCCTTGTCAAAAGCGGCCTTCCAGGCCTCGTATTGCTCCCGGTACTCACCGGTCTGATAGCGTTCGCGCAACATCGCCGCATTATGCATGGCGGTGCGCTGACGATAGGTCGGCCCGAAACGGGCAAAGGCAAACCATGCCTCATCCCACAGGAAGACCAAGTCTGGCTTGATCGCCAGGCATTCTTCCATCACGCGCTCAACGTTATATACCAGTCCATCGAAGGTACAGTTGGTCAGCAACAGCATCTTCACCCGGTCCAGCTTTCCCGCCTTCTTAAGTTTTAGCAACTGATGCTTGATCTCACGCAGCGGGACCGCGCCATACATGGAAAATTCATTCAGCGGATAACTGTCCAGATAGACAACCTGCGCACCAGACAGGACCATTCCATAATGATGGGATTTGTGGCAATCACGGTCTACCAGAACAATATCGTCCGGCTTCACCAATGCCTGAACCACGATCTTGTTACAGGTCGAAGTTCCGTTGGTAGCGAAGAATGTATGCCGTGCCCCAAATGCCCGGGCTGCTGATTCCTGAGCATGCTTGATTGGCCCATGGGGATCCAGCAGTGAATCCAACCCGCCAGACGTGGCAGAGGTTTCCGCCAGGAAGATATTCATCCCATAAAAGTCGCCCATATCCTTGATCCAATGGGACTTGGCGATGGATTTCCCGCGGCTGATCGGCATGGCGTGAAACACACCTGTCGGCTGTTTGGAATATTCCTTCAGGGCGGTGAAGAATGGCGTCTTATAGCGCGTGTTGACGCCGCGCAGAATATTCAGATGCAGCTCCATATAGTCTTCCTGGTTATAGAAGACCCGGCGGCAATTATCACAGACACGCCCGGCAATATCCTCCACGGACTGATCCGTGACCATATAGATATCCAATTCCGGGCGCAGCTTTCCAATAGCATAGGCCAGATTGACACCATATTCCTCTGGCGGCAGATCATCGAATGTCTCGTCGCCAAGCCGGTTCAGATATCGCTTCAACATCGGCAAATCATGGCGCGACTTGTAGGGGAACCCGTAACGGACAACGACAGCCTGAATATTGTGATTGAACAACACACCGATCAGCGCATCTTCAAAGCTGCCGACAACCACGCTTTCATAGACAAAGGAATCCTCTGCCCGGCGCTTGTCTCTGAGCGACCGTTTCAGTGTGGTTTCCTGATGCGGTGACAGGTCATCGACAATCATCACTTCGAAATAGGGACGATTGCGCGCACGCTCTTCAGCGGTATCGGACCGCTCGTCATTGTCTTCATCATCTTCGGTGGGTATGACATGGATGTGGCGGCTGCGATAGCTGTCGGACATCAAGGCCCGCGTGATACGGGCGACTGTGTGAGCAAGCGTCGTGAATTCCTGCTCTTCAAACATAGTATGCAGACGCTCGAAGGTGACCCGTCCAGGAAAGGCCCAATAACTTTCGATGGGTTCCAATTTGTGCAGCAGGTCTTCAACAACCTTGTGCATGGGGGAGCCCGGATCGCGACGCTCTGCCACCATCAGGCGCGCAGCCGCGTTCTTCAATTTGCTCCAGCTATCATTCCGTAATTGAGAGGCGGAATAATGCGCGGTTAGATCCCCTGGGCCGCTGCGGCGAATCGCCAGTGCCTTGCCTTCTTTTGCTCCCGGTTTTCCGCCTTTTGGGGCGGCATTCTTTTTGGACTCACTCGTTAGCTTTGCGATCGGTTTGCTCCATTTATTGTATCAACGGCATGCAGGCGCATACCGCCTGGGCCGGCAGGCTCTCCCAATGGCTCTGAAACACCCCTGTCCAAGGTTCCAGGCCGCATGTCCAAGCCTGCCCGAGACCCTCTTTGAGGCATTTCGAGGGGGCCAAGACTGTAAAGATAGGATGTGTCGGCATAGGTCGGATCATAAATCGAAAAATAGACGCTGCGGTCACGGAAACTCTTCTGCGTCTGCCCCAATCCTTTAAGGCCGGTTTCCCGCTGGCGACGCACCAGGGTAAGATCCACCTCAATCGGGATAATCTCTTCCTGCCCGGCGGCTTGATACAGAACGGTTCCGGACGGGTCCACAACACAAGACCGTCCACATCCCCCGGCACCCAATCCATTGATATCAAATATATAGCATTGGAACATGGCCGCCGACGCGCGGGCGATGGACAGTTCCACATCACGATCAATGGTTCCGGTCAGGACAGGGTGCAGCAAAACCTCGACCCCCTGTGCTGTCAGGGTTCGTGTGGTTTCTGGAAACCAGATGTCATAACAGATCGAAACCCCAAACCGCCCAACGTCTGGAACATCGAAGATCAGAAACTCTGTCCCCGCCTCGATACCGGCCTCATATGGGCGAAAGGGAAACATCTTGCGATAGCGCCCGACAATCTCCCCCTCAGGATTGATCACGATCGCTGTATTGTAGATTTTATCGCCAACACGCTCAAAAATTGAACCTGGCAACAGCCACACACCATGGGCGCGCGCCATTTCCTGAAAGATTTCTTCTGCAGGTCCAGGCAGAGTTTGCGCATGCTCCGGCAAAGGCCCATAAGGTGCGAGTTCTGAGAACATGACCATCTGAACCCAGGGAAACCGGGCTATGGTTAGATCAAGGCGCTGTCGGATCGCTGTAACATTTTCAGCGTATGCTCCAACATGCATTTGAACTCCGGCAATCGCAAAGGGTTGCATTCGGGCGCTCTTCCGTCCGTAGTTATTATTATCTGCATAGGACACCATAGGCATCCATGCTTGTAAACAACCGGATTCTGGACAGTGACGGAACGGTTACAAAGGGGCTTGTTCAAACCACCCTATCAAACGGTTGAAAACAGACCGCCATCTTCATTCAATGTCGCCTGTTCATTTTCCAATCGCCTTGCATCGCTTAAGCTGAATTGGCGCACCGCAGGCAGTTTATCCGTTCTTTCCATAAAAACAGGGCCGCTGATCAATTGAACGCCACTTTCAGCCAGCTTGATAACCTCACGCCAACTTGTGGCATTTACTACGGTACTGACCAAGCCAAGATCCCGGGCAGTGCTTAGGGTGGATTTTGTCCAATCCAAATCTGCGTCAGAAACCGTTCCTGGCAATTCGACACCCACGATCTGAACGCCCGATGCATGAAGACGCGACAGTATGTTCTTAATCGCGCTGCGCCCTGTACCCTGCCGCATAACAACCGTAACCCCCCGAAAAAACGGGGTTAGATACTGGCAAAGCTCCATTAGGCGACTGGGGGGAATTCCCTCTGGAACGTCGCACAAATTCACGTATATGCGTTGCCGCAATGTTGGTGGCGTCATCCGCAGCACCTCAGTCAATTGCTGTCGTCCTTGCGCGGCCGACAGGGTTTCAAAATTTACATTAAAAACGACATGACTTCGCTGACCCTCCTTTAGGGAGTCTTTCAGCGCCATCAGACCAAATTCCAATATATCAATATCGAAGGAGAAAATGTCCTGGTGCGTTGCATCAAAAGGTAACGCATCATAACCGATCGACAATTCGTCCTGAAATGGCGTCTGCCGCGCAGGGACACACTGATACCCTGCAATCATATTCGTCGGTACAGACCACATAGCGACAAACAGCGGAAAACTGGGTACGTTTTCAATATCCGCCATTTCAGCGGCGAACCGCTTTCGGCTCTCCTGTCGATCCAACATGCTTTGAGAAAATGGCGGGTTCGGAATTTCATCTGTAATTTCAATGTTTAAGGGTTCATCAAGTGAAGCGCTGTTGAGCAACTTACTTGCCCCTTTTGCCAACATGTTCGCCACTTCATTCGGTTTAAGCGCGGCACTGGACTTCCATTTTTCATCTTCAGAGATGATGGTCCTGAGTGTCGTTCCTTCGAATCCGCCCTGCCCAAACAAGGTCTCATTTACCTGTTTGGCAATTCTGCTGGCTTTCAACAGGGCCATGTCCTGGTTAACACCCTGAAAGATGATAACGTAACTGCCGTCTTCGCATTTAAGATAGGAATCCAGTCTCCCCGAATGGGTCCGGATCGCGCTTTCAACAAAGCTGCTGACCAACTCCCGCATTTTGGACCAACGCTTGGGACCGACCTGTTTTTCAATATCTTCAAGGCCTAGCGCAATCATTTGTCCAACTTGTATCGACTCCCTGGATGGGAGTTCATGAAGAACCTTACATAATTGTTCAACTGACTCGAGCCGCAACGCGGACATAAGAATCCATCCCTAACCTTATTGTTAACGATCCTTTTGTATTTCAATCTAATTACAATGCCCTAATAATTCGTTAATTAGAATTGTCGGGCGGTATTTGGGTACGTTTTTCTGCCTTTTGGCATATACTACTAAAAATTTTATGGTCATAAGAGTTATAGACCAGTCACTTCTGATAATATTTTGCCTTTCGAGCGCGAACCGCCAAGTCAAAAATGGTCACGCAAGATGGACATTGCGATAGGAAATTAGGCGCGTCTCAAGCGTTATTCCTGTAACAAATTAATAAAAAAGAACAATTCGCGCCAGCGTATACCCCAACTATCCCCGATCAAAAAACGAAAAATGCGCCTAAAATGTCAATAATGTTACTGAGTCTTTGTCTGCGCGACTCGCTCCGCCATAAGGCACAGAATTTCCCACATCATTGTAACCCCTGCCAGGGCCGTCGCGCCGGACGGATCAAAAGGCGGGGATACTTCAACCACATCTGCGCCCACAATATCCAACCCGCGCAGGCCGCGCAGCATGCGTTGCGCGTCATGGGTGGAATAGCCGCCAACTTCCGGCGTTCCTGTACCCGGCGCATAAACTGGATCCATGCCATCCACATCAAAAGAGATATAGGCTGGTCCGCCTCCGACAATCTCTCGGGCAAGGTCCGCAACCTTATCGGGCCCCAGATCGAAATATTCCTCAATTTCGACAACCCGAATGCCCTGTGCCAGTCCCCATTCCTTATCCTCAGGACCATACAATCCACCGCGTATGCCAATTTGAATAACACGCTTGGGATCCAACAGCCCCTCTTCTATCGCCCGGCGGAAAGGCGTACCGTGGGTGTAGAGTGCTCCCCCAAAATAGCGATCCCAGGTATCGGTATGGGCGTCAAAATGCACCATTCCCAAAGGGTTCTTCTTATCTGCAATGGCCCGCATGATAGGCAACGTAATCAGATGATCACCCCCTGCGGTCAACGGCAGGATGCCCTTCTCATGAATCCTGCGGAAATGCTCTTCGATCCGGGCCAGCGTATCTTCCAATTGGATCGGATTGACGGGGCTATCGCCCAGATCAGCGCAATTGGCCAATTCATACGGCATGATGCCACTGACATGGTGGCAATTGCGCGTCATAGTGGACGCATCGCGCATCTGTCTGGGTCCATGTCTGGCCCCGGCGCGATTCGTAGTACCGCCATCCCAGGGAACCCCGGTCAGACCAATATCGACCCCACCGGCGTCTTCGGGCGCAACATGCGGCAGACGCATGAAGGTCGCAATTCCAGCAAATCGGGGCAGCACCATTCCAGACAGGGGTTTATAGCTAATCTCACTGTCCGCCATGGCGGAACTCCTTCCCAGATTGCGTAATCAACAGAGCCCTTAACGGCGCGCCCAGTCGTCTAATGATCCGACTCATTTAAGAAATGTTCGCCCAGACCGGTGTTATAGGCAACCCCTTCTGGCGTCAGGGTGATTGTGTGCATATCCGGGCTGACAACCAAGCCCTTGCGCGCCAGGGCCACCCAAACAGCCGGATTCGAAAATCCGCTGGCGTCACGGGCATGAACCGTAAAGGCACCGACATGCACATGATCCCCATGGGCATGGGGAATTCGGGTCAGCGTTACATTTCCTGTCGCCTCATCGGATCTGGAAGAATTGGGATCACGGGCGATAACCTGAGCCAGGACAAGCGTACGCGCCTGAAGCTTATTTAGTTTCAAAGGGTTTGGTTTTGACGTCACGCTGTTTCCTTTCTGATGATACGCCATCCAGTACAAACGCAATGAAGGCCACCACGCAACCGCCGTATAGACCTTTGCGCAACTGTTTCATGAATATGAAACGTTTTATGCACAAGTTTGCAACGCTGTACCTGTAATCAAGGGCCTGCATCAGGGTCAAGTGCCTGAGCACCCGGGGACGCGCCTTCGTTAAACCATGGTCGATAGCATCACACCGGTCCCAACCGACTGTGACAGATGCAGGGGAAGTTATGCTAGAGATTCAGTCTCTTACCAAGAAATTCGGTGATTTGCACGCGGTCGATGCCGTGTCCCTGTCGATCCCGGACAGGTCGATGGTTGGAATTATTGGCCGATCTGGTGCGGGAAAATCAACCATGCTGCGCCTGATCAACCGTCTTGCAGTTCCGACTTCTGGAAAGATTCGGTTTCACGGACGCGATATTTCGAACCTATCAGGCAAAGCCCTGCGCGACTGGCAGGCCGACTGTGCCATGATTTTCCAACAGTTCAACCTGGTGCCACGTCTGGATGTGCTGACCAATGTGATGCTGGGGCGCTTGAACCATATCGGCACCCTGCGCAGCGTCTTTCGCCTGTTTACCGATAAGGAACGCCTGGAAGGTCTTTTGGCGCTGGAGCGGTTGGGCATTGAACAAACCGCCCTGCAACAGGCTGGTACCTTATCTGGCGGACAGCAACAGCGGGTCGCCATCGCCCGGGCTTTAGTGCAGAAGCCGAAACTTATTCTGGCAGATGAACCCATTGCATCCCTGGATCCGATGAATGCCAAGCTGGTGATGGATGCCCTGCAACGGATCAATCAGGAAGACGGCATTACCGTCGTGTGCAACCTGCACACCCTTGATACCGCGCGGGCCTATTGCGAGCACATCATTGGCATGGCCCATGGCAAAATCGTCTTTTCTGGTGGGCCAGATGATCTGACCACCGCCCAAGCCCGAGAGATTTACGGCGCTGGAGACGAGTTCAACGAAGCCGCCACATCAACATCGATTTCGCATGAACGCGAAGTCTCAAAAACACCCGATACCGAACAGGACGAACTGGTCGCATCGGGGAAGGTCGTCAACCTGTGAGGACAAGGTAGACGAGTTCAATCGCAACCGAGGTGACGGACTATCAATCACCTGGTCCTGCAAGTGCACATTACCAGACGTTTAATCTACCACAACAAGAAAGAGAGATATCATGCAGATCAAATCCATAGCGGCCGCTGTTGCCACCGCCGCCATCATGAGCGTATCCAGCGCCGCCAGCGCCCAGGACATCACAGAATTCCGCATCGGCATTCTGGGGGGCGAAAACGCCAATGACCGCCTGAAATCCCATGAATGCCTGAAAGAAAAAACCGAAGCATTGTTGGGCGTTGAAACCAAAATCTTCGCACCCGCCGACTATAGCGGCGTTATCGAAGGTCTGATCGGTGGCAATCTGGATATGGCCTGGCTTGGCGCATCTGGCTATGCCGCTGTCTACCTGGCCGACCCGGAAGCGGTTGAGCCGGTTCTGGTGAAAATCAACACGGATGGATCGTATGGGTACTATTCCATCGGCTTCGCCCGCGTTGATTCAGGCATCAAATCCCTGGATGACATGAAAAGCAAAGTTTTCGCCTTCGGTGATCCGAACTCCACCTCTGGCTATCTGATCCCTTCGGTTGAAATTCCTGAAGGCGGCTATTCGATGAAATCGGGCGATTACTTCTCGGAAGTAAAATTCACCGGCGGTCATGAACAGACCATCGTTGCCGTCGCCAATGGCGATGTGGATGCCGGTGTGACCTGGGCGGACGGTCTGGGTAACTGGGAAGAAGGATTCAATTCTGGCGCGCTGCGCAAGGCAACCGATGCCGGTCTGGTCGACATGACCGAGATCCAGGAAATCTGGCGTTCTAAAGTCATTCCGGAAGGCCCGATCGTTCTGCGCAAGGCCTTGCCAGAGCGCGTGAAACTGCAAATGACCGCCCTGATGGCCAGCCTGGAATCGATGGACCCGGAATGCGCCTATGGTGTAATGGCCGGTGAAATCAAAGGCATCGCGCCAATCGGTCACGACGCCTATATCAGCGTGATCGAAGCCCGTAAGGCGGCAATGAAGAACTAATCAACGGATTGGTTTTGCGCGGCGCCGTATGCAAACAAATGCATCGGCGCCGCACTCCGTTTACTATGGAGCTTCGATGATATGAATACCCCCCTGACCATCGGCCAGTTACAAAGCCATTTCAATGGAATGGAACAAAGACGGCGGCTTTATACGGCTGTGTTTCTTGGCGCATCGCTGATCGTCTTCTTTGGGGGATTTTCTATTGCAGAAGACCTGAATTCCGGCGGCTTCTGGCAGGGTCTGGGCAAGTTTCTGGATTTCCCAACCCAGATCATGCAGGACACGTTTGCTGCGGATGACTGGCTTATCACCGTTCTTGAATACTCCCCTGCCATGTTGGAGACCATCAACATGGCGATGGTTGGGACCTTGTTTGGCGCGGTGATGGCAATGATCCTGGCCTTCTGTTCTTCGCGCAATCTAGGCATCATACCGGGCATTGTCCCCATTGCGCGGCGATTGATGGACATCACCCGCGCCTTCCCAGAGCTGATTTTGGCGCTTTTCCTGATCTATTTACTGGGTGCGACCCCGATACCGGCAATCATCGCCGTGATGCTGCATACAGCCGGTGCCCTGGGCAAACTGTTCTCAGAAGTGAATGAGAATATCGACAGGAAACCGCTGGAAGGATTACAGGCAACCGGTGCCAGTTGGCTGCAGCGCATGCGCTTTGGCGTCCTGCCGCAAGTTCTGCCAAATTATTGCAGCTATGCGCTGTTGCGGTTTGAAATCAATATTCGCGCCTCAGCCATTTTAGGCTTCGTTGGCGCGGGCGGGATCGGCCAGGAATTTCGTACCGCCATCAGCTGGGGCGCAGGCGACAAGATTTCGGCGCTGTTTCTACTGCTATTCCTAACCATCGTCGTCATCGACCAGATTTCCAGCCGTATCCGGCGGAATTTGGTCGGCGGCACGTATCAAATGGCCTGACCTGTCACGCGCTTTACGATTAAGGACACGACCCCATGACGACGATGACACTCGACAGCCAGGCGAACCGCCTTCGCCGCACCCATGGCGAGGTGATCCGGAAGTCCCGTTTGGCGGCCTTCTGGCCCCTGACGTCACTGGGCATCGTTCTGGCTTATCTGGTCTATGCCTGGGTTGCCTTCGATGTTTCAGGCGTGTTTGGGGCGGCAGATTGGAACCGGGGCGTGCTGCTGTCGCGTGACAGCTTTCACCACAAATATCAGGTCAGCTATTCCGCACGTCAGGATGAAGTATCCGTCACGGTCGAAGGCGACCGGAACACCGAACAGGACCCCCTGCCCAGCTGGGTCACAACAGATGGTGACAGGTATCGTGTCTCGTTAGGGGGACGCCATATCGTCACATTCGCAACAGGACGGCTGGACTATACCGCGCCGGACGGATCGACCTATGCCGCGCGCGTGACTAAGGACGGCGTGCATGTGAATGGCTATCGCGCCTTCCTGGATGACAATAACCAATACCGTTATGTCCCTGAGGAACAGTCCGGAAATGCAAACGCCCTTGATATGGCCGAAATGGTCAAACGCGGCATCCTGCCGGAAGGATCGTCCTTTGCACCGACAAAGTTTGAATATGCACCGGACTTTTACAAGACAATGCGCGTTACCCGCGCGCAGATTCTTGTTCAACGCTATTTCTTTGGTTGGGAATATTTCTGGTTTGGCCCGAACTCGCAATTGCATGGTCTGAGCACGGCTGCATTGTGGAATCTCGCCTGGTCCGAGGAGCGGATTGATCCGGCGCTATCCAATGCCGAATTTATCTTCCTGGAATTCTGGCGCAACCCGGACTGGCAACACAACGAAATGTTTATTGCCTTGCTGGAAACACTGTTGATGGCGCTGCTGGGAACCTTTGTAGCCGCCGGTGTTGGCCTGCCCCTTGGTTTTCTGGCAGCGGCGAATTTCAATCCGATTTTTGCCAGCCGCATGGTGCTGCGCCGCCTGTTCGACTTTCTGCGCGGAATCGACCAGATCATCTGGTCCTTGATTTTCATCCGCGCATTCGGCCTTGGACCCCTGACCGGTTCCCTTGCGATTGCTTTCACCGATACCGGCACTTTGGGGAAATTGTTTTCTGAAGCAATTGAAAATATTGATTCAAAGCAGGTGGAAGGCGTTCGGTCCACCGGGGCAACGGCGATCCAACGCTATCGCTTTGGTGTGATACCGCAAATCCTGCCGATCTTTGTCTCCCAGACTCTGTATTATCTGGAATCCAACATTCGATCCGCCACCGTGATTGGGGCGCTGGGGGCCGGGGGAATCGGCCTGAAACTGGTGCAATCGATGCAGACACAGCAGGATTGGGAAAATGTGATGTATCTGATCGTCATGACCCTGATCGTTGTTGTATCCATGGATATCGCGTCGGGCTGGCTGCGCCGTAAGCTGATCAATGATCGGGGATAAAAACAGGTCCCCCATTTGATCGCATCTGGAATCTCTGGCATAATCGCAGGATCGGTGTCGGCGTATCGCCAGAACCATGGACCAAAGCAGATTATAGGGTTCTTTACAGGCCCTTGGCGCGACACCTGGTCCGAATGATTGACCCGAAAGGTCGACTCTCAATGAAGCTCAATACCAGCCAGCAGGCTGCTGTGAAACAGCAGACCGGCGCCGATCCCGTTGAAGAAGGAAGCACCCCCCACACTGCCCTGACGGAGGCTTTTGGGGACCACACATTTTATGTCAGCGAAGCAGGACTTCTGGTTCCAGAACCTGTTGAGGCCGAAGGAACAGACCCGATGGAGCTGATCCTGGTTGCCGAATGGACCGATGAAAAGCGCGAGGCGATGCAACGGGTCGAACCTAAGCAGACAGGCTTTGTTCTGGACGCCGCCCCGGCAAACGACTCCGCTGCCAGCTGAGTACCACGCGCGCCCTTAGCGTACCTGCCCCGCTGGGGTCGATTGAATACGGGACGGTGTTTCTGATAATCCCTATGGCGCGGTCGAAAGATATGATCTCTTCGCCGCGCCATTTGGGCTTTCCGAATTCAGTAAAAAATATCCCTGAAATCCCACCTGACGTTTAGCGCAATGCCTGCGCGAACGGGATCGTGTGCGCCGCCGTATCTGCTGAAAAAACATGTGGGGAAAGCATCCTGTATGAGCTCATGCAAGGGCATGATCCTCTTGAAGACATTCGCACGCTGACACGAACCGTCGATTTATGACGGCGACGGCGGATTGTCGATTTCACTGGAAACGGGGCGGTATCAGGATTATTCCGCCGCGTTAATAGACGCGCCGGATTTGCTGCTTTTTATTTGGTCGAAGCTGTCCTTATCCAAATAGCCGATACACCGATTCCGCCCCTGGCGTTTAGCTTCATACAAGGCCTTGTCCGCCTTGTGCAGGACTTCTTCACCAGTGTCATTGTCAAAATCAAACAGCGCCACGCCGACGGAAATGGAAATATCGAGGCCACCATCGGGACCGCCACGGGCATGTATCGGCGCGGAACATATGCTCTTGCGCAGCCGTTCGGCCACGACACCAGCAACACTGTAATCTGCGTCCGGCATCAGGACGACGAATTCTTCACCGCCAAAGCGGGCAATTGTGTCAATCGACCGGACATTCTGACCAACACGACGGCTCAATTCGATCAGAACCTCGTCCCCGGCCGCATGACCATACGTGTCATTGACCTGCTTAAAGTAATCGATATCGAACATCATGACCGCCAATGGTTTGCCACTGGCCCGAACACGGTCAACAAGGCCGCTTAGATGCGCGGTCAGATATCGGCGATTATACAGCCCCGTCAGACTGTCCGTCAGCGCCATGGCAAGGCTTCGTTCGTAATTTTCGCGCAGGCGGTCCTGATACCGCTGACGGCGAATCTGGGTGCGAACCCGCGCCTGCAATTCCTGCTTATCAATCGGTTTGATCAGATAATCGTTAATCCCGATATCCAGGGCTTTGGCCAGGCGCTCCGTATCATCTTCTTCAACGGTCAGTAACATCGGGGTGTGGCGGGTTGCATCAGCGGCGCGCACATGGCTGCAAAACCGTAACGCATCGCCGTTCTTTAAACGCAAGCTGACAACCAGCAACTCGTACGCTGCCATTTTCAGGCGTTCATTGGCTTCGGCGACAGAGGCAACAATATCACTGCTGGCATTGTCCCGATCCAGTGCATCAACGATCTTCTGCGCATCAATCCGATTGTCTTCTACCACCAGAACCTTGGCATTGGACGCATCAACGGCATGAATGGGCTTGTCTTCGCGCATGACGCCCAATTGCCCGGATGTCTGTTCGCGCATGCGCCATTCATCCATCAACATTTTCAGGCGCACAAGCGAGCGTACGCGCGCAAATAGAGCTGCATCATTGACAGGTTTCGTCAGAAAATCATCTGCGCCTGCTTCCAGGCCCCGCACGCGATCTGCCGAATCAGATAAGGCCGTGACCATGACGACCGGAATATGCATGGTAACAGGATCTTGCTTCAGCTTTTCACAAACCTCGAACCCATCCATTCCGGGCATCATAACATCCAGAAGGATAATATCGGGCTGGTCATGCTTCGCCATTTCAAGGCCTGTCAGCCCGTCACGGGCTGTTATGACCTCAAAATACTCACTGGTCAGCTTTGCCTCCAACAGTTTGACGTTGGGGCGTAAATCATCGACCACGAGCACTCTTGCGGTCATCCGCTTCACATCCTTACATTCACGCGCCTAAAATCAGGCGAGAAACTTCTCTATCGTGGACAAGAAATTTGCCACAGAAATTGGTTTGGCAATATACGCCTCACAACCACCTTCCAGGATTTTTTCCTCATCCCCTTTCATGGCAAATGCCGTCACGGCGATAACCGGAATATGTTTCAGATCGTCGTCTTCTTTTATCCATTTGGTCACCTCCAATCCCGAAACTTCCGGCAATTGTATGTCCATCAGGATCAGATCAGGCTTCTCACTGCGGGCAATTTTCAAGGCCTCCATGCCATCCCTCGTTTGAAGGATGGTATAGCCTTTTGAATCCAGCAAATCATGAAACAGCTTCATGTTGAGTTCATTATCCTCAACGATCAAAACCGTCTTGGCCATATTGCCCCCTATCCGAACATAACCGATCTCTGTATCGGTTCAAATCAACACTGTGTACACTACCCGCTTACACATTGAAATCAACTGACCAATGGAATGCTGTCTATTAAGTGTTCTATAACATAATCGCTGAGGTGGCGATGCTTTTCACGCATCGACAAAGATAGGACAAAGGTAATGCGCATTGGTCTGGACCTGGGTGGTACAAAGACATCTGGCATACTGATGAACCAGAATGGTGAGATTCTGGCACGTCATCGGGTTGAAAGCCCGCGCGGTGACTATAACGCGACCTTAACCATGCTGCGGGATATGGTAACGCACCTTGCCGGTTCCAAGGGTGACGATATCCATGTTGGGATTGGCATACCGGGAAGCATTTCTCCCGCGACGGGATTGGTAAAGAATGCCAATTCGACCTGGCTGATCGGCAAACCATTACTGCAGGATGTAACGCAGGTTCTGGGCCGACCGGTGCGCATCGCCAATGATGCCGATTGTTTTGCATTATCTGAGGCTGTTGATGGCGCGGGGGCCGGGTACCGCACAGTTTTTGGCGTCATTTTGGGAACGGGTGTTGGGGCTGGTATTGTCAGCAACGGGGCCTTACTGAATGGTCCAAACGCTATCGCCGGTGAATGGGGGCATAACCCATTGCCGTGGGCCACTGCGGGATCAGACCCCGCCCTGCCCTGCTATTGCGGGAAATCCGGCTGTATCGAAACCTATCTCAGCGGTCCCGGCCTGGCGAAACACCATGCCAAAACATCTGAAGAAATCGTACCAGCAGATACAATCGCCCTGGCCGATTCACCCAAACGTAAGGCCAGCCTGATGCTTTATGCCAGCCGCTTGGCCCGCGCCCTATCCCATGTGATCAATATTTTGGACCCCGATGCGATTGTGCTGGGCGGCGGCCTGTCTGGCATACACAGCCTGTATCAGGACGTCCCGGCCTTGTGGGGAAAATACGCCTTTTCTGATTCGGTCAGTACCCCCTTGCTGCGTCACATGCACGGCCCGGACAGCGGCGTTCGGGGTGCTGCATGGTTATGGCCTGCGTAATGACTGATATGCAGCCCCCCCTGTTTCTGTGCCGGGAATGCCTGCATCAGATGACACGCCCAACGCTGGAGGAAATGCCAAAGCGGTGCCCGCACTGTCACTCCCCCCGCGTGATCGCGCATGCCGAACTGGCCAGCCTATCAATTGCCCATATTGATTGCGACGCCTTCTACGCCTCTGTTGAAAAGCGGGATGATCCCAGCCTGGCCGACAAACCTGTCCTTGTCGGCGGGGGAAAGCGCGGCGTGGTATCTGCGGCCTGTTACGTTGCCAGGCTGTATGGTGTGCGATCCGCCATGCCGATGTTCAAGGCGCTGAAGGCCTGTCCCAATGCTGTCGTCATACGTCCGAATATGGAGAAATATGCGTCTGTTGGTCGGGAAATCCGCGCCATGATGCTGGAGATGACCCCACAGGTTGAGCCGATCTCTATTGATGAGGCATTCCTGGACCTGACCGGCACAACCCGCCTGCACGGCCGTCCCCCCGCTGCGACACTGGCCTATCTGGTGAAGCGCATTGAAACGGAAATTGGGGTCACGGCGTCCATTGGGCTCAGCTACAATAAATTCCTGGCGAAAATCGCCTCTGATCTGGACAAACCCCGTGGCTTTGCCGTGATTGGACAGCAGGAAGCGGTCTCCTTCCTGAAATCAAAACCGGTTGGCATTATCTGGGGGGTGGGCAAGACCTTGCGCGCCACCTTGGAAGCAGACGGAATCCATACCATTGGCGATCTGATGGCCTATGAAAAATTTGACCTGATTGGGCGGTATGGCGCGATGGGCAATCGGCTGTATCATTTTGCCAGGGCAGAAGATGGTCGCAGCGTAGAGCCGGAAGGCGAAACCAAAAGCATCTCTGCCGAGACAACCTTTAACGACGACATTTCCACTGCGGCTAAACTGAAAGACGCCCTGTGGCCCTTATGCGAAAAGGTTGCCCGCCGGATGAAATCAAAAGGATATGCCGGGCGCACAGTGACGGTGAAACTGAAAACCAATGGATTCAAGACGGTCACCCGATCCCGCACCTTAACGGACCCCAGTCAACTGGCCGAAACCCTGTATCGCACGGCAGCGCCCATATTGGACAAGGAAGCCGATGGCCGGGCCTTTCGCCTGATTGGCATCGGCATGTCGGAACTGACAGACCCGGCCGGTGCGGACCCAATTGACTTGGGCGACCCCGATGCCGGCAAGCGCGCCAAAATCGAACGCGCCATGGATGCGGTGCGCAAAAAGCTGGGCGACAGTGCGGTAAAGAAAGGACGCGGCTGGACCTAACCCAAAATCAGCTTCAAACCCAAGCCAAAGACGGCACAAATGCTCAATGTCGCAATCACGCCCAGCCTGTATCGAAACACGGCCATCAGCGCCAAAGCCGTCACCAATACCGCCGATAGGTCCAGACTGGTCAGCACCGGCATGTCCACCGAGAACGGCCCGAACTGAAAAGCCGATACTTGTGTGAACAGGATGCGAAGACCAAACCAACAGGCCAGATTGGCGATGACCCCGACAACAGCCGCCGTGATTGCCGATAAAGCACCGGCAAGACGAGGGTTTTGTTGCAATCGCTCAATCGCGGGCGCGCCCAAAAAGACGAAGGCGAAACACGGCGCAAAGGTCACCCACAGCGTGACACAGGCGGCCAGAACGCCGGCCCACAAAGTCCCTTGGGCCGCATAACCTGCCAGAAAACCAACAAATTCCAGCACCAGTATCAAGGGGCCCGGTGTGGTCTCCGCAAGCCCCAAACCGGTCAACATCTGATCCGGGGTCAACCAGCCATAGCTTTCCACGGCCTGTTGCGCGACATAGGTCAGAACGGCATAGGCACCGCCGAATGTAACGACGGCCATCTTGGAAAAGAACAAGGCGACATCTGCATAAAATCCACCCACCAACACCAATGCCAGAACCGGCGCACCCCAGGCAAAAAGCGACAGCAACCCTGCGCGGCGCGCCGCTTTCGCCCGCATCGCCATAAATCCTGGATTTTGCGCGATCACATGATCCAAAAGCGCCGGTGTCTCGCCACCTCCTGCGTCATGCTTCCCCCCCTGAAACCGCCCTGGCAAGAGGAAACCGATCAATGCAGCGGAAATCACGACGATGGGAAATGGAACCGACAGAAAGAAAAGGGCGACAAAGGAAATGCTGGCCAACCCCCACGCAATCGCTCCATGCAGGGCCCGTTTGGCTACCTTATACAGGGCATTAAGGACAATCGCGACAACCGCACAGGACAAGCCAAAGAAAACCGCAGAGACAGCAGGCACCTCCCCCGCGGTCACATACAGAATCGATAGGCCCAACATCACGATTGCGCCCGGAATGATGAACAGCAGACCGGCAATCAATCCGCCGACCGCGCCATGCATCAGCCATCCCAGATAGGTCGCCAATTGTTGCGCTTCCGGCCCAGGCAATAGGGAACAGAAGTTCAAAGCGTGCAGAAACCGCCTGTCCCCGATCCAGTTATGATCTTCAACAACTTCGCGATGCATCAACGCAATTTGTCCCGCAGGGCCGCCAAAGGACAGGCACCCAATGCGAAACCAGACTTTCGTGGCTTCTGCCAGGCTTGGCATTGTTTGTGGGGAAGTCGCTGTATCCGTCATGCTGCACCTGCTGTGTTGGGCCAATCATGTGTTTCTGAAGTCGCATCCCTGCACCATCGATACAGCGCATCATAAACGCCCATCGCAGCACCAAGCTGTTCCAAATCATTCTTATATTGCCGCGACAAGCCCAGCGAGATTGCCAATAGTCCAGCAGCCTCTGGTGCCAAATCCAGGCGCGCTGTATCGGCACCGCGCACAATCGTTGCTAATCGCGCGAGAGGTTCTGTGGTCAACCCAAATTCCATCAGCATGGTATCAAACGTACAGGTCTCACCGCGATGACTCCAAAAAACGCCATCGATATCAAATGGTGTCGCCCCAAAACGATCCGCAACATTCAGGACCTCACCGGGGGAGACGAATAAAAAAACGGCATTGCGATCAATAAAGCGCCGAATGAGCCAGGGGCAGGCCAGTCGATCAATTTTCGGGCGCGCGCGCGTCACCCAAAGCGTCCGCCCCTTGCGATCAGGCTCAGGCAGGGATGTGAATGGAACAAGGGGCAATTGCGCGTCAAGCCATCCCAAATGCCCCCCTTCCAATGTCTGTGCGTCGGTCCCGTGGTGTCGCAACAAGGCGGCAACGCCCTGGCTGAGTTTGAGGCCCTTATGGCAAGAGATCACAACCGATTGACCTAGATAGTCTGGTGCCCAATCCGATACGGAATTATAATTGTGCCGTCTGGATCCGGGAATAAGGTTGGGATGCAGCGAAAAATCTTCATCGATGCGAACGTCCAGAATGATGGGACAGGTCGGTGTGCCAATAAGGCGATTGAGCTGTTGTGATGTGATTTCAGTGGGTGACGTCATAATGCGCCCTTTCCAGATAAGTGGCTTTAGGACGCGATCCTTGGGCTGACGCCTCACGGGGTGTTCGCAAACCCCATGAATTGAACGTTAGTGACAACGTTCACATTGGTCAAGTTACGATCCTCAGACACATCATGACGGGGCGTGACGGGTCGCGATAGTTCTCTTAAGCTGTCGTCCTCTCATGATAAAGGAGTGGCGTAGCCTATGTCCGATCTGCCCAAAGTATTTGCGACCCGCTTAATGCCTGAAGATGTTGAGGCCCGCTTTCGGTCGGAGTTTGATGCCCAACCCAACGAGACCGATGCGCCTTTAGACAGCGCTGCCATTGTTGCGCGCGCTCAGGGCTGTCGCGCGATTATTTGCAGTCCAACCGAAAAAATGGATGCCGAAACAATCGCCGCATTGCCCAAATCCGTGGAGATCCTGGCGACCTTTTCCGTGGGCTGCGATCATATTGATTTGAAGGCGGCCAAAGCCCGCGGCCTGATCGTCACCAATACACCAGACGTGCTGACAGATGCGACAGCCGACACGACCATCCTGTGCCTCTTGGGCGCCGCCAGAATGGCGCAGGAGTCAGAAGCCACTCTGCGGGCAGGGAAATGGGGCCGATGGGCCCCCCGGGACATGCTGGGCGTTCATATGAGCGGTAAGCGTTTGGGCATTGTTGGCATGGGCCGGATTGGTCAGGCCGTCGCGCGGCGCGCCAAGGGTTTTGATATGACCATAATGTATCACAATCGCCGACAACTGGAAGGCAGTGACGATCAAGGAGCAACCTTCTATGCCAGGGCGGAAGACATGTTGCCTCTGTGTGATTTCCTGGCGCTGACCTGTCCCCTGACCGAAGACACGAAGCATTGGCTAAATGCAGAGCGGATCGCACTGCTGCCTGACCGAGCGGTTGTCGCCAATACGGCGCGCGGTCCCGTTGTCGTTGACGATGCGCTGATTGACGCCTTGAAGTCCGGCAAGGTCTTTGCTGCGGGGCTGGATGTGTTTACGGGGGAGCCGAAATTGGACCCCCGCTACCTGGACCTTCCCAACGCCTTCCTATTGCCCCATGTGGGATCGGCAACGGTGGAGACGCGCAACGATATGGGCTTTCGCTGTCTGGATAACCTTGCCGCCCATTTCGCAGGTCAGCCTTTGCCCAGCCGGGTCATCTAGGCACACCCCAACTGCTGTGCCAGGGCTTGCAGATCATTCCAAGTTGGCTCTGGAATCGCCACCGCGTTTGATTTCGCTTTCGCTGCGCGTTCCCGCTCGCCGGGGACTTGCACCGAGTCGAAGCCAGGCGCTGGCGGGCAGGTGCGTATCTCTGCCAGAATTTCCTCAGCCGTTGCATGCAATGCGCTTTGTTCTTTGAACATTTTCGTGTCCAGACACAAAATCAGCCAGTTCATTTCAGTTGTGGATGGCCCCAACATGGCCTCCCCGATCAGCTCTGCAATCAGACCCAGCGCGTAGCCTTTCGGGCCCCCCATGGGTAGGATGGCGCCGCCATTAAAGTAAGCGTCCGGATCACGGCTGGGATGTCCATCCCGATCAATCAAACACCCCTCCGGCAATAAAGCACCCGCATTTTTCGCCGCATATATCCAACCACCGGCAATAATGGAGGTTGCGAAATCAAGAACGACCGGTCCGTGATTGCCGCCCGGCATAGCAAGCGCATAGGGGTTGGTTGGCAAAATCGCCCGACTGCCGCCATAAGGCGCAACCTGACGCCAGTTATGTCTGCCCCCGCCGCCAACACAAATCGTCAGGCAGCCGGCGTCCGCACCGCGTTCGACATAGGCGCCAATGCGCCCCGTATGCCCGCAATGCCTTACCGCAACAGCAACCAACCCTGATTGTCGCGTTGCCAGGACTGCTTTCTCTATCGCCAGTTCCATAGCCGGGATGCCGATACCACCACCCCCGTCTATTTCCCAAACGCCGCTGCGCGTTTCCATCGCAGTCGGCACAGCGCCAGCAGACATATACCCTGATCTAAATTGATCGACATATTGCAACAGGCGCATCACACCATGGGATTCGACGCCCGCCAGGCTCGTCTCCACCAAATGGTTGCTGACGCTGGCCGCTGTTTCTGGCGTACAGCCGATTTCGCGCAAGACCTTCCGTCCCAAATCCCGAAGGATACCGGCATCCACATCCACGCGCGTGCCATCAAAATCCAGTTTGCTCATGCTTCCCCCAATTTATGAGTATATTATTACTTTTAAGAGGTATCCTGTCGGCTGTCGTCCGGTCCTGGTGGGCAGGGTCGCGACCCTAACTATTCTGAAAAATCCTTTGGAGGAAATAAACGTGGCACTAGCACAGGAAACCGCCCTTATCGTTGGTGCCGGATCAGGCCTCAGCGCTGCATTGGCCCGCCTGTGTCATTTGGAAGGAATGGCCGTTCACCTTGCTGCCCGAAGCCCGGAGAAGTTACAGACTCTGTGCCAGGAAACAGGGGCGGTTGCCCATGCCTGCGATGCGTCCCTGGCGGATCAGGTGGAGGCCTTGTTCAACGCCCTGCCCTGCGTGCCCGATCTGGTAGTCTACAATGCCTCAAAACGGGTGCGCGGCCCGGTTCAGGATCTGGACCCGGCCGCTGTGAAAGAAGCGATAGAGACAACATGCTTTGGGGGCTTTCTGGTTGGACAGGCTGCGGCCAAGCGCATGATTCCCCGCGGCACTGGGTCGATCCTGTTTACCGGGGCATCTGCCAGCGTAAAAGGCTATCCAAATTCCTCCACCTTCGCGATGGGGAAGTTTGCCCTGCGGGGGTTGTGCCAATCCATGGCGCGGGAACTGCAGCCCCTGGGTATTCATATTGGACATTTCATCATTGATGGCAGCATTGCCACAGGCCCCTGCCCGGAAGATGACAAACTGGACCCGGCGGCTATCGCGCGCAGTTATCTGGATTTGCACCGCCAACATCGCAGCGCCTGGACCTGGGAAGTTGAATTGCGCCCCTGGCTGGAGCGTTTCTAACCCTGCATAAGATAGACACTACATCTTGATTCCCCACCACTAGGAATCCGATTCCGGGCAACTGGGCAGGAAAATCCTCCCTTCATCTGCATGCTAAAGCCAATTTGATGACAGGGCTGCGCAAAAGCCCGGACTGTAGAGCGTTTTCTGGGCAAGCTTCCCTTTGGCATGCGATTTGCCCTGTTTCCCACAGATTGGGATTTGGGAACGGGAGAGAGCATAATGGTCCAAGCAGTTGAAAAATTACGTCTGGTCAGTGATACACAAGGGATTGTATCCCCCGATGGGCAGGGGATTGTATCCCCCGATGGGCATGACCAATCCGGCCTGAACGACCGTCCAACCGATTGGGCGGAAATACGCAATTACCGTCGATTGCTGCGCGATGCCCTGACCCTGGCGCAGGAAGCGCGTCAGAATCTGACCGATGCACAACGACGCATTGCGACATTGGAGCATCTGTCGCGCACGGATGAGACAACCGGCCTGCTGAACCGGCGCGGCTTTGAACTGGCGCTGGAAACAGCCCTTGCGCGGGTCAAACGCCATGGCGAAAAGGGTGTGCTTGTCATGATCGATTTGGATGGATTCAAGGCAATCAATGATCGCCATGGGCATCCCGTTGGTGACCTGGTGCTGGCCACGGTTGGCACAATCCTGAACCGGCATACCCGCTTTACCGACAGTGCTGCGCGTATTGGCGGGGATGAATTCGCCCTGATCCTGACGGACACGGATGACAAAGGGGCCAAACTGCGTGTCCGCAAATTGGATCAAATTCTGAACTGCAGCGATGTTCCCTGGAATGGCATGCGTATCCCCATTCGCGCATCGTTTGGATATGCCCCTTATGGACCAAGGGACGAGGCCGACAATCTGTTCGCCAAGGCCGATGCCGCCATGTATGACCGTAAACGCGATCGGGCGGTATCGCCCCAGCCAATATTAACGCAATAGCGATCGGGCGGTATCGCCCCAGCCAATATTAACGCAATAGCGATCGGGCGGTATCGCCCCAGCCAATATTAACGCAATAGCGTCGCAATCAGGAAACTGCCGCTGGCAATCTGGACCCAAGCTGCTGTCTTAGGTGTTCGCATATCGCGACGCTGGCAAGGCAGAAGTGTGAGCGCAGCAATGGGCCTGAACGCAATCGACGCCGTCAAGAAGGCACCCCGCCAACACGGCGCAATGGAATATTCCGAAGCCCCAACCGACCTGAATGTGGTTCGGGGTTATCGTCTGCAAAGATTACGCGATGCCCTGAAGGCTGGTGATTATGCCGGTGGCCTGTTCTTTAACCAGTTGAACACGCGCTATGCGACCGACGCCACCAACATGCAGGTCTGGTGCGCACATTATGAAACCCGCTGCGTCTTCGTGTGTACCGATGGGCCGGTCATTCTATTTGATTACGCCAACCACCCGCATCTGGCCACAGACCTGCCGGGCGTTGATGAATATCGCGCCATTCCCTCTTTCTATTTCTTTTCCGTCGGGCCAAGGGGCGAAGAACGTGTGAAGATGTTTGCCGACCAAATCTCAGATCTGGTCAAAACCTATGGTGGGGGCAACAATCGTATCGCGGTGGATCATGTCTCCATCATGGCCGCCAGCGCGCTGCAGGACCAGCAAATCAGCCTGCATGACGGTGAAGGTCTGGCAGAAATGGCCCGCGCCATCAAATCGCCGGAAGAACTGATACTGATGCAGGCATCCATGAATGCCTGTGAACAGGGTATCCGCGAAATGCGCGCCATCCTGGAACCGGGCATCACCGAAAATGCGCTATGGGCGAAGTTGCATGAGGTCAATATCCGATTGGGCGGGGAATGGATCGAAACCCGCCTGCTTTCCGCCGGGCCACGCACCAATCCCTGGTTCCGGGAATGCTCCATGCGTCCCATCGAATTGGGTGATATGGTCAGCTTCGACACGGATCTGATCGGCCCCTATGGATATTGCTCCGATATCTCACGCGCCTGGGTCTGTGGCGTGGATCAGGGGGATATCAAACCAACCGATGAACAACGACGCCTCTATGCCAAGGCGTATGAGCAGATCCAATACAATATCGGCACATTGGGCCCTGGCAAATCCTTCCGGGAAGTGACAGAATCCACCTGGACCATCCCTGATGAATTTCTGTCAAACCGCTATACCAGCTGCATGCATGGCATTGGTCTGGCGGATGAATACCCGTCGATCAAACACAAGGCGGATTTTAATGCGAAAGGCTATGACGGCGTATTCGTGCCGGGCATGGTGATGTGCGTGGAAAGCTTCATCGGGGTCGAAGGCGGACGCGAAGGCGTGAAGCTGGAAGAACAGGTTGTCATTACGGAAACCGGCGTCGAACGCATGTCCACCTATCCCTATGAAACCAACTGGCTGTAATTCAGGCATATCGCGCCTGAAATTGTCTTAAAACAGGGCCGGCCGAACGGTCGGCCCTGTTCAGCACCCCTGCCGCGGGGCCTGACCCGAAACCAATGTCCGTGCCATAAAGGGCGTTGTGCTGTCGGGCTGAACCGTGACTTTTACCGCGTCGATAACGGCATAGTCCCCCGCAGAATTCAGGCGCCACAGGTTCGGGGCCTGATCTCCCCCAAATTCCTGATCCAGGCAATAGGGGTCAGAATCCCCGTGGATCAACAGAACCGGTCCCCTAAACTGCCGCGCAGCCAGCCTCAGTTGATCTCTCAACATAGCGAAGGCATCACATTTTATCCGGGTGGTGCCCTCACAGGACCCGCTGCCCCAAGGTTCTGTTATATCGGCCTGCATCGCAATGACCAGCGCCTTTGCCTGGGCCTCCCTGGCCTGTTCCACCGCGCCCTCAAGCCAGACCCGATTGGCCTGTTCCCGCGCGCTGACCTGGGCCAGGGCGAAATCAACATCATCCAGCAGGATCTGCGCACGTCCATTATTGGTGCCGACAACATGCAAGGTCACATATGTTACACCATCATCGACCCAGCGCGCATTTTCAGGATATCCATCCTGGCGCATCACATGCATTTCCTCTGGGCTTTCCGGCGCGGGCTCAAAGAAAATCTGGCGCAGGCGCGACAGGCGATCATATTCCCGCATCGCCAGTCCAGTGGAATCCCGGTCGCAATCGGTCCAGTCATTATCCCCTGGTGTCAGGAAAACCCGCCCTGGCTTCAAACCATACAGCGTGTCCCGAACGGCCAAAAACAGGCCGTCACTGCACACCTCTTTGCTGCCTTTGAAATCACCAACATGAATAACAAAAGGGGCCAAGTCCGCCTTAATCGCCGGGATAATCTGATCTTCAAAAACCCGCTGTTGATCCTCAGTATAGGGCAAATCGCTTAAAACGATGAAATCCCCGGCTTTTGCCTGCACCCCGACCAGCAGGATCAATCCTATGAATGCAAATAACCATGACCCAACAGACATCAATGCCTCCTGCCCGACTCCTCAATGCAAGCATTATAGCATCCCTGTCTGACGAAACCGTGACGGATCACGCGTCCTTGGAATAGAGGTAATCTCGTGTCAGGGGCACGGCTTCCAACCGCTTGGAGAGTTGGATTTGCCAGACCATCAGCGTGTCATAGCGGAAGCTCATCTCAGACACGGCCAGATAAAACTCCCACATCCGACAAAAGCGCGCGTCATAAATCTGCTCCGCCCGGTCCCAATTCTCCAGGAAGCGATAGCGCCAGTGCTTTAATGTTTCCGCATAATGCAGACGCAGAATTTCAATATCCGTCATCCACAGGCGCGTCTTTTCAATGCGTGTGATAACCTCCGATAGGGCGGGAATATATCCACCTGGAAAGATATACTTTCGAATAAAAGGGCTTGTAATGCCCGGCCCCTCATTGCGCCCGATCGCATGGATCAACGCCACGCCATCATCGGTCAACAAGGACTGAACCTTATCAAAGAACGCCTGGTAATTCGGGACGCCAACATGTTCGAACATGCCCACAGACACGATGCGATCAAACTGTCCCTCAACAAAGCGATAGTCGATCAGTTCGAACTTCACGCGGTCGGCCAGACCTTCCTCGTCCGCGCGTTTGCGCGCAATCGCCAATTGTTCAGTCGACAATGTAACGCCCAGCACATGGACGCCCTCAACCTGTTTGGCGATGCTCAACGCCATACCACCCCAACCACAGCCGATATCCAGCACCCGCATACCGGACTTCAGCAGTAGTTTGTTTGCGATATGGCGTTTCTTTGCGGTTTGTGCCGTTTCCAGGCTTGCCTCTGATGTCGGAAAATATGCACAGGAATACTGATGATCCTTGTCCAGGAACAGGTCATACAGTTCACCCGACAAGTCATAGTGATGCGCGACGTTCTGACGGGAAAGCCCGGCGGGATTCAATTGATGCACTTTGCGCATCATAAAGCCCAAAGCGCGGCCAATGCTGGCAGGCATGCTTGCCCCGGAGCCGCTGGTTATATTTCGACCAACAAGTTCAAGAAAATCCCATATGCGCCCCCCCGTGAAGGACAGGCGCCCATCCATATAGGCCTCTGCAAAGGCGGGGTCCGGGTTCAGCGCAATGGTCCAGGCAACTGTTTTATCGTGCAAATGCATGGTAAGCGGCTCTGTCCCGTCGGACTGATCCTCGGTTTCACCCGCATTACCATATTCTTTTTTTGCACCCTTCGCGTCGACGACGACCAAACGACCGTACCGGATCAAACGCTTCAATACTTGATCTAACATCACGTCCAGAATTCCCCCCGGACACACCAAAACATACCGTCGAACAAACCAGGTGAAACCTTAGCATATGAATTCTACCGAAATCGAGTAATTCTCTCATTCGATTTTATGCATTTACTCAACGGCATCTCTGATCTTGCGCCACTTGGCGACATTTCTGTTATGTTGGGTCAAGGTTTCAGCAAATGCATGCCCTCCTGTGCCATCCGCGACAAAGTAAATATCCTTTGTCTTCATTGGCTGCATGGCAGCGATCAGCGCGTCCCGGCCGGGATTTGCAATCGGGCCGGGTGGTAATCCTGTGATCAGATAGGTGTTATAAGGATTGTCCAGTTTCCAGTCCTGCCGGGTCAAAGCGCGACCCAACGGCCCGTCACCCTGCGTCAGACCATAGACAATTGTCGGGTCCGATTGCAGGCGCATGCCCTTGCGCAGACGATTGACAAAAACGCCGGCAATATGGGCGCGTTCCGATGCAATACCGGTTTCCTTTTCCACAATCGACGCCAGGATCACCGCCTCTTCGGGGGTGCTGTAAGGCAGGTTCTCAGCACGGGATTGCCATAATTCCTGGACCGTTGCCGCCATTTTCGACTGCAGACGGTCAACGATGGAGGCGCGACTGTCGCCCCGACGATATTGATACGTTTCCGGGAACAGCGTGCCTTCCGGTGGCTTTGGCGGCAGCCCCCCGGTTAAACCGTCGGTCTGCTCAATAATCCCGAAAATCTCGGAAACGGTCAGCCCTTCTGGAATTGTGATACGATGTTCTATCACATGATGGGCGATCAACGTCTGCGCTACTTCCGCCTGGGACTGGCCGGGCAGGAAGCGATACTCCCCCGCCTTCAATTGGGTATGCTTGTTTTGATATCGCAGCATAGCGATAAAAACCTTAGGATATTCAATGACGCCTGCCCGCTGTAAATTCGCCGCGATGCGCTGCAGGCTGGCCCCAGGCTCGATCACCACTTCGACTTCTTGCTGCAGTGGCCCTGATGCGTGATAGGTATCCTGTGCCCAGAACACCACGCCAATGGCCGCCCCCGCCAGCACAACACCGACAACAAGACATAAAATCAGAGTCCGGCGCAGGGCCCGGCCCAATCCGCCGCGTTTAGGGGAAGGTGGTGTGGCGGCAGGTTCATTATCTGTTGGGTCTTCAGACGGCTCTGACACGCATGCTCCTATCGGCTAAAGATCTGATCAGACCAGGCTTTTTGTCCGGGTCGCCGCATGCGCACTGCCCACGGCTGCAATGATTGCACCCATGAAATATACAGCAAGTCCCACAGAGGTCGAATTGGAATAATCAACCCGCCCTTCCAGAACCTGCAAGCCAAAGACAATCAGGGGCGCAATCGCCGCGACGGAGCTGATCGTCAGGGATGTTGTCAGGGAAACTGCCTTCTGGACCGCATAGATGGGGAAAGCCAGCACCACCATGCCGATGGCAACCGCATATAGAAGGTCTGTGAACGGAACAGCTGCCTTGGCATCAATACCGGAGGCATAGCCTATAGCAGTCAGAACCAGATAAATTGGAAACCGGAACCCGAATTGCGGCACCGGTTCCAATCCGCGAAGATCCAAACGCTTGCTGTATAACAGCATCATGGCGATCAGGATGCCTGCAATCGCGGAAAACACCAGTCCCAGAAGGCCCGTTCCAATGCCGCCCCGCACAAATCCAGACCAGCCCAGCAGAGTGAATGCCGCCAGTAAGAGCATCCCCAGGGTCAAGACACCGTTGCCAAGAGCCTCTACGCCATTGCGCGATGATTGCGCCTCTGCAAAGCCCATCCGCTTCGCAACAATCGTTGTCAGGGGAATTACGCCAGAAAAGATCGTGAAGGCGACGGCTGGTTCAATGACCTGAATGGCGATGAAATACGCCATCCAGCCGCCCGCCGCAGAAAGATTAACCCCTAGAACAGACGGCCTGTTGTCAAAGACGACCTGAAGCTGCTGCGGGCGCCTGAACACTGTCCACAGAATGCATCCGATTGACGACAATCCAAACACCAGACCGCCCATCAGAAATCCATCCAGGCGCTGCAGAATTCCGCCAAAATACACAGCCTGGGCGGCGTCCAACACAACAAATATCAGACACCAGATCAGCCCTTGCTGCCCCAGCGATAGCCGTCCCATCGCCCCCCCTATACCCTGTATCCCACAGAACGGTTGCTGCGACAGGGATCTGACTGAATTTTTCCGTTAAAGGGCCGGACCAAAGATGATGCTGGCATTGGTGCCCCCGAAGCCGAAACTGTTGGAAAGTGCATAGTCGACCTTCCGTTCCTGCGCTGTATGGGCGACCAGATTGATGTCACAGCTGTCCGACGGATTGTCCAGATTAAGTGTTGGCGGAACGATTCCGGTCTGAATCGACTTGACCGAGAAAATTGCTTCCACCGCCCCGGCGGCGCCCAACAAATGCCCGATTGCGGATTTTGTAGAAGACATGGCGATCTGATACGCGTGATCGCCAAAAAGCCGCTTCACAGCGCCCAATTCAATCTCATCCCCCAACGGGGTAGAGGTTCCATGGGCATTCACATAATCGATCTTATCAACACCGATACCGGCATTGCGGAAGGCGCCTTGCATCGCACGGAAGCCGCCTGATCCATCTTCTGATGGCGCCGTGATATGGTAGGCATCGCCCGACAGACCATATCCCAGGACCTCGGCATAAATTTTCGCACCCCGTGCCTTGGCATGTTCCAGTTCTTCCAGAACGACAACGCCCGCCCCTTCGCCCATGACGAAGCCATCGCGATCCTTATCCCAGGGGCGAGATGCACGTTCCGGGGTATCATTGAAATTGGTCGATAAGGCCCGGGAAGCAGCGAAGCCCGCCATGCCAATGCGGCACACTGCGGCTTCCGTGCCGCCTGCCAACATAACATCGGCATCGCCAAACATGATCAGGCGCGCGGCGTCCCCAATCGCATGGGTTCCCGTCGCGCATGCCGTCACAACCGCATGGTTAGGTCCACGGAATCCATAGACAATGGACACATAGCCACTGGCCAGATTGATCAGACTGGCTGGAATGAAAAACGGGCTCATCCGGCGCGGACCGCGGGTTTCCAGAATGACAGAGCCTTCGGAAATCCCGGCAAGACCGCCAATACCAGACCCGATCATCACACCGGTGCGATCCAGATCTTCTTCTGCGTCAGGACGCCAACCGGAATCCTCAACCGCCTGCGCAGCCGCTGCCAGCGCGAAGGCGATAAAGGTGTCCATTTTCTTGAGTTCTTTTTTCTCGACCCATTCTTCCGGGTCGAAGGCACCATCGTCTTTTGTACCGCGAGGAACCATGCCAGCGATCTTGGCAGGCAAATCTGATACATCGAATGTGGAAACCGGCGTAATGCCCGATTTTCCATCAATCAAACGATCCCAAACATTCTGAACACCCACCCCAAGCGGGGTTACGGCACCGAGGCCTGTGACGACAACACGCTTCATTATTGCCCCATCCTAACCTTGTCCGACCAATGCATCGTAAAATAAGACACTCCGCGAGACATGAAGGATACCAAAAAGTATCAGTCTATCGCCCCGAGGAGAGGATTCAAACGCACTGTTTTCCAGGAGAGGCCATACTGCCTCAACCGGCCAAAGACGCATTGTTATCGAAGTGAACAGTCAATCGGTATAAACCAGTCAAAGTCAGTGTCGGGCGGCCGAAGAATCGACCACCCGATCCCGCAAATGACTTACTTGTGTGCTTCGATAAACGTAATCGCATCCTGGACGGTGGCGATTTTTTCGGCCTCGTCGTCAGGGATTTCGCAATTAAATTCTTCTTCGAAGGCCATCACGAGTTCAACAGTGTCCAAGCTGTCAGCGCCCAGATCATCAATGAAACTGGCCGACTCTACAACCTTGTCGGCATCCACGCCCAGATGCTCAACAACAATGCTTTTTACACGTTCCGCAACGTCGCTCATATCATTCTTTCCCTTGTTTGTCGCGGCCCAGGAGAACCGGCCGACCTTAGTGCCTAACTTACTGATTAACCCTTTGCCAGCGCCGCTTTCTCAGCGCGACGGCGCCTGCCTATCACACTTAAACTGGAAGGACCAGCCCATCGTGTCAACTGAATGACAGAATGCAAGATACCCCGAGTCGTGCCCGGAAACCCCTTCTGTCACGAACACCCTCAGATCATTGCCATACCGCCATTTACATGCAGGGTCTGACCGGTCACATAGGAAGCCTCGACTGAAGCAAGATACAATGTCGCTGCCGCAATTTCCTGCGCAGATCCCATACGCCCTGCGGGAATCGCGCCCATCAGCTTTTCCTTCTGTGCATCGGATAATTCATCTGTCATCGCCGTTTCAATGAAACCCGGCGCCACACAATTGACCGTGATCCCCCGGCTGGCAACTTCCTGTGCCAAGGATTTTGACATCCCAATCAGACCGGCCTTGGACGCCGCATAATTCGCCTGACCAGGATTGCCTGTAACGCCAACGATGGATGTTATGCCAATGATTCGGCCAAAGCGGCGCTTCATCATGCCCCGCAAACAGGCCCGTGACAGGCGAAAGGCCGCCGTCAGATTGACCGCGATCACCTGATCCCATTCTTCGTCCTTCATGCGCATCGCCAGATTATCGCGGGTCAGCCCTGCATTATTGACTACGATATCGATACTGCCCATGGCAGCCTCTGCCGCCTTTGCCAGGTCTTCCGGTCCTTGCGGGTCGGACAGATTGGCGGGCAGGACAAAACAGCGATCGCCCAGCGTATCGGCCAGGGCCTGCAAACGCTCTGCCCGCGTGCCACTTAGCCCGACCGTCGCACCAGCCGCGTGCAGAGCGACCGCAATTTCGCCACCAATGCCGCCTGTCGCGCCTGTCACCAAGGCTGTTTTGCCTGTTAAATCAAACATTCCAACTCCCTTTCCAATTGGATTCCTTAAAGACGTTACCGATCAGTCCAGGATTACAGGCTCTTTAAGAAAGCCTCAACATCCGCAGGACCATTAACCGCAACGCCGGTCAAATCCTTATCGATGCGCCGCGCCAGTCCCGATAGTACTTTACCCGCACCCACTTCGACCAGCGTATCGACGCCCAGATCCTTCATCGTCAAAACACATTCGCGCCAGCGCACGCGCCCACAAACCTGTTCTACCAATTGGGTACGCAGGGCTTCCGGATCAATGCATCGTGCCGCCGTGACATTGGCGATAATCGGAACAGCAGGCGGCTGAATAACAGTTTCCGCCAGCGCACGCGCCATCGCATCCGCTGCCGGGGCCATCAGGTCGCAGTGGAAGGGGGCGGAAACCGGCAACAGCATGGCGCGTTTTGCGCCCTTTTCCTTGGCAATTTCAATCGCCCGCTCTACGGCAGCCCTGGTCCCGGAAATCACAACCTGTCCCGGCGCATTATCATTGGCAGCCGCACAGATATCACCCTGGGCCGCCTGTGCGGCAACCGCTTCCGCCTGCTCCAGATCCAACCCCAGAATGGCAGCCATCGCCCCCTCGCCTACGGGAACAGCAGCCTGCATCGCCTTGCCGCGCAGCTTCAGCAGCCGCGCCGTATCGGCCAGTTCCAAGGCACGTGCCGCTGCCAAGGCCGAATATTCCCCCAAACTGTGCCCGGCGACGCATTCTACCATATCAGACAATGACCGCCCGCCCTCTGATTCCAGCACCCGGACAACGGCCAGACTGACCGCCATCAGCGCCGGTTGCGCATTTTCTGTCAGCGTAAGATCGCTGTCCGGGCCATCCTGCATCAGCTTGAACAGTTTCTGGTTCAGCGCGTCATCGACCTCTTCGAAAACACTGCGCGCGACAGGAAAAGCATCGGCAAGATCCTTACCCATTCCAATGGCTTGACTGCCCTGACCAGGAAATACAAATGCCCGCGTCATACTCGCCCCCTCCTGCCCGCTCTATCGGGCATTGTTCGTGCCAAACGCGCCAAAACCGCGCGGTAAACCGGGCTCAGTCATAGACGGAGACGGTTTTCTGTCAAGCCATCAACACACAACCCCACAAAGCCGCACATAAAAGAAAAGCGCCCCGGACCTAATCATCCGGGACGCTTTACCCCTGCCAGGGTGAAACTCTCATGTAAATCAGATGTCAGAATCGAGATTTACTTAATTCTTATTCTGCGGCGGCGGCGAAATTTTCTGAAAACTCCGAATCATCGTTCACACCGCCCTGCAGAACGGCCGAACGGACCCAGCGGTCTTCCGAGACATATTGCGGGAATTCATCCCAGAACCCGTCAAAGTCACCAACCTGACCATGTACGAATCGGCCATCGCGAATCTGGATCAGTATTTTCTTGGCGCTGAAAGCATCGCCCTCCCGCCGGCACAAATACCAAAGCGCCACCCCCTCAAAGGCAAAGTCGATATCCAACTGGATGGACTCCCCCAACTCCTCACGATCCAACAATGAGAAATCCAAGGGTTCATCGGGCATTTCAGGGTCATACAATGTGTAAACCACGATATCTGACAGTGTCGCCAGGCGCTTTAACTCACGCGCGATCAAATCTGCCATCACGGTTTTCATCTCTTGCGGATCTTGCATCTTGTCTCTCCTTGTTAACAAAGAGAATCGGCCGATTCGGATAAGCATTCAAATAAAAAATGACCTGAATACCTATTTTTATGAAGTTTACATATCAAGATTATATTTAATACATAAAAATATTGGAAATATCGCCCCGTTACCTAATCCACAAAGTAAAAATAACCAAAGTAGAATCATCAATATCGCGTGCGTTTCCGAATCATATTCATCGCTTGATGCGTAGCCACAGAAGGTCTTTTCAGTCAAATTCCACACCTGAAGGAATGTTCTGAAATGCCAAAGGAATCCCAATGAAATTAGAAACAAACCCCTTGCGCCTGGCACAAGGCTGCGAGGTATTTTTAAACCATTGCCGCGTGGGAAAGAGCCTGTCCCCCCACAGCCTGCGAGCCTATGCCATTGATTTAGCGGAGTTTCAGAGATATTTGGGCGTGGATATGGAAGCGCAAAATGTCGATAGAGAGACACTGCGTGGATATCTCTCCTATCTTATGGGGCCGCGAAGATTGAGCCCGGCATCGGTAAAACGCCGTATCGCCTGTCTGAAAGCGTTCTTTCGATGGCTGGAGTTAGAGGACAGAGTCCCCGTCACCCCTTTTCACCGCATGGATCTGCGCATACGACTGCCACAGCGCCTTCCAAGAGGCTTAAGCCGGGAAGAAATTGCAGCCTTGTTAAGTGCCGCTCGCCGTCCCTTTTTGCATCACAGCGGTTCCCTATCTTTTGACGGATGCCAACACAGGCCAGATCGCTTCAATGCCCTTACCAGTCTTCTGGCGCTTGAATTACTCTATGCCTCGGCAGTGCGCGTTTCAGAACTTTGTGCACTCACAGCAGGCGATGTCCTGGCCAATGATGCCAATGGCTTGCGTGTTCACGGCAAGGGCAATCGTGAACGCTGGGTGCCGATAACCGATGATCTTTTGAAGGATCAGTTACGCCACTATCTGACAGTCCGGGACGCGTGGCAGCCAACAGGCTATCCCCCTATCAAACGGTTGCTTATAAACAGCAAGGGCATGCCGCTCACCCCCACCATCATCCGCAAACGCCTCGCCGCCCTAACCCGCAGCGCGCCACTTAGCCGCCACGTCACCCCGCATATGATCCGCCATACAACCGCCACCCACCTGTTGCAAAACGGCCTAGACCTCCGCCACACCCAACGCCTTCTCGGCCACAGCTCAATCTCCACCACCGAAATCTACACCGCCGTCAGCGACCGCAGCCTAGAGGAGGCCATGAAACGCATCCAGGGATGATAACTAGGAATTATGCATGAAAAATTGTTGAATTTGGTCTTAGAAGGTCTTGATTGTTTAAATGATCGGAAAGTTGCCGTTGTATATGTGGGATCTTTCTGTGAAGGGATTTCAAGTGTTTTCCACTTAAAGCAGCGTACAAAAGTAATTACAGGATATGCAGAGGCATTAGACGCATTGAAATCAGAAGCAATATTTTTTAATATTGATCAGTTTATCGAAGTTGTTTCTCGTTATGGTAATAATGTACCGTTTGACTTTGTTATCTATGTTCCAGGTGGAACATTCAATTTTGGCGCCACGCTTGTCATTCCATCCCTTTCTGAATTGATTGGACGCCCAGTTTTTCCATCTGCAGCGAATGCTATTTCTCTTTGGCACAACAAAATTGCTGGTCGAGCCGCCGCATCGCATTTGGGTTGGAATGTCGCCCAACGTTTTATGCATTCAGACGATATCGATGGAGAATCTGTAATACGAAAACCTATCTTTGGTGGTGACAGCTTTGGCATCGAAATATACAAAAATGGCAAGCATCCAACTTCTTTTGATTCGGGCGAAGATATTATTGAGTCCTTTATTGATGGATACGATGCAACAATTTACCTTGCGAGATGCCCATTTCGGAATGAATTTGAAGTACTTGGTGGATTAGTTACTAAATTTGACGGTTCAGAACCGAAAAAAGAAATTTGGACAAATGACCGTAAACTTTATTCAAGCGCACAATATCAATCAAAAGAAGTGTTAAATATAGAGAGATTTTCTGTAAATTTGGCGACAGATATTTCTTCTCTAAGTGCTAAAACATGCAATGCATTTCTTGTTGATACATTTGCGCGTATTGATGTACGCTTCCAAGATGATATCGCGCCCGAACAAGAATTAGCTCTGAAACCATCATTCTTTTTGGAATTAAATCCGCTTCCAACAATCTCAGCAAGTGGATCATGGTTCGAAATGATTCATAGCAAAGTCGTAAAATATCCAACACAATTTGCACGCTTCCAACAGATAACTAACAACCTGTCCCCAATGGCGTATTCCATGGTTTATCTGCTAAGCATTTGGGCTGGTCGATACAGTCTTAAATCCAAGAAGCTGTAGTCCAATTAAAATGGGGTGCAGGGAGAAGCCCATGCGAACTTATAAACGATCCGTACTCACCTGTGACGCTTCTCCGATCAATAAAGAGGTGCCCATTCTCGTTTATAAAACTTATTAGCTGGTTATTTTTTACATCATTTTCTGAATATTCCATGTAACGAGCTTTAATTAAATGGTCTCTTATACTGCTGGAAATATCTTTATTTGCACACAGTGCAATCAGGTTCGCCAAGGCGCGCACATGATGGTAGCTTGATGAGCTTGTGTGTTGAATTTGAATGTATCGTGTAAATATTCTCTCTATTTCTGCTGCTGATGGTACCTCCCCGGCTATCTTTTTTGCAATCATTAAATTGATGCAAATATTGAGGTGCGTTAGCGTATTGGCATTGTGGTTTGAGGCCTCAGTTAGACAGTCAATCGCACAATATATGGAACCTGCAAAAAGGTGGGAGAGCCCAACGGCGTTCTTTAGCATACCCATTTCACTAAAATGCGGGACTTCTTCATCCGCAAAGGCTGCAATGGCATTCGCCTCGCCTAAGTCAATGAATGTTCGTGGTCGGTAAAACCTTGTTACAAAAATATTTTGCATCGTGGCAAGATATTCCAACGTATATAGCTTGTGTTCAGTCACTGATCTCGCTTTTGATTGAAGGGTGAGGGATGCATTTGTTAGTGTACTCAGTGCATAAGATGAGACCCCCTGTGTTTGATTTGAGAACCGGTCACATTGCGCTTTTAGAAAACTATTTTTTGTAGCATCCGCCAGCTGGTGCAAACGAAAGGTTGTGTTGGGAGCGTCATCTTCAACCAATATTCTATGAATAAGTACTTGAGCAAGCGCGGCAATGAGGAATGCTCCCTGATCACCCCGAGATGTTTGAAGTTGCTTACGGATATAGCTCTCAAGTTGCTGGATTTGGCTAAAGTGTCGTTTTGAGAAACCGTCCTGCAATCTGTCGAGGGCATAGTTTCTATGATGAAATTTTATGATGGATTCACGGATTTGCTCCCATGGTGCGTTTTCGTCGGCAAGCATAATGTCTAGCTTCGCAGCTTCCTCGAGAGACCCATAGGCCATGAGATCAAAATAGTCCTCAGAGTACGGACTTTTGTGCTCTAAAGTAACGTTTTTGATAACTTTAGAAGTGCGGCGGTAGAGAGTGATCATATCACCGATACTAGCGAACAGTCTGGTACTTACTTCGGAAGATGCTGAGAATACAACTTTGGGTCTGATATCATCAGGGACGTCTCGTAAAGTGCTAAGAAAATTTGCTAAATGTTCTGCTCTAATCTCGTCACGATCAATAAAGTAGAGCCTTTTGAGATTTGCGCAAGCTGCGCCTCTGCTCGGTGGAAGGCTCATACTAAACGCGCCTGACATTCCCTCTGGAGTGTATTTGACAGCTGAAAGTGTCGCCTTTGTGGCGTTAATAATGTGGTCAACCCATTTTGATTTGATTGCAACAGAAATTCGATTGGTTTCTTTTTCAAGTTCAAAATAATGGGGGATATAAGCGTGATCCCAAGTTTTAGGTCGTGGGCCAACTATCGGTTCCTGCAATAGAACATCTATCTTTTTGTCAGATGCCGGTATTCTTGCAAACTGGTCGTATATGACATCATCTTCATGCATAATTCCTAGTTATCATCCTAGTAGGTTATTGAGAAGCACACATTATAAATCGATTTTTTGATTAACGGTACGCATAACGTATAATCATATAGTATCACAAAACGTGCAAGTTATATTATTCTTCAACCCGACGGAACATAGACCGATATCCCCCTTGCATCCCCCCCTCTCTTCCCCTATAAGCCGCTCGTTCTGGGATCAGGGTTGATCCTGGGCGACACTCCTTGCTGGTCTTTGAGGCGTTTTCGTCTTGCTGATAGGAGGCCGGCTAGGGCCGGGCGGCAGAGGTGGTTTGAGGTTTTGCTTCATTCGACCCACTGCGCCGGACCGTGAAACAGCCATAGGGAGTCACATTGATGGCGCATTATGAAACCGTGCTGATCGCACGGCAGGACGTTTCGGCTGCACAGGTCGAAACCATTGCAGACATGGCTCAGGAAATCCTGACCGAAGCCGGTGGGTCCATTGCCCGCCGTGAATATTGGGGCCTTCGCAGCCTCGCCTTCCGCATGAACAAGAATCGCAAGGGGCATTATGTCCTGATGAATTACGATGTCGGCTCGGATGCCGTTGTCGAAATGGAACGTCGCCTGCGTTTGCATGATGACGTATTGCGGTTCATGACCGTTCGCACCGAAGACCTGCCGACCGAACCTTCCGTGGTTCTGGCCCGTCGTGACGAGCGTGATCGCCCGGAACGCAGCGATCGTGGAGATCGCCCGGATCGGGGTGACCGTGGAGATCGCGGCGACCGGGGTGGTGATCGCCCACGGGGTCCGCGTCGCGAATTTGGCGACGATACCGGGATGGAGCGCAGCGAGCGCCGTCCGCATCGTGAATATAATGATCGGGAGGAAAATTGATGGGTATGCGACCAGCAGCAACACGGCGGCCTTTCTTCCGCCGCAAGAAAACCTGCCCTTTCTCCGGCCCAAACGCGCCGGCGATTGATTACAAGGATGTGAAAACCCTGCAGCGCTTCATTTCTGAACGCGGCAAGATCGTTCCGTCCCGCATCACCGCGGTGAGCGCCAAGAAACAACGGGCTTTGTCCACAGCGATCAAGCGCTCCCGTTTCCTGGGTCTCATCCCCTATGTGATCCGATAGGAGGATACAGCTATGCAGATTATCCTTCTCGAACGTGTCGAGAAACTGGGCCAAATGGGTGACGAAGTCGCCGTTAAGCCCGGCTATGCTCGTAACTTCCTGCTGCCGCAAGGCAAGGCCGTGCGCGCAACCAAGTCGAACCGGGAGCGTTTCGAATCCCAACGGATCGAACTGGAAGCCCGCAACCTGGAACGCAAGAGCGAAGCCGAACGTGTCGCCAATGATTTGAACGGCCTGTCGGTCATCCTGATCCGCGCTGCGTCCGATACCGGCCAGTTATACGGTTCCGTTACCGCCCGCGATATTGCGGACTCTATTGTCGAAGCGGGTATCCAGGTCGGTCGTGGTCAGGTGATGATGGAACGCCCGGTGAAAACCATCGGGATCTTCGACTTCCGCATCAAACTGCACCCGGAAGTGATTGTGACTGTCCAGGTCAACGTCGCCCAGTCGCAAGAAGAAGCGGAAGCCCAGGCCGAACGCAAGGCACGCGGCGAAGATGTCGTTGTGACCGAAGCCGAACGCGCCAATATCGACATGGCCGAAGAAGCCGAACGCCAGGCTGCACAGGTTGCAGCAGCGGCGGCGGAACTGGTCGATGAAGAAACCGCAGAACGCATCCTGGACGCCGCCCATCAGGACGACGACGAGGGTGAAGAAGACAAGTAAAAGCGACGTCTGCTTTTGCCGTTAAAGGAAAACGCGACGCTGGAAACGGTGTCGCGTTTTCTCTTTTGGGGCCATGTTGTTGAAACGGGCGCCGGATCTAGTCGTCCGCCAGATTATCCCCACCGGGGTCCAGGGCGACTTCCTGATCGCGATACCGTGCAGCGGTCAGGTGGACGATTAATGTTCCGAAATCCGTATCAACCTCGACCCGCACTGGGATGGGCAGCGTGTCTGGGAAAGGACTGGCGACCCAGACCATCCGATTATGGGCGGTCTTTGTGTATTTATTGGATGTCTGTTCCCGAAACCCGCCGATGCGATCAAATTCCAGTCGACAGGCCATCGCTTCACCTGAAAACACGGTGTAATCGTTACGCTCAAACGTTCGCATCCCCTCCGGCGTGACGGACATGTCATAGCGCCTGCGACCATCATAGACCGGGACGGTCCCCTGGCACTGCTCCCCCTGTTGGATCAGGCCAGACAGGGACAGAATGGCGGTAATCGGATCGATACTGCCTGGAATACTGTCCTTTGGCACCGGGGTGATGATTTCATCCTCATCGGGGGCGTCCCGCGTGACATCCACCGTGCCATCGGGATTGAAGGTCAGGCTGTTGCGCCGTTCCTTACCGCGCCAGACCCCGTCATTGACATGGGTGCTGGGTTCAACCTTCAGCCCCTCTTCCACCTGCCCGCGAGAGGATACTTGCCCTTTCCAATCGCTGTACCAGTCCAGCAGTCCCCGGGCACGGGCCTTCCCTTCGATATGATACGTGGTTGCGTCACGATAAATCTGTGTTCGCGCGGAGGCGACATGCATCCCCCCGAAATAGGCTTCATATTCAAGCGTCAGGTCGATAGGAACATCGGCCCTGATGGGCGACGCACCGCTGATGCACAAACAGATGAAACCAAAAACCAGACCACCGGGTCGCCGCATATTTTACCCCTGAGACTAATAATGAGAAAGATATGGAGTGAAACAAAACGGTTTCCACCCGGATCCCGTCAGAACAGCCGTTTGCAGTGCAAAAAACTCCAGTGGGCCACAAACAGCCCGACCGGTCCTGCTTGACAGACAATGGCCCAGACTGTACCTCAGCCTCCCAATCAAGATGGGCGATTAGCTCAGCGGGAGAGCACTCGCTTCACACGCGAGGGGTCACTGGTTCAATCCCAGTATCGCCCACCATCTTTATGTCCTTGATGTCGCGCATCACCGCTCGCGAAGCCCGCGCTTGGGTCGGCACACTCTGGCACTGATTAAAATCCTGAATGAGCCGCCTACATCCCACCATCCGGTGTGCCAATTTCTGAGGCATTCTGGACTGGAACAATTCGATAATTCGGTAAATGGATTGAGACGGTCGTCCCTTTTTCATATTGGGAGGTGATGGTCAGCTTGCCGCCATGCAGTTCTGTTAATGCACGGCTGATATTCAGCCCCAGGCCGGTCCCCTGATTCTCGCGGATATGAGCATCTCGCACCTGGCCAAAGGGAAGCAATGCCCTTTCCATGTCCTCATCCGTCATGCCGATTCCCTGATCTTGAATGCTGATAACGAAATCTTCCTCCCCCTGATGAATATCGATTTTGATACGCGTATGTGGTTGGGAAAACTTAATGGCATTGGTAACCAGATTGATGAGGACTTGTTTCATCGCCCGCGTGTCGCACAAGATGGAAATGGACGTTTCCGTCCAACGCACCGCAATGCCTTTTTCTTCGGCGGCGCGACTGACAAGCTTTAAGCATTGCTGGATCAAGTCATCCAGGGGCACGACTTCTTCAAGCAGCTCAAATCGTTTGGATTCGATCTTGGACATGTCCAGGATGTCGTTAATGAGGGTCAGGAGATAGTGACCGCTGTTGAAGATATCATTTGCGTAATCCTTTGTTTTTTCAGGACCCAGAATTTGGTTTGGGGGCTCGCGTATAATATCGGAAAACCCAATAATTGCATTCAGGGGTGTCCTTAGTTCATGGCTCATCGTGGCCAGAAACTGGGACTTGCTGCGATTCGCAGCCTCGGCCAGGTTGCGGGCCTTTAGAAGCTCCTGCGCCTGAGATTCTAGCCATTTATGATAATTTTCGACCAGTCTGGCCGCACGAAATGTTCGCCAAACGATATAGCCCACCGTGCAGAGCATCAGAACAGAAATAACTGTCATTGGGACAATCAAATTCCGCAGCATGTTCGTGCCTGCTTCCTGAACGCGCCACTGTAACTTTCCTAAAATTGTTCCATCGACCGCTTTCAGGGGTAATTGGTTCAAAGTTGCAGGGCTTGCATCTGTTTTCAGTTCCAGCCCCTTTAGCAGAAACTGGGCTTCGATCTCCTTCAGCACCGGACCGTCTATCGCTTTAAAGAAAATCAGAACACCCGGCACCCCCTGATCCAAGGACGCGCCGCGTTCATCTTCCCACATGATCACCGCAGCAGAGGCCAGATACAGGCCGTGATCGTCCCTGAAGAACCCCGATATGGCAGGACTAACCTCTCCCAGTGTTTGCGGTTGTGCTCGGGCGGCGTCAATCAAGCTTGTCAGTCCTGCTGGGAAAAAGGCGGGGTCTGATAGCCTTTGTGTCCCGTTGCGGTGGGCCCGCGCAATCACCCTGTTTTTATGTCCCACAGCCAGGACGCCATCCATCTCCAGCCCATCGATGATCCAAGATTCTATGTTGTCCGATACCCATTCTTCGTTGAAATCCTCAATCGTATTCTGAGCCGTGTCATTCCAATAGGCATAGTCACTGACAAACTTCGTCAGATTGTTGCGTAACACCATAATGCTTGATCGCGCCAAATGCTGCGCGGCCTGCTCTGCAATCACGTTATGTTGTCTTACGGAAAGATGCAGCAACGCGCCGGACACAAGAACGAATCCCACTACCAGGACCATGACCGGCAGAAGCTCTCGTGTTACGATGTAGGGCTTAACTTGTCTTGGTTCTGGATTTTGGGATCGATTTTCATTCATTACGTGAAGATTTCCACTTAATACTGAAATTGCGCTTTATCGTTGAACAAGACAGAAGGCCCTGAAAGTTCATTGTCCGTCCGCATCATTCATATGACCAGTTAAATTCGAAAAACGGAATAATTAATATTCATAGTTTTTCTTACCTTTTCCTTACTGAAATATCGGATCAAGAACATTATTGAACCAAGGCACGGCGAGTCTGACGATGGGGCCTGCAGATTGCAGTTCGCGACCGCATGCCACAACGCCACACCACACGCCTGGTCCATGGCCGACGGAAAGCCAGAAAAATACCAGCAATAGAAGGAAAATGGTTTCCGCGCCGACCCTAAACAGTCTTACCTATTCTATGGGCGGCACGTTGTAAGGTCGGCAGGTATTGCGTAACCATATCGTCACGCCCAATCCGCCCTGCATGGGCGCTGATATTGATCGCAGCAATCGTACCCCCCGACAAATCCAGTAAAGGCAACGACAGTGAAATCAGACCGGTTTCCAGTTCCTGTTCAACAAGGGCATATCCCCGCCCCCGGATTTCCTGAAGGCGGCTTCGGATCTGGCCCGGTGTGGTCAATGTCCTGTCCGTGAACCGCACCAATTGTGCTGTTGCCAGATAGGCGTTCAAGGCCTGGTCCGACCCATAGGCCAGCAGAACCTGCCCCAGTGATGTCGCATGGGCTGGCAGGCGCACCCCGACATAAATGGCATCCGACAGAATGCGATGGGGTGCGCTGGACCGGGCGACATACACAACCTCCCCCTTATCCAGAATTGCGATGCTGCAGGATTGCTTTGTTTCGCGCGTCACTTCTTCCAGATAGATACGCGCCCCTTCCCAGAAACTCAGGCCCGACAGATAGGCCTGTCCCAGGGTCAGAACCAAGGGGGTCAGTTCAAAATATTTGCCATCGCTGGTCGCATATCCCAATTCCACCAGGGTCAATAGAAAACGCCGTGCCGTGGCGCGGGACGTGCCAGTGCGCTGCGCAACCTCCGTCAGGGTCATGCGCGGATTATCCGGCCCAAAGGACCGAATGACCGCCAACCCCTTTGCAAAGGACCCCACAAAACTGGATGTATCGGCGCGCACGGATCCTACCTTCTTAATTGTTCGTAATATGAACATTATTCTATAATGCGAACATATTCCTTGCGTCAAGGAACAACCCGGCCCTATCGTCCTGTCCCTACTTCATCGTATTGTATATTCCATGACCAATCGGCGAGGCACAGCATGGCGGCCATAACGACGCTTAAAGACGCGATCCAGGAAAATGTGAAATCCGGAGATACCGTTGCTTTTGAAGGATTTACCCACTTAATTCCCTTTGCCGCAGCCCATGAAGTCATCCGCCAGGGCATCACAGACCTGACCCTGATCCGCATGACGCCCGATGTGATCTATGACCAGTTGATCGGCATGGGCCGGGTGAAAAAGGTCGTCTTTTCCTATGCCGGTAATCCAGGTGTCGGCCTGTTGCGCCGGATGCGCGATGCGGTGGAAAACCAATGGCCGCGTGCGCTGGAGATGGAGGAACATTCCCATTCCGCCATGGCGCAAGCCTATGAAGCGGGCGCGTCAGGCCTGCCCTGTGCAGTCTTTCGTGGATATCTGGGCGCGGATTTGAAGCGGGTTAATCCCAATATCAAATCCGTGACCTGTCCCTTTACGGGTGAAGTTCTGGCAGCCGTCCCTTCCCTGCGTCCGGACGTCACCGTGATCCATGCGCAGAAGGCCAATCGCAAAGGCGATGTGCTGATCGAAGGCATTATCGGCGTTCAAAAAGAAGCCGCCCTGGCCGCCCGGCGCGTTGTGGTGACGGTTGAGGAAATCGTCGATGATTTTGGCGGTCTGCACCCCAATCTGTGCATCCTGCCGAACTGGACCGTAACCGCGCTGGCCCAGGTTCCAGGCGGCGCGACGCCCTCCTATGCCCATGGCTATTATGATCGCGACAACAGCGCCTATCTGGAATGGGACAAGGTATCGGCGGACCGGGACCTGTTCACCACCTGGATGCAGGAAAATGTCCTGGATGCCACACCAGACGCCTTTGCCGACCGCATTGCCCGCCTGAAGGAGACCGCAGCATGAGCAGATTCTCAGCCACAGAAATGATGACCATTGCCGCAGCCCGCGCCTTGACCAATGACGATGTCGTCTTTGTTGGAATCGGCGCGCCCTCTGCCGCCTGTAATCTGGCACGCCTGACCCATGCGCCAGATATCACACTGATCTATGAAAGCGGCACCATCGGCACCAAGCCGGATGTGCTGCCCCTCTCCATCGGGGATGGCGAATTATGCGAAACTGCGGTGACCACCGTCTCCGTGCCAGAGATGTTTCGCTATTGGCTGCAGGGGGGCCGGATTTCCGTTGGCTTCCTGGGGGGCGCACAGATTGACCGCTTCGGCAATATCAACACCACGGTGATTGGCGATTATCACACTCCGAAAATCCGACTGCCGGGTGGCGGCGGTGCCCCGGAAATCGCCTCTTCCTGCCAGAAGGTGTTTATCACCATGAAGCAATCCTTGCGGGGATTTGTGGACAAAATCGACTTTTACACCTCGTTCGGACATGGCGAAGGCGGGGATCATCGCAAGCGATTGGGCATCACGACACAGGGTCCGATGCTGCTGGTTACCGACCTTGCCGTCTGGGAACCAGATCCGATCCGCAAAGAATTCACAGTCACATCATTGCATCCGGGCGTGACACGAGACGCCGTGCAGGCAACAGTCGGCTGGACTGTTGCTTTCGCCGACAGCGTGACTGAAACTCCGCCCCCCACGACGGAAGAACTGGACGTCCTGCGCGCGCTTCATGCCCGCACCGATGCCGCCCATGGTAAAAAAGAGAAGGCTGCCTGACATGACTGATGCCTATATTTGTGACTATATCCGCACCCCCATTGGCCGTTTTGGCGGCAGCCTGTCTGCCGTGCGCGCCGATGATCTGGGCGCTGTTCCGATCAAAGCGCTGATGGCGCGCAACGACAAGGTGGATTGGGCCGCTGTAGAGGAAGTCTATTTCGGCTGTGCCAATCAGGCCGGCGAAGACAACCGCAATGTCGCCCGGATGAGCAGCCTTCTGGCAGGTCTGCCGGTATCTGTCCCCGGAACGACAATGAACCGTCTGTGCGGCTCTGGCATGGATGCGATCATCACGGCCGCCCGGGCGATCAAGGCAGGCGAAATTTCCCTGGCCATTGCAGGTGGCGTGGAAAGCATGTCCCGTGCGCCCTTCGTCATGCCAAAGGCTGATACGGCCTTTTCCCGGAATGCCGAAATCTATGACACGACCATTGGCTGGCGCTTTGTGAATCCGCTGATGAAACAGCAATATGGCATCGATTCCATGCCGGAGACCGGCGAGAATGTGGCTGAAGATTTCAAGGTCAGCCGTGAAGATCAGGACGCCTTTGCCCTCGCCAGCCAGGAAAAGGCCAGCACCGCCCAGGGCAATGGTCGTCTGACAAAAGAAATCACGCCCGTCACCATCCCCCAGCGCAAGGGCGATCCACTTGTCGTGGATACCGATGAACATCCCCGCCGCACCTCTCTGGAAAAACTGGCAGCACTTGGCACGCCGTTTCGCAAGGGTGGAACTGTGACCGCGGGCAATGCGTCTGGCGTCAATGACGGGGCCGCAGCCTTGATCATCGCATCCGAAGCGGCTGCCAAGGCCCATGGCTTAACCCCGATTGCCCGCATTCTGGGCGGTGCGACGGCCGGTGTTGAGCCCCGCATCATGGGAATGGGCCCAGCGCCCGCCACCAAAAAGCTGTGTACCTTGCTGGGTTTGGCGCCATCCGATTTCGACGTGATTGAACTGAACGAAGCTTTTGCCTCTCAGGGAATTGCGGTCTTGCGGGACCTTGGTCTGGACCCGGCTGCGCCCCATATCAACCCCAATGGCGGCGCTATCGCATTGGGCCACCCGCTGGGCATGTCCGGCGCCCGGATCACCGGCACCGCCGCGCTGGAACTCAGCCTGACCGGCGGCAAGCGCTCCCTCTCAACCATGTGTATCGGCGTCGGCCAAGGCATCGCAATCGGCCTGGAGCGGGTGTAAAACAGCCCCATCGCACCCGCCGCCCTGGACCCCGGATCGGGTCCGGGGTGACGATGTATCAACAAATGCACCCTCGCCCTGAGGAGCGCCGCGTCTCGAAGGGTGACCTTCCTGAAAGCACCGCCCTTACAGCGCCTCCTTCGAGACGGCGCTATCGCGCCTCCTCAGGATGAGAAAAAGGCCTCCCACGCCCCGTCATATTCGCGCAGGCGGTTATCCAGGGCCACACGCACCAATCGCGCCCGCCGCTCTGGACCCCAGATCAGATCCGGGGTGACGATGTATCAGATAAATGCACCCTCACCCTGAGGAGCGCAGCGTCTCGAAGGGGGAGCCCGCTGGAAGCACCGCATTTCCAGCCCCTCCTTCGAGACGGCGCTACCGCGCCTCCTCAGGATGAGAATTCGACGATTTGTGGAATGCGCAGGCGGTTATCCAGAGCCACACGCACCAATCGCGCCTGCCGCCCTGGACCCCGGATCACGTCCGGGGTGACGATGTATCAACAAATGCACCCTCACCCTGAGGAGCGTAGCGTCTCGAAGGGGGAGCCCTCTGCAAGCACCGGACTTACAGCCCCTCCTTCGAGACAGCGCTATCGCGCCTCCTCAGGATGAGAATGAAACCCCACGCCCCGTCATACCCGCGCAGGCGGGTAGGTGGAGTCACGTTTGAAGTGCAACGGTTATTGATCCTTCGTTAAATACCTCGAAGGGGGTTTTGAACCCAAGACATTTTCGGGGTGTTTGGTTTTGGGCGTTTTGGATATCGGCGATATCTGATTGTGTGATTTTGGTGATGTCGGTTTTTCGGGCGAGGTGGCGTCTGAGCCGTAGGATGGCGTTTTCGACGCCGCCTTTTTGCCATGGCGAATGCGTGTCGCAGAAGAAGGTTTCGATGCCGAGCATCTCGTTCAGGCGATGGTGCT